>CALCZN010000092.1:0-47693 GCA_937903095.1 uncultured Burkholderiales bacterium
ACAGCCAGCGCACCTCGTCGAGGCGCGCATCGCGCTGGCCACGCCGCTGCTGCACGATCCGGCGCCAGCGCACGAGCAGCGGCTCCAGCTCGGCGCGCGCCCGCGCGTCGCGCGTCGGCGCCTCGCGCAGCTTGTCCAGGCGCAGCGCGATCGCCTTCAGGTAGCGCGGCAGCTCGCGCAGGCGCGCGGCCGGCGTGCGCGAGACGAAGCGCCTGGGCAGCAGCGCCTCGAGCTGCGCGCGCAGATCGTCGTGGACCTCGGCATGCGCCTTCGCCGCGGGCAGCTTCTTCTGCACCAGCGCCCAGGCCTCGAGCACCTCGGCGAGCGTGCGCGCCAGCTCCTGTCCGACGAGATTGATCCGCGTGCGCGCGTCGGCTACGCGCGCGGCAAAGGACTGCGCGTCGACCGGCAGCGGATCGACCAGGCAGGTGCGCTCGACGACGGCGGCAACCAGCTCGTCGCGCAACTCGTCCGCCCCGCCGAAGGACGCATACAGCAGCGACATGCGCTGGAACCCGGGCACGTTCTTCGCGAAGAACTTCAACGGCTCCTTCAGCGCGATCGTGAACAGGCGGACGAGACTGGCGTGCGTCGAAGCCTCGGCCTGCGCCGGATCGTCGAAGACCTGCACTTCGACGGCGTCGCCCAGATCGACCAGCGCCGGATAGCCGACGAGGCCGGCCGTGCCCGCACGAGCGCCTTCGAGGCGATCGGGCAGCGTGCCGAACGACCAGTCGACGAAACGTTCGGCCGGGACCGCCGCGAGCGGCGAGCGCTCGAAAGCCTGCTGCAGCGCGCCCTTGGCGCGCGCGCCGTATTCGGCACGCAGCGCGGCGAGCTGGCGCGACTGCCCGAGCACGCCGCCGTGCGCATCGACCAGCCGGAAATTCATCGACAGATGCGCGGGCAGCGTCTCCAGCCGGAAGTCGGCCGGTTGCGCGCGCAGGCCGCGCTGCTCGGCGAAGTCGTCGACGATCGCCTCGACCAGCGGACGCGAACCCGCGCGCTCGCGCCAGCGCTCGACGAAACCCGCCGCGTATTCGGGCAGCGGCACGAGATGCCGGCGCAGCCTTTGCGGCAGCGACTTCGCCAGCGCCTGCACCTTGTCGCCGAGCATGCCGGGGACGAGCCACTCGCAGCGCGTCGCATCGACGAGGTTCAGCGCGGCGATCGGCACCGTCATCGTCACGCCGTCGTCGGCGGTGCCCGGGTCGAAGCGGTAGTCGAGCGCGAAAGCGGCGCCGTGCAGCTCGAGCGAGCGCGGAAAGGCCTGCGCGTTCACCGCGTCGGGGTCCTTGCGCAACAGCGCTTCGCGCGACAGGAAGAGCAGGCGCGGATCGTCGCGCGAGGCCCCCTTCCACCAGCGCTCGAGCGCCTGCGTCGAATGCACGTCCTTGGGGATGCGCGCGTCGTACCAGTCGTGGAGATCGCACTCGTCCACCAGCAGATCGGGACGGCGGATGCGCTGCTCGAGCGCCTCGATCCCGGCGACCAGCTTCCGGTTGTGCACGAAGAAAGGCAGCTTCGTCTCCCACTGCCCGGCGACCAGCGCTTCGCGGATCAGCAGCTCGCGCGCCTGCTGCGCGTCGATCGGCGCAAGCGGCACGCGACGCTGCGCGTACACGGTCAGGCCGTACAGCGTGCCGCGCTCGTTGGTCATCGCCTGGCCGGCGTTGCGCGACCAGAACGGATCGGACGTGCTGCGCCGGATCAGGTGCGCCGCCGCACGCTCGATCCACGCCGGATCGATGCGCGCGACGGTGCGCGCGTAGAGCTTCGCCGTATCGACCATCTCGGCGGCCATCACCCACGGCGGCGGCTTCTTCGCCAGCGCGCTGCCGGGATGGATCGAGAACTTCGTCTGGTGCGAGCCGAGGTACTGCGCGTCGTCGGGCGACTTCGTGCCCAGGTTGCCGAGCAGCCCGGCGAGCAGCGCGCGGTGGATCGCTTCGGCCGTGGCGGGCCGTTCGTTCTCCTTCCACTTCAGCGTGCGGCACGCATCGAGCAGCTGCTCGCGCGCGTCGGCCCATTCGCGCAGCCGGCGCACCGACAGGAACTCGCGCTCCAGGCGCTGCGCCAGCCTGCGGTTCGATTCGCCCTCGGCGTGGCGATCGCGCTGCGCGGCGCTCCAGTAGTCCCACAGCTTCACGAAGGAAACGAAGTCGGACTTCTCGTCGGCGAAGCGCCTGTGCTGCTGGTCGGCGGCCTGCTGCGCGTCGAGCGGACGTTCGCGCGGATCCTGCGTCGACAGCGCAGCGGCGATCACCGCCACCTCGCGCAGGCAGTCCAGCTCGTGCGCGGCCAGCAGCATGCGCGCCACGCGCGGATCCACCGGCAGCTTCGCCAGCGTGCGCCCCACCGGCGTCAGCTCGTTCCTCTGGTCTACCGCGCCCAGCTCGTGCAGCAGCGCATAGCCGTCGGCGATCGCCTTGCGCGGCGGCGGATCGACGAAGGGAAAGCGCTCGACGTCGTCCAGCCGCAGCGCCTTCATCCGCAGGATCACGGCGGCCAGCGACGAGCGCAGGATCTCCGGATCGGAGAACTTCGGCCGCGAAAGGAAATCGGCCTCGTCGTACAGCCGCACGCAAACCCCGTCGGCGACGCGTCCGCAGCGACCGGCCCGCTGGTTTGCCGCCGCCTGCGACACCGGCTCGATCTGCAGCTGCTCGACCTTGCCGCGATAGCGGTAGCGCTTCACGCGCGCGAGCCCCGGATCGACGACGTAGCGGATGCCGGGCACCGTGAGCGAGGTCTCGGCGACGTTGGTCGCGAGCACGATGCGCCGTCCGTTCGAGGCGCCGAACACGCGCTGCTGCTCGGCCGCCGACAGCCGCGAGTACAGCGGCAGCAGCTCGATCGGGCCGCGCGACCACGGCGAACCGCTCCTCGCCGCCATTTCGCGCGCATGCAGCCGGCGCAGATGCTCGGCAACGTCGCGGATCTCGCGCTCGCCGGGCAGGAACACGAGCACGTCGCCCGGCGTCTCGCGCCACAGCGTCTCGATCGCCTCGTCGATGCGCGACGGCAGGCCGGATTCGTCGTCGTCGTCGCGATGCGCGTCGTCGAAACCGCGGTAGCGGATCTCGACCGGATAGAGCCTTCCCGAGACTTCGACCACCGGCGCCGGCTCGATCACCGCCTGCCCGTTCCCGTCGAGACGATCGGTCGCGCGCCCGAAGTGGCGCGCGAAGCGTTCGGCGTCGATCGTCGCCGACGTGACGACGAGCTTCAGGTCGTCGCGCCGCGGCCCGTCGAGCAGCTGCTTCAGGTAGCCGAGCAGGAAATCGATGTTCAGGCTGCGCTCGTGCGCCTCGTCGACGATCAGCGTGTCGTAGGCGCGCAGCAGCGGGTCGGAGGCGGTCTCGGCGAGCAGGATGCCGTCGGTCATCAGCTTGATCGTCGCGCCGCGATCGATGCGCTCGTCGAAGCGGATCTTGTGGCCGACGTGCGTGCCGAGCGGCGAGCCGATCTCCTCGGCGATGCGTCGGGCAACCGATGTGGCGGCGATGCGCCGCGGCTGCGTGTGGCCGATCAGCCCCGCCTGGCCACGGCCGGCAAGCGCGCAGATCTTCGGCAACTGAGTCGTCTTTCCGGAGCCGGTCTCGCCGCAGACGATGACGACGCGATGGCGGCGGATCGCCTCGGCGATCTCGTCGCGACGCGCCGAAACCGGCAGGTTCTCGGGAAAGCGCAGCGGCGGCAGCGGTCGCAGGGGCGGACGCTGCTGGGAATGCATGAGAGCGAAATTATAATGCGGCGATGAACGCCACCCGCGAGCCGGACTCCCCCGCCGAAGCCTCGGCCCCGATCGATCCTTCCACCGAGGACGAAGCGCGTTTCGTCGCCTGGCTGCGCCAGGTCGCCCCCTACATCCACGCCTTTCGCGGCAAGACCTTCGTCGTCGCGGTGCCCGGCGAGCTGATCCAGGCCGGACGCCTGAATGCGCTCGTGCAGGACCTGAGCCTGCTGCACGCGATGGGCATGCGCATCGTCGTCGTGCACGGCTCTCGTCCGCAGGTCAACGAGCAGCTGCGCCTGCGCGGCGTGGAGGCCGCCTATGCCGAGGGCCTGCGCATCACCGGGCCGGTGGCGCTCGAATGCGCGAAGGAGGCATCCGGCGAGATCCGCCTCGACCTCGAAGCGGCGTTCTCGCAGGGCCTGCCGAACACGCCGATGGCGCATTCGGCGGTACGGGTGGTCTCGGGCAATCTCGTCACCGCGCGTCCGGTGGGCATCGTCGACGGCGTCGATTACCAGCACACCGGCTTCGTGCGCAAGATCGACGTGCCGACCATCCGCTTCGCGCTCGAAAGCGGCTCGATCGTGCTGCTGTCGCCGCTCGGCTACTCGCCCACCGGCGAAGCCTTCAACCTGAGCATGGAAGACGTGGCGGCGAGCACGGCGATCGCGCTCGACGCGGACAAGCTCATCGTTCTCGCCGAGACGGCGATCGAAGGCGCCGACGGCGTGCTGCACGGCGAGATCTCCGAAGCCGACGCGCAGCAGCTGCTTGATTCCGGAACGCTCGCCGAAGACAGCGCGTTCACCTTGCGCCACGCGCTGCGCGCCTGCGAAGGCGGCGTGGCGCGCGCGCACGTCATTCCCTTCGGTATCGACGGCAGCGTGCTGCTCGAGCTGTTCCAGCACGACGGCGTAGGCACGATGCTCGTCGAGGAAACGCTCGAATCGGTGCGCGAAGCCACGCCCGACGACGTCGGCGGCCTGCTCGCGCTGATCCGTCCGCTCGAGGACGACGGCACACTGGTCAAGCGCGACCGCGCGCTGATCGAGCGCGAGATCGGCAACTTCACCGTCATCGAGCACGACGGCGTCATCTTCGGCTGCGCCGCGCTCTACGCGTTCCCCGAATCGGGCATGGGCGAGATGGCCTGCCTGGCGGTGAACCCGAACGTGCAGAATCGCGGCGACGGCGAGCGGCTGCTGCGTCGCATCGAGCAGCGCGCGCGAGCGGCCGGCCTGAAGAAGCTCTTCGTGCTCACCACACGCACGATGCACTGGTTCCTCAAGCGCGGCTTCGTCGTCGCGTCGGTGGACCAGCTGCCCGCCGAGCGCAAGAACCTGTACAACCTGCAGCGCCGCTCGCTGGTGCTGATCAAGAACCTGTAGGAATTGGCATGGCGCGCACCGTCCACTGCATCAAGCTGAACCGCGAAGCCGAAGGGCTCGACTTCCCGCCCTACCCGGGCGAACTGGGCAAGCGCCTGTACGAAAACGTCTCGAAGGAAGCCTGGCAGGGCTGGATCCGCCACCAGACGATGCTCGTCAACGAGAACCGCCTGAACCTGGCCGACGCCCGCGCGCGCAAGTATCTGGCGCAGCAGATGGAGAACTATTTCTTCGGGGAAGGGGCGGATCGGGTGGCGGGGTATGTACCGCCGAGTGAAGGGTGAAGGGTCAAGGGTGAAGGGGCAACAGACAGCGGCCTTCGAACGGAGCCGCGTTGAATTTCCCCTTCACCCTTGACCCTTTACCCTTCACTTCCTCCACCGATAGCAGCGCATCGGCGGAATATTGACCAGTTCGAGCGAGACTTCCGGCTCGCCGAGGACCGGGCGGGCGCGGTCGGCGACAGCGCCGCGGAACTGGTAGGCGACGAAGCAGCCGCCCGGGGCGAGCACGTCGCGGATCGCTTCGATGATGCGGGTGCCCACGTCGACCGGCATCGTCGAGAACGGAATGCCGGAGAGAATCGCCTTCGGCGGCTTCAGCCGGTGCGTGGTGATCAGCTCGCGCAGATTCTCGGCGCTGCCCTGATGCACCATCAGGCGCTTGTCGTCGAAGCCGCGAACGAAGTCGGCGAACACCGGGTCCAGCTCGACGGCGAGCAGCGTGGAATTCTCCGGCATGGCGGAAAGGATCGCGCGCGTCGTTCCGCCCGTGCCCGGTCCCAGCTCGACGACCGAATCCGCTTCATTCACGCCCGCCATCCGCACCATGCGGCGCTCGAGGAAACGGGAGCTGGGGATGACCGACCCCACGTCCCGGGGTTCTCGAAGGAACCCCTTCAGAAAGGCCAGGCGGTCATCCTGCTGCGGGCGCAGCGCTTCGAGACGAAACATCGGGCGATCTCCTCCGGCTGACACAATTCGTTCCGATGGCCGGAGGGGGCGATGGACCTCATCCCCGCGCCCCGGTCGCCTTGCGACGCTCGACTCCGTCGGGCGCCGCGATGATTGCAACGTCGGCCCCGTGCACGGCGAACAACCCCGCCGCGACCACCCCGGGCCATTGTTCGATGCGCGCCTCCACCTGCTCGGGATCGGCGAGGTCGAGACCGCGTACATCGAGGATTTCGTTTCCGTTGTCGGTGAGCCCGCTCTCGCGCAGGCTCGGCTCTCCGCCCAGCGCGCGCAGCCGTTGCGCCACCAGTTCGCGCGCCATCGGGATCACTTCGACCGGCAGCGGAAAGGCGCCCAGCCTGCGGACGCACTTCGACGCATCGACGATGCACACGAAGTGCCCGCTGGCCGATGCGACGATCTTTTCGCGCGTGAGAGCGGCGCCGCCGCCCTTGATCATTCGCAGTTGCGGGTCGATCTCGTCGGCGCCGTCGACGTAGACGGGAATCGACGCGCCGCTGGCGAGCACCTCGTTCAGCCCCAGCACCCGCAGCCCGCGAGAACGGGCGCGCGCGGCGGTGCGCTCGGAAGCGCAGACGAGCGCCGGCGGCGGTGAAGCGAGCGCGGCAAGCTCGTCGACGAAGAGGTCGACGGTGGAGCCGCTGCCGACGCCGAGAACGGCGCCGACGACGATGTCGTCGAGCGCCGCGCGTGCGGCGGCCCGCTTCAGTTCGCTGGAATGCATCGGCGGGAGTTTACACACTCCCCGGCTGCGGCCCGCGCTCAGGCGCTGATCAGATCGGGAGCCGTCAAGGCGCGCAATACCGCCTGGTTGCATTGCCCGAGCGACATCACGCAGTCGTCCAGCCGCGAAGGCAGCTGCGGATCGGGACCGTTCTCGATCGACTCGATGACCTTCAGGTACGGCATGTAGGGGCCGCGCCGTTCCACCAGCGTTTCGTGCACGCGCTCGGGCACGTGCAGATTGCGGAACAGCTCCGCGAACGGACGCTTGAGCAGCTTGTCGAGCAGCGACAGCACGCCGAGAATAAACACTTCGTCGCGCAGCTGCTCGTCCTGCCCGGCGCCGATCAGATGCTCGAGGAAGACGCCGCGCCGGAACGACGCGACCATCGCCGGGCGCAGGTTCGAGTCCCTGCAGGCAGTGGCGAGCAGCAGTGCGCACCAGCGCTTCAGCCGTCCGTAGCCGAGCATCATCACGGCGTGGCGGAACGACTGCACTTCCACCGAAAGGCCGAAGCCGGGCGAGTTGATGTAGCGCAGCAGCTTGTAGGCGAGCGCCGCGTCGCGGCGGATCACCTTCTCCATCGCCACCGGGTCCTCGTTGCGATCGATCATCGACATCATGTCGACGATCGTCGTGTAGTTCGGATTGCCGTTCTCCCCGCCCACGTGCTGCAGCGCGTCTTCGGTAGGCCAGCCGACCACGGCTACGGCGCCCCGCTCGAAGCACTTCTCCATCATCGCGATCGTTCGCACGCCGTCGTTCACGTGCGGGATCGAGCGCTTCGCCTGCGCCTGCGCCTGCATCGCCTGCAACAGCGGCTGCTGCAGCCGGCGGTCGGCGTCGACGTGGATGATCGACATGCGAAACGCGGGAACGAGATCGGGCGTCAGCGGCCTCTCGGGGCGCCCGCCGAGCATCAGCGGAAAGCCCGCCTCGTGCAGCTTGGCGGCGAGCGCCCTGCCCTCGTCCGCATCCATCATCGCGCCGGGCACCTCGATCCACAGCGTGGGCGACGGCTCGATCGTCAGCAGCTCTTCGTCGATCGGCGCCGACGAGCGCAACGCGATCGTGCCGCCTTCGCCCGCGCGCTGCCCGGTGAATTCGCGGTACAGCGCCGCCATGTTCACCTCCGGCCCGCCCGGGGAGACGCTCACCCGCATCGCCAGCGCATTGCGTTGCCGGTCGACGATCGGCTCGTAGCCGATCAGCGCGCTCATGAACAGGGACGTCGGGCTCATGTGCCTCAGAGGTAGTCGAACAGCGACAGGCGCGCGATCTGCGCGTAGGTGGTCATCGCCGCTTCGAGCGATGTGCGGTTGTTCTGGAAATTCGAGATCGCCGCGGCGTAGTCGAGATCGACGAGGTCGGACAGCCGCTCGCGGGCGTCGAGATCGCCGTTCGCCAGCGCCGTCTCGTGCGCGTCGATCGCACGCAACTGTTCGCCGGCGCGCGTGCGCGCCATCAGCACGCGCTCCAGGCCGGCATCGAGCGCATCGGTGGCCGTCGAGAGCGCAGCGCTGACGTCGGCCGCGCTCGCATTGGCGTCGCCCAGGACGCCGACGATCGTGTCGAGCGCCGCGAACAGCGTGTTCCCCGCGGCGTCGGCGAAGATCGCGCGGCCGTCCTGGCTGGTCGTGTACTTCGCGTCCAGTCCGGTGTACTGCTCCCCGGGATGGGATCCCTGCGCCGTGGGCGCAGGCGCGGGCGCGACCGGCTGGCCGCTCGACGCATCGAACGGCGCCGTCGTCGCGCCCTGGCCGCCGAACACGTAGCCTCCGGCGCCGTCGCGACTGTTGGCGAGCGACACCAGCTGATCGCGCACGCCGCTCAACTGCTGCGCGATGAGCGCGCGGTCGGCCGAGGACCTCCCTCCGTTGCCGGCGGACACCAGCTCCTCGCGGGCGAACTGCAGCGCATCGCTCACCTGCCCGAGCGTGCTGTCGGCGGTGGACAGCATCTGTCGGGCGAAGCCGATCATCCGGTTCTCGATCGAGATGCGCGCGAGCTGGGAACGCAGCCGCTCGGCCTGCGCCGCGGCGAGCGGGTCGTCCGACGGATCGTTCACGCGCTTGCCGGTGGACAGCTGCAACTGGTCGCCGTTCAGCGCCGAACGCCGCTGCGCCATCGCGTCGAGCGCCCGCTGGTGCGCGTACATGGTCGGAATGCGGGTCATCGCCTGCGGCTCCTTTGCGGACTCGGTTGCGGACTCAGTTGCGAACTCGGTCGCGGGCTCAGCGCGCCGTGGCGGCGAGCAGCGAATCGAACATCGACTGCGCCGCCTGGATCACCTTCGCCGCGGCCTGATACATCTGCTGGTACTGCATCAGGCGCGCAGCCTCTTCGTCGAGGTTCACGCCCGAAACTTCGGCCTGCGCGGCCTGTGCGTTCGACAGCAGGCCGGCCGATGCGGTGCGGCTCGCCTGCGCCGACTGCGTGCGCGCGCCGATCTCGCCGACCATCGTCGCAAAGGAATCGGTGAGCGGCGCGGACTCCGTGATCATCGCGCGCGCATTGCGCCCGTCGGTTCCGGGGCTGGCGTTGGGAACGATCTCGACCTCGTCGCCGACGACGGGTGTGCCGCGCAGCGTCAGCGACCAGCCGTCCTGCGCGATCGTCGCACCGGACACGTAGCTGCCGGTTACCGTGCCGCCCGGCAGGCCGACGATGCGATAGGTTGCGGCGGTGTCGAAGGTGATGGTCACCGCGCTTGCCGACGTCGCGCCGGCGAGATCGAAGGACGAGATCTTCAGCGCGCCCTTGTTCCCCGCGCCGAGCTGCGCCGTCACCGGCCAGGCGGCGGCCAGCTCCGAGCCCGAGTCCAGTGCGCTGCGGAAATCGACACCGGAGCTGCCGATCGCGAACATGTCCTTGCCGGCGGCGCCGGCCGCGTCCACGCCGAGCTTCTGGCGATCGTTGTACGTCTGCGCGATGTCGCCCGCCAGTTTTGCCAACGCCCCGCGCGTCTGCGCGAGATCCTGGTCGCGAAAATTCATCCAGCCGGCGATCGACCCGCCGCCGAAGGAGTCGGCGCTCATCGGCATGGTGGCGGTGCCGTTCTGCAGCGAGACCCGCTGCTTCGACGGATCGGACGGGTCGGCGCCGACGACGAGCGCCGCCGCCCGCGTGCCGACCAGCAGCCCCTCGCCGCCCGCGGCGAACAGGTTCACCGTTCCGTCGTCCTGTGCGAGCGCGGTGACCTTCATGTATTCGTTCAGCTGCAGCAGCACGCGGTCGCGCTCGTCGAGCAGATCGTTCGGCGCATGGCCGCTCGCCTGCACCGCGGAGATCCGGCCGTTCAGTCCGGCGAATTGCGTGAGCAGCTCATTGACGCGACCTGCCGCGTTCGCGATCTGATCGTCGGCGTCGCGTCCGAGCGCGGCCATCTGCGAATCGGCGTTGCGGATGCGCTGCGCGAGCGTATCGGCGCGCTGCACGACGACCTCGCGCGCGGTGGGGTCCGACGCCCGGTTCACGACGTCGGCGAGCGCCGCATTCAGGTCGTCGATCGCCGCGCCGATTCCGTCGTCGCCGCTGGCGAGCACCCGCTGCAGGCGCTCGAGATACGCCGCGCGCGTGCTGTCGGCCGACGAGGCAGCCGTGCTCGACGCCAGTTCGCCGGCGAGGAAGCGGTCGTAGCTGCGCTGCACGGTGACCAGGTCCACGCCCATGCCGAGGAAGCCGCCGCCGGTGTACGTGCCGCCGGCCGTGGCGAACACCGCTTCCTGCCGGCTGTAGCCCGGCGTGTTCGCGTTGGCGATGTTGTGCCCGGTCGTCTGCAGCTGCGCATAGGCCGCCATCAGGGCGCTCTGCCCGATTCCCAGCAGGCCTGCCATCGGCGTCTCCTCAAACGCCCGAGCGCGCCAGGCGCAACGTGCGCTGGATCGTGCTCTCGAGCTTGTCGGCGTAATCCGGATCGGTGGCGTAGCCGGCGCGCTGCAGGCCCTGTGCGAAACCCTCGGGCGATTTCGCCTCGCGCAGCACGCCGCCGTAGCGCGCGCTCGTCGACATCAGCGATGCCCAGTCGCGGAACGCCTCGGCGTACGAGCCGTAGGCGCGGAACTTCTCGAGCGCCTTCACCGGCTTTCCGTCCACGTATTCGGTGGTCGTCACGTCCACCGTCGGCCCGTTCCATCCGCCGGTGGCCTTGACGCCGAACAGGTTGTGCGCGCTGCGGCCGTCGGCGTGCCGGATCTCGTGCCGTCCCCAGCCCGACTCGAGCGCCGCCTGGCCGACGACGAACGCGGCCGGAACGCCGGTCGTGCGCTGCGCGGCGATCGCGTGCGGCCACATCCGATCGACGAACGCGGCCTGCGGCGCATCGAGGCGCTTCTCGAGCGATTCCTTCAGCGCGCGCGAGGCGCGCGGATCGAGCGACAGCGTGCTCGGCGCTGCCTTCGTCGCGGCGTCCCGCGCGGAGTTCGCCGTGTTCGCGACGTTCGACGCGGTGTCCGTCTTCGCGGCGGGGGCGAGATTGCGCTCGAGCTGCCTGGCGATGATCCCGGCCAGGCCCCCCGGCCGATTCGCCATCGACTGCGACAACTGCTGGTCGAGCATCGCGACGTAGGTCTCCTGTCCGGGGCCGTCGAACATGCCGCTCTTCGGCATCGCATCGCGCATGCTCTTGAGCAGCTGCTGCAGGAACAGCGCCTCGAACTGGCCTGCCGCCTGCTTCAGCGCGGCGCGAGGATCGCCCGCGGCATTGCGGCGCAACGCGTCGAGCGACCTCGCATCGAGCGCGAGTCCGTTCGTCAACGTCGACCCCGCCGCCATCAGATGATCTCCAACTCCGCCTTCAGGCTCCCGGCGGCCTTCAGCGCCTGGAGGATCGCGATCAGGTCCTGCGGGGTGGCGCCGAGGCTGTTCAAGGCCTTCACGACGTCGGGCAGCTTCGCCGACCCCTCGAGCATCATCATCGACCCGCCGTCCTGGCGGATCTCGATGTCGGCTCTTTCGGCAACGACGGTCGAACCTTTAGAGAAAGGCCCGGGCTGGCTGACCATCGGCGTCGACTGCACGGTGACCGACAGGTTGCCGTGCGCCACCGCGCTGGGCGCGAGCGTGACCGACTGGTTCATCACCACCGAGCCGGTGCGGGCGTTGACGATCACGCGCGCGAGCGGCGCGGCCAGGCGCACGTCGAGGTTCTCGAGTCCGGCGAGGAAAGGCACGCGCTGCGCGGGATCGGACGGCAGCGTCACGCGGATCACCCGCGCATCGAGCGGCTGCGCGATCGGCACGGCGGCGCCCGATCCGGGCAGCACGCTCGCATTGATCGCTTCGGCGACGCGGTGCGCGGTGGCGAAGTCGGTCTGGTTCAGCTCGATGTGGATCGTATCCGAGGCGAGCGTCTGGTTCGGCACGACGCGCTCGACGGTCGCGCCGCCCGGCACGCGCCCGGCGCTCAGGTGGTTGATCTGCACCTTGCTCCCGGCGGCCGAAGCGCCGGCGCCGCCGACCACCAGGTTGCCCTGGGCCATCGCGTACACCTGCCCATCGGCGCCGCGCAGCGGCGTGAGCAGCAGCGTGCCTCCGCGCAGGCTCTTCGCGTTGCCCATCGACGAAACGGTGACGTCGATCGCCTGGCCCGGCTGCGCATACGGCGGCAGCTGCGCGGTGACCATCACCGCGGCGGCATTGCGCAGCTGCGGCGTGATGCCGGGCGGCAGCTGAACGCCGAGCTGCGACAGCATCGACTGCAGGCTCTGCACGGTGAACGGCGCCTGCGTCGTCTGGTCGCCGCTGCCGTCGAGTCCGACGACGAGCCCGTAGCCGATCAGCTGGTTCGCGCGCACGCCCTGGATCGAGGCAAGCTCCTTCACGCGTTCGGCATGCGCGGGCGCGTGCGGCGCGAGCGCCGACGCGGCGACGAACGCGACGGCGAGCGCAAGGCAAGCCGCGCGGCGCGGGATGCGCGAGAGGCGCCGGATGCCCGGAAGGCCGCAGGCGGCACGGGAACGCAGGGGTCGGATCATGTCGGGTCTCCGGTTCGCACGCCGGCTTTCAGATCGGCAGGAAACTGAGGAAGAAGCGCGCGAGCCAGCCGACCGTCTGCGCGTGGTCGATGTCGCCGCGGCCGCGCGCTTCGAGTCGCGCATCGGCCACGCGCGTGGACGACACGAGATTGCCGGGCAGCAGGCTCACCGGGTCGACCACGCCCGAGAAGCGCAGCACCTCGACGTTCTGGTTGATGCCGACCTGCTTCTCGCCGGAGACGACGAGGTTGCCGTTGGGCAGCACGTCGATGACGGTGACGGTGATCGTCCCGGAAAATGCGTTGTCCGACCCCGTCTCGCCCTTGCCCTCGAAGGTGTTGCTCGAGCTTCCCGCGACGCCGAGCTTCGGAAGGATGCTCGACGTGGGCGACTTGAGCGGCAGTCGGGTGAGGCTCGCGTCTACCGAGGCATTGCGGTCCACCGAGCTGTTCGAACTGCTGCGCGCGGAGGTCTTTTCCTGGATCTGGATCGTCAGGATGTCGCCGACGAGCCGCGCGCGCCGGTCCTCGAACAAACCGCGGAAAGTCGACGGATGGAAGATCGCGCCGTCGGCCGCCTGCGGGCGCGGCGCGTTCGCCGCGGCCACGGCGATCGGCGTCGGTTGCGGCCGCGCGGAAGTCGGCTCGAGCACGTGCACGGTCGGCGTTGCGGCGCAGCCGGCCAGCGCGAGCAGCGCGAACGCCGAAGCGATTCGCGCGTAGCGGGCGCCGCTCACAGCTGCGACAGCCGCGCGAGCATCTGGTCCGAAGTCTGGATCGACTTCGAGTTGATCTCGTAGGCGCGCTGCGTCTGGATCATCGCGACGAGTTCCTCGACGACGTTGACGTTCGAGGTCTCGACGTAGCCCTGGTTGATCAGGCCGGCGCCGTTGTTGCCCGGCGTGCCGATGGTCGGCGCGCCCGAGGCGGCGGTCTCGAGGTAGAGGTTCTGTCCCTTCGGATCGAGGCCGGCCGGATTGACGAAGGTGGCGAGCTGCACCTGCCCGACCTGCGTCGGGTTGGCCTGCCCCGCCTGCATCACCGACACGACGCCGTCGGCGCCGATCGTCACGCTGGTCGAATTGGGCGGGATCACGATCGGCGGCGACATCGGCATGCCGTTCGAGGTGACGAGCTGGCCGGTGGCGTCGACGCGAAACGATCCGTCGCGCGTGTAGGCGACGCTGCCGTCGGGCATCTGCAGGCTGAAGAAGCCGTTGCCGTCGATCGCCATGTCGAAGGTGTTGCCGGTCTGCTGCAGGTTGCCCTGCGTGAACAGGCGCGCCGTTGCCACCGGGCGCACGCCGGTGCCGACCTGCAGGCCGGTGGGCAGCTGGTTCTGCTGCGTTTCCTGCCCGCCCGCCTGGCGCATGTTCTGGTAGAGCAGGTCCTCGAACACCGCGTGCGAGCGCTTGTAGCCGTTCGTGCTGACGTTGGCGAGGTTGTGCGAGATCGTGTCGAGCTGCATCTGCTGCGCGTCGAGCCCGGTCTTGGCGATCCACAGCGAACGAATCATGGTTTCAGCCCTTCAGCGAAAGGAGTTGCGAGGCCTTCTGCTCGTTGCCCTCGGCGGTCTGCAGCATCCGCATCTGCATCTCGAACTGGCGCGCGAGCGCGATCATCCCGACCATCGACTCGACCACGTTCACGTTGCTGCCCTCGATCGAACCGGGCACCACGCGCACCGACTCGTCCATCGGCGCCGAGTCGCCCGCGCGCATGCGCACGAGCCCGTCGGCGTCCTTGCGCAGTTCCTCGGCCGGCGGATTCACCAGCTTCAGTCGTCCGACCTGGAACGGCGGCTGATTGCCGATGCGCGCGCTCACCGTGCCGTCGCCGCCGATCGAGACTTCGGCGCCGGGCGGAATCGCCAGCGGGCCACCGTCGCCGAGCACGATCTGTCCGCGCCGGTTCTGCAGCGTGCCGTCGGCCCCCACTTCGAGCGCGCCGTCGCGCGTGTAGGCCTCGTCGCCGTCCGCGCCCTGCACCGCGAGCCAGCCGCCGCCGGCGACCGCGAGGTCGAGCGCGCGTCCGGTCTGGCGGATCGGACCCGACGAAGCATCGAAACCCGCGCTCGCCTCCAGCGCCCAGACGCGCGTCGTCGCCGCGTTCGGCTGCTCGCCGGGCACCGCGCGAAACGCCATCAGGTCGGCGCGAAAGCCGTCGGTGCTGCCGTTGGCGAGGTTGTGCGCGAGCGCGTCCTGGCGCTGCATCAGCGCCTTGGCTCCGCTCATCGACTGGTAGATCAATCGGTCCATCGTGCCTCCCGCGGCGCGCGACGGCGTTCAGCGCGTCGCCGGCGCGAACGAGTGTTCGGTCAACGCAGGTTGACGATCGTCTGCATCACCTGGTCCTGCGTGCGGATCGTCTGCGCGTTGGCCTGGTAGACGCGCTGCGCGGTGATCATGTTGACCAGCTCGGCCGTGAGGTCGACGTTCGACTGCTCGACCGCACCCGACTGGATGACGCCCAGGCTGCCCGCGCCCGGCGTGCCGGACATCGGCGCGCCCGAATCCGCGGTCTCGGCCCATTGGTTTCCGCCCAGCGGCTGCAGGCCCTGCGGGTTCGTGAAGTTCGCGAGCACGACGCGCCCCTGCGCGAGCGTCGTGCCGTTGGTGTAGCGCGAGAGCACCGTGCCGTCCGAAGAGATCGAGAAGCCCGACAGGCGACCCGCCGCGTAGCCGTCCTGCGACAGCTGCGAGACCGAGAACGCAGAACCGAACTGCGTGATCTTCGACAGATCGAAGGGGACGGTCAGCGCGCCCGCTCCGTTCGACACCGGCACCGTCACCGGAAAGCCGGTCGGCGAAGTGGAGGTGAGCTTGCCGTCGGCATCGAATTCGAAGGTCGCGAACGGCGAGCCGGGTCCGCCGGGGCCGTCCAGCTGCGTGCCGTCGGCGGCGACGTAGGCGTTCCACTGGTTGGCCACCGTGTCGCTCTTGCGGAAGTACACGGCGACCGTGTGCTCGGTCCCCTGCGAATCGAACACCGCCAGCGAAGTCGCGCCGTTGTAGCTGGCGCCGTCGGCGATGCTGAACGGCGTCTTCGTCGAATCGGGCGCCTTCGCGCGCGTGTCCAGGTTCGCGGTGATGGAGGCCGAGGAAGTCATCTTCGGCGCCACGTCGCCGGTCTGCAGTCGCAGCTCGACCGGCGTTCCGGTGGTCACCTTCCCGTTTGCGTCGGCCGGATACCCCGTCAGCCGCCCGCCCTGCGCGTTGACCAGGTAGCCGTCCTTGTCCAGCTGGAACTGCCCGTTCCTCGTGTAGGTGACCTCCCCGCTGTTCGACATGCGGAAGAAGCCGCGCCCGTTGATCGCCATGTCGAGCGCGTTGTTCGTCGTCGCGATGTCGCCCTGCGTGAACTGCTGCGTGATCGCCGCGACCGTCACCCCGATGCCGTTGTAGTGCGTGCCCGCGCCGTAGAGCGACGTTGCGTAGATGTCGGCGAACTCGGCGCGCGAGGCTTTCGCGCCCACCGTGTTGCTGTTGGCGACGTTGTTGCCGATGACGTCGAGGTTGCGCGCCGCGGCGTTCAACCCGCTCAATCCCTGCTGGAAAGACATTCGTGGCTCCTGGTGGAAATGCTGCGGGTTCAGAGAACGGCGCGGATCGCCGATGCGGCGACGGCGTCGCGTCCGACGAGATCGAGCCGCGCGCCGCCCGGCGCCTGGCTCACGCCGTTCACGCGCGCCGGCACGAGCGCGACGACGCGCGACTCGCCACCGTTCTCGTCGACGCCGTATGCACGCAACGTGTACTTGCCCGAGGACACGGCACGCCCGTCGGTGTCGATGCCGTCCCAGTCGAGGGTGTGCACGCCCGCTTCGGGCTCGGAGAAATCGCGCGCATGGACGACGCGCCCGGCGGCATCGACGATCTCGACGCGCACCGCGCGTGCCGCGGCGGAAAGCTCGAATCCGACGCGAACCGATTTCGAGTCGCTCAGGTCGACGTTCGGCATCGTCGGATCGTTGTTCACGATGCCGGCATCGGGGTCGGTCCATTCGAAGCGATTGCCCTCCACCAGCACCTGGCGGCCGAGCAGCCCCACCGCCGACAGCGGCGATACGGCGGTCGATGCCGTCGCGACCTTCGTCATCGAAGCGTTCAGCTGCTCGATCCCGCGCACCGTGTTGATCTGCGCGAGCTGGCTCGTCACCTCGGCGTTGTCCAGCGGATTGAGCGGATCCTGGTTGCGCATCTGCGCGACGAGCAGCTTGAGGAACCGGTCCTCGGTGCCGTCGGCGGTGTCGGTTCCGTCGGCCGGCGCGCCGTAGGCGGCGGCCGCCGCGTTCGCGGCTGCATTCGCCGCATTCGTCCGGCTCGCGGTGTCGTTCTGCGTGCTGCTGACCATCGTCGTTCTCCCTCGCTCACTGGCCGAGTTGCAGCGTCTTCAGCGCGAGCTGCTGGGCGGTGTTCATCACTTCGACGTTGTTCTGGTACGAGCGCGACGCCGAGATCATGTCGACCATCTGCTCGACGACGTTGACGTTGCTCTGCGTGACGTAGCCGTCGGCGTCCGCCAGCGGATGCGACGGATCGTGCAGGCGCTTGCCGGGCGTCGTGTCCTCGATCACGTCGGTGACGCGCACGCCCACCTGCGCTGCGTCGGCGCCGGCCGCCTGCGCCTGGAACACGACCTGGCGCGCGCGGTAGGCCTTTCCGTCCGGCCCGGCGACGCTGTCCGCGTTGGCCAGGTTCGACGCGACGACGTTCAGCCGCTGGCTCTGCGCGGAGACCGCGCTGCCGGAGATTCCGAGAATGTTCAGAAGCGACATCGTTCGACTCCCAGGTTCACTCGCCGCGGATGGCGGAGAGCACGTTGCGCACGTTGCCGTTGATGAAGCGCAGCGTCGCCTCGTAGCGCAGCGAGTTGTCGGCGAAGTTCGCGCGCTCGCGGTCGAGGTCGACGGTGTTGCGATCGAGCGTAGGCTGCTGCGGCGTGCGCCACAGCATCGCCGGCTGCGAAGACGTGGAAGCGCCGCTCACCGGCAGGAAGGCCTTGCCGGCCGCGCCCGCCGCATCGGGCTGCGCCAGCGCGACGCGCAGCGGCGAGCCGCCGGACGAGGTCAGCGACACGCTGCCGGCGGGCACGCCGTCGATGCGCGCGGCAGCCTGCGCGAGCGCCTGGCCGAAATCGAAGTCGCGCGCCTGGTAGTTGGGCGTATCGGCGTTCGCGATGTTCGACGCCAGCACCTGCTGGCGCTGCGCACGCAGCGCAAGCGCCTCGCCCTGGAACTGCAGCGTGCCGGTGAGCCGGTCGAGCATCGCTCCCTCCTGTTTTTCCGATCGCTGCCGATTATTCGTCCGGGCTCTCGCGCGGATGAGGCGAAAAACGCCGGCTTTGTCCCGCATCTCGCGCAACCGGCGGGCAGGCGCCGGCACTAGGCTGCGCGAATGGACCCGTCGATCGAGACCTTCCGCCCGCAGCGCGCTTCGTGTGCGCCCGCCGCGGCCGCACGCATCGTTTCGGCACACATCGTGCTGGCGCACGCGCTCGCCGCCGGCGCCGCCGCGTGTTTCGCCGTCTCGACCGGCGCCGCCGCTGCGCCGGCCGCTTCGCCGGCCTCGCCGGTCACTACGCCGCAGGCTTCCACCCGGGCGGCGACGGACGAAGCTTCGCCGATGGCGGACATGGGTCCGCAGCTTCAGCGCTGGATCGAGGAGTCGGCGGCATCGACCTGGACGGTGCGCCTGCCGGCCGATGCGGACGCTTCCGCCGCCGACGACGAGACCGGCCGCGCCGGCCTGCGCGTCGAGGTGCAGGTCGGCAAGCTGAATCGCGGAATGCGGCTCGCGCCCTGCGCGCGCATCGAGCCGTTCCTGCCGCCCAACGCGAAACTGTGGGGCCGCGGCTTCGTCGGCGTTCGCTGCGCCGAGGGCGCCTCCTGGTCGACGATGATTCCGGTGACCGTTTCGGTGTTCGGACCGGCGCTGGTGGCGAATCTCCCGTTGCCGGCGGGCGCGATGCCGAGCGCCGACGACTTCCGGATCGAGGAGGTCGACTGGACGCGCACCACCGGCGTGCCGGTATCCGATCCGGCGTGGCTGGCCGGCCGCTCGCTGGGCCGACCGCTGTCGGCCGGACAGGTGCTGCGCGCCAACGACCTGCGGATTCCGCAGACGATCGCCGCCGGCGACCCCGTGCGCATCCGGATGGTCGGCTCGGGTTTCAGCGTCTCGGCCGGCGGCTTCGCGCTGTCCGGCGCCGGCGAGGGACAGTCGTTGCGCGTGCGTACCGAAACGGGCAGGATGCTCGTCGGCACGGTCCGCGAGCGTACGGTCGAAGTCCGCCTCTGATGCGATCTTCGGCAATCGAACGCGGGCCGCGGCCCTCAAGTTCGGCGCAACGCGGCCGATACTCCCGGCATCCGGGCTCGTACCCGGGTTCGAAAGGGGAATCGCCATGAAGATCGGCAAACCCACGGAGCCGCAACAACCCGATGCACTGTCGCGTGCCGGCCACGGCGCGCCCGTTGCCGGCGCCGGCGCCGGCGCACGCAGCGACGCCGTCGAGAAGACCGCGCCGGCCGATGCCGTGCACCTGTCGCCCGCCTCGAAGAGCCTCGCGACCGAAGCCACTGCCGAGGAACAGATGCGGCTGCACAAGGTCGAGGAAGTCAAGGCGGCGATCCGCGAGGGACGCTTCCAGGTGAGCGCCCACGCGGTCGCCGACAAGATGATCTCGCAGGCAGCCGAGCTGCTCGAGACGCTTTCACGAACGAAATGACGGCAGGCGTCCGCGCTGCAGCGCCGTCGCTCGACGACGGTCTCGCGCTTCTCGAGGAGCAGCGCGAGGCGATGCTCGCGCGCGATGCGGATCGGCTCGAGGACATCAACGCCCGCCTGTCGGGGTGGATCGCCGCCTGCCGGAAGGCTCCGGCAGCGCCCGATGCCCGCATTGCCGAACGTCTGCACGCGCTGCGCGCGGCGCTCGATTCGAACTCGACCCTCGCACGCCGCTCGGCGCTGCAGGCCTCGCGCGCGCTCGGTGCGCTGCTCGGGCCCGCGCCCCGTCTGTACACCGACGAAGGATTGACGAACTCCCCGGCGCATCGCCGGGGAGTTCGTTCCGCCTGATTCGGCGCGTCGGCGGGGATCGCCCGCCGCGCTCCCCACCGGATTGGACAACAGGGTCGCCCGCGTCTTGGCGGGCGACCCTGTTGTCTAGAAGCTCTCCCATCCCTCTTCCGCACCCACCGCGGTCGCAGCACTGACCGCGGCCGTACCTGCAGGCGCCTGGCGCGGTGCAGCCGCCGCGCCCCCCGACGCAGCCCTGGCCTTCGGCGCGTGCTGCCGAGCCGCAGCGGCCGCGCCCACGGTGCGCACCGCTCCCCGCTTCGCCGAGTCGCGCGCACGCGCGATCGCCGCGCGAGCTTCGTCGGGCGTGGCGGCCTCGCTGGAACGCGAGGCACGCGCCGACGCACGCGCGCCGTTCGGCCCACGCTCGTCCACCTGGAACACGCCTACCACGGCGGCGAGATTCGTCGCCTGCTGCTTCAGGCTCTCGGCTGCCGCCGCCGACTCCTCGACCAGCGCCGCGTTCTGCTGCGTCATCTGGTCGAGTTGCGTGACCGCGAGGTTGATCTGATCGATGCCGCTGCTCTGCTCGTTCGCCGCCGCGGTGATCTCGCCGATGATGTCGGTCACGCGCTGCACGGAAACGACGATCTCGCTCATCGACTCGCCCGCGTCGCGCACGAGCCGCGAGCCGGCCTCCACGCGCTCGACGCTCGTGCCGATCAGGTCCTTGATCTCCTTGGCCGCGTCGGCGCTGCGCTGCGCGAGGCTGCGCACCTCGCTGGCGACGACCGCGAAACCGCGACCCTGCTCGCCCGCGCGCGCCGCCTCGACCGCCGCGTTCAGCGCGAGGATGTTCGTCTGGAACGCGATGCCGTCGATCGTGCCGATGATGTCGGCGATGCGCCGGCTCGATTCGTCGATCTCGCCCATCGTCGCCACCACCTGCTCGACGACGTTGCCGCCACGAGCTGCGACGTCCGAGGCGGTCGATGCCAGCTGATTCGCCGTGCGCGCCGAATCGGCAGTCTGGCGCACGGCGCCGGTGATCTGCTCGAGCGACGAGGCCGTCTGCTGCAGGTTCGACGCCGTCTCCTCGGTGCGCTGGCTCAGGTCGAGGTTGCCCACGGCGATCTCGTCGGCGGCGGTGCGGATGCTCTCGGTGGAGACGTGCACCTGCTCGATCGTTTTCCGTAGCGCGGCGATCATCGTCTGCAGCCCGTCGAGCAGGCTGCCGCGCGCCGCGCGGTCGAGTCGCGCGGCGAGGTTTCCGCGCGCCACTTCGTCCATCACGCGCATCGCCTCGACGGGTTCGCCGCCGATCTGGCGCAGCACGCTGCGCACGACGAGCCAGCCCATGCCGGCGACGATCGCCAGCAGCACGAGCGCGGTGGCGGCGTCGCGCACGCGCTGGCTCTGCACGAGCGCATCGAGGTCGTCCAGGTACATGCCGGAACCGACCACCCAGTTCCAGCCGTCGACGCGCGTTCCGTATTGCAGCTTCGGCACCGCCTGCGTCTGTCCGGGCCTCGGGAAGTAGGCCTGCGCGAAGGCGCGCCCGTTCGGGCTTGCTGCCACCGCGTCGAGCAGCCGCTTCAGCGTGTCGCCGCCGGTGGCGTCGAGCAGCTTGCCGAGCATCGGCTGCCCGGTCCATTCGGGATGGGTCGGATGCATCACCGTCGAGCCGTCGACGGTCCAGATGTAGAAATATTCGGTCTTGCCGTCCGCGCCGCCGTAGCGCGCCAAGCGGATCGCCTCGATCGCGGCCTTCTGCGCCTCCTCGACGGGCATCGCCCCGGAAGCGGCGCGTGCCTGATACGCCGCCGCGATGTTGGCCGCCGACTGGACGGCGGTAACCAGTTCGCCGTGGCGCGCATCGACGGCGAGCCGTTCGTTGCGCAGCGAGGAAACCAGCGAGAGCACGACGAAACCGAGCAGCGCGGTCACGACGAGCAGGAGGATCTTGTGCTTGAACCCTAGACGGCGAAACATCTTGAAACTTCTCGGTGAAGGTGAGAGGGAAGGAAAACGGCGGACAGCGCTTCGCACGTGAAGCGACACGCGTCATAGATCTTCTTCGGCAAAAGAAAGCCGAACCTGAGTCCGGCTTTCTTCTTTCTTCTTTCAGAACTGGTAGGCGAGGCGCAGTCCTCCCCAATGGCGTCCGCGTACGAGAATCGGCGCCGACAGGTCCTTCATGTAGACGAACTGCCCGCCGCCCATGTCGCGCCGGTATGTCTGCAGCAGGAAGCGGCGGCGGCTGCGACCGGCAGCGAGCCCGGTGCGGTCGTTGAACATGCGCCGATTCCGGCAATGCGCCGCGTTCCATATCGGGTCCGGCCCCTGCGGGCGCGAGTAGCGCGTGTTGTGCGTGGGCAGATAGCCGTTGCGATCCACCGCCGCGCACAGCGACGCCTTCGGCGAGCATTTCAGCATCGGCTCCTGGACCTGCGGCAGCAGCCGGTCGGCGAGCGCGGTGAAACGCGTTGTGTACTGCTGCGGATTCGTTCCGGGCACCGGCACGTAGTTCTCGTCGAAGAGATCGGCCATCGTGATCGCACCGCTGTCGAGCGCCTCCTCGAACAGGCGCGAGACCCGCGCCGCTGCGTCGGTCACCTTCTCGATCAGCGGCGTGTCCTCGGTCTGGATTCCCGACTCCACGGTAAGCTCGATCAGCGACTCGGAAAGCTCGAGGAACTTCTCGGCCTTGCGCCGCGTTCCGGCGATCGCATCGGCGCTGGCGTGCGAGTCGGCGGCGAGCTGGCGCACCGACTCGAGCACCTCCTCGCAGCAGCGCACGTTGCGCACCGCGGCCTGCACGACTTCGCCCGCCTGTGCCTCCGAACGCGCGAGCGCCGCGCGGAAGCTGCCCTCGCGCTTCGCGTCGTCGTCGATCTCGCGCGACAGTTCGGTGAGCCGGGCATCGAGCATCGACACCGTCTGCATGATCTGCCGCGACGCGTCCTCGACGCGCGCGGCGAGGTCCTTGACCGCCTCGGCGACCACCGAGAAGCCGCGCCCGGCCTCTCCGGCGCGCTTGGCCTCGACCGACGCATTGAAGGCGACCAGCCGCGTCTGCAATGCGATCTGCGTGATCTCGCGCGCCGACGAAGTGACCTGCGACAGCGTGTCGGTCGTCTCGCCGAAGCCCGCAACCACCTTGGCGACCGCCGCGTGCGCTTCCACCAGGCATTGCTGGCCGGTGCGCGACGCATCCCCGATGCGGCGGTTCGAATCGACCATCGTCGCGATCGTCTGCATTGCGCCGTCGAGCGTCTGCGCCTGCGCCGCCGCGCCGCAGGCAATCTCCTCGAGAACGCCGTTCACTTCGGCCGCCTCGCGCCCGAGCCCGGAAGCCTGCAGCGCGATACCCTCGAAGACATCGCCGCTGCGGCCCGCAACGGCGGCCGGCCGGGTCGCCCCCGTACCCGCGCTCGCACCCGGCCCGGACGGCGCCCGGGCCACTTCGCTCCCCGGCGTTTGCGCACGCCGGCGCGTCGTGAACATCAGCATGGCGTCTCTCTCCGTAGCTTTTCTTTTCCGCGCTTTTCCACGGATCGCCTCAGATCCACTGCTTCATCTGCGTGCGCAGCCGCGCCACCGCCTGACTGTGCAGCTGCGAGATGCGCGACTCGGTCACGCCCAGCACCGCACCGATCTCCTTCAGGTTCATTTCCTGCTCGTAGTACATGCCCATGACGAGCCGCTCGCGTTCGGGCAGCTTCCCGATCGCCGCGACGAGGGCGTGACGGAAGCGCGAGTCGCCGAGGATCTCCTGCGGATCGACGTCCGGCGCCGCGACGTGCCGATCGAGGAAGCCCTCGTCACCGTCGTCGTCGTAGTCGTCGAGGTGCACCAGCTGCGCGCCGCGCGCGTCGTCGAGCAGTCGCTGGTATTCGGCGAGCGGCAGGCCCAGCTCCTCGGCGATGTCGGCTTCCGCGGGCGCTCGCCCGAGACGCTGCTCGGCGCGATGGATCGCCGACTCGATCGTGCGCTGGTTGCGGCGCACCGAGCGCGGCAGCCAGTCGCTTCCGCGCAGCTCGTCGAGCATTGCGCCGCGCACGCGCTGCGTGGCGAAGGTCTCGAACTGCGCGCCCCGGTCGGTCTCGTAGCGCGTCATCGCGTCGAACAGCCCGATCATCCCGGCCTGCACGAGATCGTCGAGCTCGACGTTCGCCGGCAGTCGTCCGATCAGCTGGCTCGCCATGCGGCGGACCATCGGTCCGTAGCGCTCGATGGCGCTGGTGCGATCGAGGGTTCCTTGCGCGGTATACATGAGCGTGGATCCGGAATCGACTCGTTTCAGTGCGCTCGTGCGCGCGGGCGCACGGCGATCGGCTGCAACCAGCGCAACGCATCGCCGGCGAAGCGTTCGGCATCGATGGCGTCGTGCGTGCCGCCGAACTCGATCGCGGCACCGAGGAAACGTGCCGCCGTGTCGGCGAGCCGGCGATGCGAAGCGAGCGCCGCCGCGCGCGAGCCGGCATCGAGAAACACCGTGCAGTACGCGCGAAAACCGTGCGCCAGGTGCATCGCCTTGATCTGCGAATAGGTGCGCGCCAGGCCGTCGCCGCGCGTACGCGCGACCAGCACGATCCGCTCGGCGAGGCCGGCCGTGAGATCGGCCAGCCGCAACGGATCGGCCGCGACGAGCGCGACGTCGAAGGCGCCGCGACCATCGCTCACCGAGCCCGCGAGCGATTCGACGAAGCGCGTGAAGTCGCGTGCCTGTGCGCCCTCGGGCAGCAGCGCATCGGCGTCGATGCGGGCGAACGAAGAAGGCGGCGCGCGGTTGGCTCTGCCGAGCAGATCGACGAACAGCGGACGGCGTCCGGCGCGCGCGAGCGCATCCGCGATCGCCTCGACGCCGGCGCGCTCCGATGCGTCGCCCACGGTACAGCCGAGTGGCAGCAGGCTCGGCTGCTGCGGCCGGAACAACCGGCGCAGCCCCGCGGCCTGGTCACGTGCAACTTCAAACACGCCGCGCCTCGCGCGCGCGCTGCGCGGCCGTGCGCTGCCCCGCGGCGAGCAGCATCGCCAGCTCGGCTTCCTCGAAGGAGAACGACGCCGACGCCCGCGACTCGGTGGCCAGCGCCCGCTCGACGAGCATCCTGGGCTCGGGCCGATGCCAGTCCTCCGGAACGCGCTGGCCGTTGGCCACGCCCTGCAGCGTCAGCCGGTGCCGGATCAGGCAGTCGAGCGCGCCGCCCAGGCGCACCGCCTCGTCGACCTTCGACAGCACCACGCCGGCGGCGTTGCGTCCCTGGTATGCCTCGACGGTCTCGTCGATCGCCTCGGCCTGCGAGGCGGCGTTTACGACGAGCACCTTGCGCACCTGCGCCGAGGACAGCGCGGCGAGCAGTTCGCCCACGCGCTCGTCGCGCTGCGCCACGCCGGCCGTGTCGATCAGCACGAGCTTGCGGTTCATGTACATCTGCAGGAAGTCGGCGAGCGTCGAGACGTCGTGCGCAACGTGCACCGGCACGCCGAGCAGCCGGCCGAAAGTGCGCAGCTGGTCCTGCGCGCCGATCCGGTAGACGTCGGCGGTGATCAGGCCGACCGACTGCGCGCCGTGCTTCAAGGCGAACTGGGCGGCAATCTTGGCCGCCGTCGTCGTCTTGCCCACGCCGGTCGGCCCCAGCAGCGCGTAGGTGCCGCCGGCGTCGAAGATCGTCAGCTCGGGCGAGTCGATGCGCAGGTTGCGCACGAGCGCTTCGCGCAGCCAGCGCTCCGCGTCTTCCTCGCCGAAATCCGCCGGCAGGTGATTGGCGAGCGTGCGCGACAGCGACGGCGAGAATCCGGCCTGCAGCAGCCGGCGCAGCATGCGGGATTGCCCCGGGCGGCGCCGCACGCCCTCGAACCAGCTCAGCGACTCGAGCTGGTCCGACAACGCGCCGCGCATCTCGCGCAGCTCGTTCATCAGCATGCCCACGTCCGGGCGGTCGTCGGCCGACTGCGCGTCCCGCACGAAGCCCGGCGAGACGTGCACGGCGGGCGCTTCCACGCGCGGCGCGCGGCGCTCTTCGCGCGGCGGTTCGTCGCCGAAGCCTGCGGTACTCGCCCGTTCGTCGCCGGGCCTTTCGTCGAGCGTCCCTGCTGCGTCGCTCGCCCCTGCATCGCCCGGCTCGTCGCGCCTGGAGGCCAGGCGCCGCTGCTGGCGCTCGCGGACGTAGTTCTCGAAGTTCACCGTGCTCATCGGCGATGCGGGCGCGGCGTCGCCCGCGCCACGCGGCGGCGCCGACGCAGCCGGCTCGGAGGCGGAGAGCTCCGAATCGGCCAGCGCCAGGATCTCGACACCGCCGTCGACCGGCCGGTTCTTCAGCACGATGGCGTCCTCGCCGAGTTCGGCGCGCACGCGGCTCATCGCCTCGCGTGCGGTGCGGGCGAAATAGCGCTTGACGTTCACTTCGCTTCTCCGATCAATCGTCCGATGCGGATCGAATGGGTATCAGGAATCTCGGCGTGCCCGAGCACGCGCAGGCGCGGCGCGGCTTTCTTCAGCAGGCGCGCCAGCGGCACGCGGATGCGGTCGGGAACCAGCAGGCACGACGGGTTCCCCTCGTCCTCCTGCTTGCGGGCGGCTTCGGCGCCGGCGGCGAGCAGGTATTCGGCCACGCCGGGCTCGAGCGCCGAGGCCGCGTTCGGCGCGAGCGCCTGCACCAGCAGGTTCTCCAGGTTCGGCTCGATGGCTATCACGCTCAGCTCCTGCGTCGGACCGAAGGTCTGCTGCACGATCGCCGGCGCGAGCGCGATGCGCACCTCGCGCGTGAGCTCGGCCGGATCCTGCGTGCGCGCGCCGTGCTCGCCGAGCGTCTCGACGATGCCGCGCAGGTCGCGCACGTGCACCGCTTCGTCGAGCAGGTTCTGCAGCACCTTGTGGAACACCGCCATCGGCACGAGCTTGGGAACGATCTCGTCGGCGAGCTTCGGCGCATAGCGCCCGAGGTGCTCGAGCAGCTGCTGCGCTTCGCTGCGCCCGAGCAGGCGCGAGGCGTGCGTCTGCATCAGGTGATGCAGGTGCGTCGCGACGACGGTCGCCGCATCGACCACCGTGTAGCCGGCGCCCTGCGCCGCGTCGCGCTGGTTCGCGTCGATCCACACGGCGGGCAGGCCGAAGGCCGGATCGCGCGTCGCGGTGCCGGCGAGCGGGCCCGAGGCCGACCCCGGGTCGATCGCGAGCATCATCCCGGGGAACGCCTCGCCCTCGCCGACCACCACGCCCTTGAGCAGCACGCGGTACGCCGAGGGCTTCAGCTCGAGCTGGTCGCGGATGTGCACCGGCGGCGGCAGGAAGCCGACCTCGTGCGCGAACTTCTTGCGCACGCCCTTGATCCGCGCGAGAAGGTCGGCGCCGTTGTCGCGATCGACGAGCGAGATCAGCCGGTAGCCCACTTCGAGCGCGAGCATGTCCACCGGCTCGACGTCGTCCCAGCTCGCCTCGCTGTTCGCCGGTGCCGGCTCGGCGCTCGCCGCCGGCCCGGCTGCGCGCTTCGTCTGCTGCTGCGACACCCACCAGGCGAGCCAGCCGACCGCGGCCGCCAGGACGAGGAAGGCGAAATGCGGCATGCCGGGCACGATGCCGAGCAGCGCGACGACGGCGGCAGTGAGACCGAGCGCGCGCGGCAGCGACAGCAGCTGCTTGACCACCTGTCCGCCCATGTCGTCGTCGTCGGCTACGCGCGAGACGATCAGGCCCGCAGCCACCGAGATCACCAGCCCCGGCACCTGCGCGACCAGCGCGTCGCCGATCGCCAGCAGCACGTAGTTGTTCGCCGCCTGCTCGACCGACAGCGAATGCTGCGCGGTGCCGATCAGCAGCCCGCCGATCAGGTTGATGAAGACGATCAGGATCCCGGCGATCGCGTCGCCGCGCACGAACTTCGAGGCGCCGTCCATCGAACCGAAGAAGTCGGCCTCGCGCGCGACCTCGCTGCGCCGGCGGCGCGCCTCGGCCTGGTCGATCTGCCCGGCGTTCAGGTCGGCGTCGATCGCCATCTGCTTGCCCGGCATCGCGTCGAGCGCGAAGCGCGCCGACACCTCGGCGATGCGCCCCGCGCCCTTCGTCACGACGACGAAGTTGATGACGGTGAGGATCGCGAACACGATGATTCCCACCGCGAAGTTCCCGCCGATCAGGAAGTTCGCGAAGGACTCGATCACCCTGCCGGCGGCGTCGGTTCCCGTGTGCCCGTGCATCAGCACCGCGCGCGTCGAGGCGACGTTCAGCGACAGGCGCAGCAGCGTCGTCACCAGCAGCACCGAGGGGAACACCGCGAAGTCAAGCGGCCGGATGCTGTAGGAGGCCACCAGCAGCACGAGCAGCGACAGCGCGATGTTGAAGGTGAACAGCAGGTCGAGCAGCAGCGCCGGAAGCGGCAGGATCATCATCGCCAGCACGAGCACGATGACGACCGGCGCGCCGATCGCCTTCACCGGCGGAACGACCAGCGTGATGCCGCCGATCTGCAGCGTGCGCACGCCGGCGGCGTTGACGGGTCCGAGGAGAGTCATCGCGCTGCGGCTCCGCGATCCGCGTTCGCCGGATCGAGCCATGCGGGCACCTCGATCTCATCGGGTATGCCTGGCGCCGCGCCGCGCCCCGGCACCCAGCGACGCAGCTGATAGACATAGGCCAGCACCTGCGCCACCGCGTTGTACAGGGCGAGCGGAATCTCCCGGTCCAGTTCGACGTGCGCGTACAGCGCGCGCGCGAGCGGCGGCGCCTCGACCAGCGGCACGCCCGCCGCGCGCGCGATCTCGCGAATGCGGCCGGCGACGAGATCGACGCCTTTGGCGACGACGCGCGGCGCGCCGCCCTTCGTTTCGTCGTAGCGGATCGCCACCGCGTAGTGCGTCGGGTTCGTCACGACGACGTCGGCCGCGGGCACCGCCGCCAGCATCCGGCGCGAGGCGATCTCGCGCTGGCGCTGCCGGATCCGGCTGCGCAGCATCGGGTCGCCGTCGGACTCCTTCGCCTCCTGTTTCGCCTCCTGATGGGTCATCCGCAGCTCGGCGCGGTGGCGGAACCACTGGAACGGCAGGTCCACGAGCGCGACCGCAGCGAGCACCGCGAGCAGCGTCGTCAGGCCCGCGCCCATCAGGGCCACGCCGCTGGAGAGCGACTGCGCGGGCGGCCGGATCGCCAGCGCGGCGAACTCGGGAAGGCTCGAAGAGACGAACCATGCGCTCACCGCGATCAGCGAGATCGCCAGCACGATCAGCTTGAGCAGCTCGACGCTGCCGCGAATCGAAAAGATCCGCTTCAGTCCCTTGAGCGGACTGAGCTTCGAGGCGTCGAGCTGCAGCGCCTTGCCGGAAAAGACGACGCCGCCGGGGATCGCGCTCGCGGCGATCGCGGCGAGTGCGAAGGCGCCGAGCAGCGGCAGAAGCGCGACGAAGGCATCGAACCCGATCGAAGCGAAGAGCTGCGGCAGCCGGTCGGCGACGAGCGCCTCGGGTCGCCCGAAGCGCAGCGCATTGCGCAGCATCCCGACCGAGGCCTGCGCCAGGCCCGGCCCGAGCGCGGCCGCGGCGAGCAGCGCGCCCCCGAGCATCGCGAAATGACCGAAGTCGCGCGACTTCGGGACACGCCCTTCTTCACGCGCCTTCTGCAGCCTGCGCTCGGAGGCTGGGAGTTGCCGGTCTTCGCGGGATGTATCCTGGTCGGCCATTGCGCCCGGAATCGATGCGTCGAGGTACTGCTGCGACGCCGATTATTCGCGCGCGATGCCGCGCGCTTCCGGGGATAAGCGGCAGTTCGGCCGCGCTGTTCAGCGAGGCCCTCCGGCGGATTCGGACGACACCGCGCCGATCGCGGCCTGCGCCTCGGCCGCGCCCTCCGAGGTATCGACCTCGGTGCCCGAGAACACGCGCTCCTCGGCCTCCGAGTTCAGCACGACGATCGAGATGCGCCGGTTCATCGGGCTGCGCGGGTTTTCGGGGTCGTACATCACCGTCGCGCCGAGCCCGATGACGCGCACGACCTTCGATTCCTGCATTCCGCCGGCGACCAGCTCGCGGCGCGAAGCGTTCGCCCGGTCGGCCGACAACTCCCAGTTCGAGTAGCCGCGCTCGCCCGACCCGTAGGGCGCCGAATCGGTATGCCCCGAGATGCTGACGCGGTTCTCGACGCTGTTCAGCACGGTCGCGATCTCGCGCAGCAGCTCGCGCATGTACTCCTTCACCGTCGCCCGCCCGTTGTCGAACATCGGCCGGTTCTGGTCGTCGACGATCTGGATGCGCAGCCCGTCGGCCGTGAGATCGAGCTTGATCTGCGAGCGGAACTCGGCGAGCTTCATGTTGCGGGTGATCGCCTCCTCGAGCTGCGACTTCAGCTTCGTGAGCCGCTTCGTCTCGGCCGCGCGCAGCTCGGCGCGCAGCGCCTGCAGGTTCAGCTTGCGCTGGCGCTCGTCGACGTCGCCGCGCGGACGCGCGCCCGTCGTGCGCGTGAGGTCGGTGCCCCCGCCGCGGATCAGCGACGACGCGTCGCCCGAGCCGGAGCCGCCCGACAGCGCCACCTTCAACGGCGTGCGGAAGTATTCGGCGATCCCCTGCAGGTCGCCCTGCGTCGTCGAGCCGAGCAGCCACATCAGCAGGAAGAACGCCATCATCGCCGTGACGAAGTCGGCGTAGGCGATCTTCCACGCGCCGCCGTGGCTTGCGTGCTGTACCTTGCGCACGCGCTTGACGACGATCGGCTGCAGCTTGCGTTCGGCCATTCGCGCTCCCGGCTGGCGTCAGCGGCCTTCGATCAGGCCTTCTTCTGCTTCACGTGCGCCTCGAGCTCGACGAAGCTCGGCCGTTCCGTGGAGAAGAGCACCTTGCGGCCGAACTCCACCGCGATCGTCGGCGCGTAGCCCTGCATGCTCGCCAGCAGCGTCACCTTCACGCACTGCAGCTCCTTCGTCGTCTCGTCGGCCTTCTGCTCGAGCAGCGTGGACAGCGGCGCGACGAAGCCGTACGCGAGCAGGATCCCGAGGAAGGTTCCGACCAGCGCGTGCGCGATCATCTGCCCCAGCTCGGCTGGCGGCTTGCCCACCGAGCCCATCGTGTGCACCACGCCCATCACCGCGGCCACGATGCCGAAGGCCGGCAACCCGTCGGCGACCTTCTGGATCGCGTGCGACGGCACCATCGCCTCGTGATGATGCGTCTCGATCTCGTTGTCCATCAGGTTCTCGAGTTCGAAGCTGTTGAGGTTGCCCGAGACCATCATCCGCAGATAGTCGGTAACGAACTCGACGACCTCGTGCTCGGCGGCGATCGCCGGATAGCGCTGGAAGATCGCGCTGTCCTGCGGCGCGTCGACGTCGGCCTCGATCGCCATCAGCCCTTCCTTTCGCGCCTTCTGCAGCAGGTCGTAGAGCAGCGCCATCAGCTCCATGTCGCGCGCCTTCGTGTACTTGGAGCCCTTCAGCAGCCCGGGCAGGCTGCGGAAGACGGCCTTCAGGACCTTGATGTTGTTCGAGACGACGAAGGAGCCGAGCGCGGCCCCGCCGATGATCAGCAGCTCGAGCGGCTGGAACAGCGCCCCCATGTGGCCGCCGGCGAGCGCATAGCCTCCGAGGACCGAGCCGACGACGACGAGATAACCGACGAGAACGAGCATGCGCGGCTGGAACCGGGAGGCAGGGGCGTCGGCACGGGCCGACGGGGGCTACCTTTGCGTTTTCGGACTTCCGGCCGGCTTCTTGAATCGGGGGGCGGAATCCGCGCGGAATCGAGACGACGCCGGCGTTCCGCCATCGCCAGGTCGAGCACGAAGGTCATGGACGGCCTTCGTTCACCAGCTCCTTGGTCGAAATTCCGCCGAGGCTGACGCCTCTTCTCGTCTGCAGGATGCCGTCGACCGCGCGCTGCGCACGAATGCGGTCGAATCCGGACTCGGCCGGCACCAGCCGCGCTACGGCCCGCCCTCTGCGCGTGATGAGGATTTCTTCCCCCCGTTCGACGCAATCGAGCAGCATTCCGAGCTTGCTCTTCGCCTCGAAAGCACCGACTTCCCGCATCTGGAACTCCAACCAACCAGCCTGTTGACTAGAACCATACGATGACACGTCGACGGCTGGATGCAAGAAGGGCCAGCCTCGATTCCTCCAACGAGCGCAATTCGCGGCGTGTCGACGGTCGCGAACGATGCAACGCGAAAGCAATACAATCCTGGTCATGAAGACCGCCGTCATTCCTCAAGTGCGCGTGGACCCCGAACTGCGCGCCGAACTCGAAGCCGTGCTGCAACGGGGGGAAACGCTCTCCGGGTTCGTCGAGGCGTCCGTACGCAGCGCCGTGGAATTCCGACGGGCGCAGATGCGCTTCCAGGAACGCGGCGAAGCGGCCTGGGAGCGCTACCAACGCACGGGGTCGTCGGTGCCCGCCGACGAGGTTCTCGCGAGACTGCAGGCGAAAGTGGATGCCAGGCGAAAACATCTGAGCAAATGAACTTCCAGGTTCGCTTCAGCATCGAAGCCGAAGTCGACCTCGATCGCCTGTTCGAATTCCTGCTGGCGAGAGCCGAGACCGTCGAAGACCTCGATCTGGCGCAGAGCGCGGTCGAAGCGATCCGATCAGACGCTGCGCGAAGGAGTAGTAGACTGAGGACGTTCCTACACTACGTACTCCCTTTCCGGAGGAACAAATATGCGAGCGGTCAACATCCGTCAACTCAAGACGAACCCGAGTACGGCATTGGCCGCGGCGCGCGAGGGTGAAGTCGTGGTGGTGATGAACCGCGACGATCCGCAGGCGCTGCTGGTCGGCCTGAAACAGCTCGACGTGCCCGACCTGCCCGCCGTGCGCATGGCGCTGGCGGTTTCGCTCTTTCGCAGCGGCTCGGTCTCCGCGGGCTTTGCGGCCCGCATGGCCGACAAGCCGCTGTCCGAAATGCTGACGCTGCTGTCCCGTCAAGGGATACCGCTGACGGAACCCGGCAAGGCCGCGGGCGACGAAGCCATCGAGGAAATGCGCTGCGCGCGTGAGTGGCTGCTCGAAAACGCTACGTGAGTCGCCTGCCGCTGGCGTGATGCAGACCCGCTGATCGCGCTGACGCGGATCGATTCACCGAAGTAGGCGAAGCGCAGTGAAGCTTGCGACGCGGGGCACTGGCCGTCGAACGCGCAGCAGTATCAGTGAATCGCCCCGCTGCGCCTGCCCTTCCCCGCGCGCGCCGGCGGCGCGCACAGCCCGCAGACGTAGTTGCGCTCGATCTCGTGCGGGTGCGTGACGAAATGCCCGCCGCAGCGGCTGCATCTCGTCGTCGCGAGCATCCCGGCGTCGACGAAGCGGACGAGCCGCCAGGCGCGCGTGATCGACAGCAGCGGCTCCACGCCGAGCGAGTCGATCTCGGCCGCGTAGAGCCTGTACGCCTTGACGATCGCCTCGATGTCGTCCAGCGGGCTCGTCTTCAGCAGGTAGCCGTACAGGTTGTAGAAGAGCGACGCGTGGATGTTCGGCTGCCAGGCGACGAACCAGTCGGTGGAGAACGGCAGCTGCCCTTTCGACGGTGAGTGCCCCGCCACTTCCTTGTACAGGCGCAGCAGCCGCTCGTACGGCAGCTCGGTTTCGGACTGCAGCATCTGCAGCCGCGCGCCGAGTTCGATCATCTCGATCGCGCGTGCAACCTGGCGATTGTCCTCGAGCAGGCTGCGCCGCACGGCGTTCGTCGCTTCGCCCACGCTCACGGCTGCGCCTCGGCGAAGTTGCCGGCCATCAGGATGCTGGCGTGCAGGCGGCGCGCGCTGCCCTCGTCATGCTCGGTCGTGCGCGCGTGGTCGGCGAGCAGCGACCAGATCGTCTCGTCGTCGAAGCGGAAGCGGCACATCAGCTGGTTGCCGGCGGCGATGCGCAGCAGCTGGCTGGGCGCGAGCGCATCGAGCAGTTCGGCCACTTCCTCGGAGATGCCCAACCGGTACAGCGCCTGCGCACGATCTTCGCGGATCAGGCGCTGCGCGAGGATGAGATACGAGAGATTCGTCTCGCGGATCTCCGACATCCACCGTTGTTCGCGTTGTTCGTTCTGCATTCCCGTTACCCCTGTCGTTCTTCGGCGTCGCGCCGGCGGCGGCGGCGCGCGGTCTTCGTTCGTTTTCGACCGTGGCGCCAGTGTCGGCCGCGGGCGGGGGTTCTTGAATCGGAAAAGGGAGGCAGCGAGGGGCGGAAGAACTCGGGGGCGTGTAGGAAATCATCCTACGTCGCGTAGGCTTCGCGGCGCCCCGCGTCGCACGGACCGGCTCGGATGCAGTAACGTGGGTTCGATCATGCGCGGATCACTTCGAAGCCCTCCCGGGCCGCTGCCTCGTTGAGCCGCTCGTCGAGGCAGACGAACGCGAGCGTTGCCGGCTGATGCTCGGCCGCGACCAGCGCCGCAGCGAGTTGCAGACTGTCGGCGGCACGCAACGGATGCAGGCGCAATGCGCGCTGTGCGTGTCCGCGTACGGCATTCGACGGAAGGACTTCGAGCCAGGCACCTGCGAGAGCCTGCAGGCGTGCAAGAGCAACGCGGGCGTGGTCCGTCTGGAGCGAGCCGTCCCGTTGCCGACGGGCGATCGCGGATGCGCACTCGACGACGCTTCCCCACCAGACGAGCATCGAGGGGTCGTGCTCCAGCACTCCGAGCAATGCCTCGCTCGGCGCTTCCCGAACGAGCAGCGGGACGATCGCCGAAGCGTCCCAGAACTTCATCGGCCTTCGGCGCGCTCGTCGATCAGTGCCTGCAGGACGCTCCTGCTTCCCGCGGGAGCAGGTTCCCGAAGCATCGCGAGCGGCACGCGCCGGCTCCCACGCCGGACGATGCCGGCGCGTTCGAGGCGCCCTGCTCGATCATCGTGCGGCGAGTCGGGGGCGACCCGCTCGATTCGCGCCACCGGACGGCTGCGATCGAGCACCAGGACCGTCTCGCCGGCGCGCACCTTCTGCAGATACTCGCTCAGACGATTCTTCAGGTCGGAAATGCTGGCTTTCTCCATGCGGCTATTATAGCCAGATCGAGTTGACTTGCATAGCTCCCGAGGATTCGACGTGATCCCCGCCCACCTCACGCGGGGGATGCCACGGGCGACGACCGTAGAGCAAGGCCGCTATCGCCCGGCGCCGCCCCGAGTTCCTTCTTTATCTGCGAAGTCGAAATCTCGGGAGTACGCTCCAGATAGACAACCTCGCACCATTGCCTCAGGAAGTCGAACCGGCCCGCCCAATCGTCGCCGATCGTGAAAACGTCCACGCCGAACTTGCCGATATCCGATGTCTTCTGGTCCCAGGAACTCTCCGGAATCACCAGGTCGACGTACCGGACCGCCTCCACGATTCCCTTCCTTTTTTCGTACGAGAAATAGGTCCGCTTGTTCTTCCCGTTGCGGTTGAATTCGTCCGTCGACAAAGCGACGATCAGGTAATCTCCCAATCCTCTCGCGCGCCGAAGCAGATTTATATGCCCGTAGTGAAGGAGATCGAAGGTGCCGTAAGTGATCACTCGTTTCATGGTTATTCCGGCTCCCGTCCAATTATGATCAGGCGGAGTGCAACTCTTCGGTGAAAAGCTCGTTCGCTGCTGCTTTCTGCATCGCCTCTCGGAGCACTCGAAGTGCGGTCAACAGCTTCGTTTTCATGCCGGAGGGTCGCTCGCGATGACGATCGAGGAGATCCAGGGCACGCCGAAGTTTCTCCGCATTTCCCGCCTGAATCGCCGACAAGGCGTTGAGGCGGCCGACAAGCTGATACTCCAGGCCGCCGACGTCCATCAGAGCCGGTGACTCCATGAACGAAAGGTAGTCGGGATCGGGTACGCGCCAGTTGCCGAAATTCTCGGTGAGAGTGCGATCGACGTCGTCGGGGACATGAATCCTTATGCCTCGGAAATCGACCTCCTCGAGTCCAAAAGGCGTATAAGCGAAGCGCTGTAGATAGCCGAACCGGTTCTTTACCCCTGTTATCAACCGATCTCCTTCCCGATAGTAGATGAAGATATCGATCGACACTCTTGTCGCCCGATGCAGCACTGGAAAGACGTATGTTGCCGTTCCGCCCAGCGAATACGTATCGACCGTGAACTCGCCGCTTTCCAGCAATAGACGGGCGAGATCGAACTGGCTGGACCAGTCGAATATTCCGACGTCGACGTCCTTGTCGTGTGAAAGCAGCCTTCCTTCCCGCGCATAACCCAGTAGCGTTCCCGACATCAGGAAGATCGACTGCCCGAGAGGCGCCACCACTTTTTGCAGGACGCGCAAAGCTTCCAACGCCAGATCCGGATCGAATCCCTTATGGATCGGCGTCGTTGCGGTCGCACCGGAATCAACCTCGTCCTCGCCTGTTGGCGAATTTCGCTCTGTTACCTCGGCCTCTGACAACAGACGATCCAGAATCGCGATGCTTCGGGGAAGGTCCCCCTTGTGGCAGTACGCTTCGGCATGCAGGAGCATGCCGCCAAGACGATGCTTCGCTTCCGTCGCTCGCTGCACGGCTTCGATTGCGCGCGAAGGGTCGCCCGCCTTGAGGAAGTACCTCGCTGAGTGAACCGCCAGGTCGCTTCTGACGGGGTTCATCGCCGTGTCTCGTGGCAGCCGCTTCCGGATGAGTTCGCTGCATTGCGCAAGTGGAAGGGTCAACGGGCTCGCTTCGATCAGCGGGGAACGCTGGAAAAGCACACGAGCAACCAGCAACAATTCCCGCTCAGGCGCCCGTTTGGTGAACCTGTGAGCTACCAGACGCTCGGCCAGGTCGTAGCCTCGTCGGTCGATCGCCAACTCGAATGCGGCGATCCAGGCGCCGGCGTCGCCCTTGCAGTAATCCAGGGAGTCCGGGACCGAACCCGACAGCGGAAGCAATCGGCGGACGACCCAGCGTACCGGGAGGTCAAAGGCAATCTGAACCAGCTCCGGAGTTTCCTCCTCTCGGGCGAGCGAGCGATATACCTCGCACCAGATAGCGCGATTCCGGGCCTCGTCGGCGGGCAGGTTCTCCGCTCCGAGAGTGGCAAGAAAGATGACGGGACGCACCAGATCCAGCGCGCGGGCAGCGCTCAGGAACTCCTCGCCGAGAAGGCCTCGGTCGAGCAACCGGTAGACCATACGTTCCAGTTCGTCGTGACTTCCTTCCTCCAGCAGGCGGTCGATGAGCACGAGCGACTCTCGCTGGCCCTCGTTGACGAGCATAACCAGACCCTCCCGAACGGTTGATGGCTGCGTACGAGCAATCTTCCCGGTCTCCGGATTCGAGGATCGGCCGAACAGGGGCAGTATCGAACCGCTACTCTCCCGGATTCGTCGCACCTGCGCCTTCCGGGAGACGCCCGCTCAAGCCCCGGACAAGCCGGCCGATAACGTTGGGACCGGAGCGAACCCGGATCCCGGCGAGGCCACCACCCCGCCGAACACAAAACTTCACGACCCAGGCAGGAGTTCGGCAAATGGCTCAGATCAACACCAACGTCATCTCGCTGAATGCTCAGCGAAACCTCAGCACCACGCAAAGCGCGCTGGCGACCAGCATTCAGCGGCTGTCGTCGGGCCTGCGCGTCAACAGCGCCAAGGACGACGCCGCCGGACTGGCGATCGCCGAGCGGATGAACGCGCAGGTGCGCGGGATGAACGTCGCGATCCGCAACGCGAACGACGGGATTTCGCTTGCGCAGACCGCTGAAGGTGCGCTCGGAAAGGTGGGCGACATGCTCCAACGCATGCGTGAGCTCGCCGTGCAGTCCGCCAACGCCACGAACAGTGACAGTGACCGCACCAGCCTCCAGAAGGAGTTCGGTGAACTCCAAAGCGAGGTGAAGCGGGTGCTCGACGGCACCAAGTTCAACGGGAAGGCGCTCTTCACGGGCAGCGCTTCGATGACTTTCCAGGTGGGTGCCGGAACGTCTTCCCTCGATCAGATCGACGTTGCAGGAGCGGACCTCACAGGCGGTTCGGCCGCTGCCTCCGGCACCTCCTTTACCGACGCGAAGCAGGCTCTTGCGACGATCGTCACGACAATGACCTCCAGCACATCCGTTGGCGCTGCTATCGGTGGCCTGAAGACCGCAGGATCAGGGTCGGGGTCGACCGCGACCGCAGCCGTCTACTTCGACGCGGACGATGCGCGCAAGGCAATGGATGATATCGACCAGGCGCTGGATTTCGTGAACGGCGCACGTGCGAAATTCGGTGCCGTTCAGAACCGCTTCGAATCGGCCATCGCAACGTTGCAGGTGAACGTCGAGAACCAGGCCGCCGCCCGCGGCCGCATCATGGACACCGACTTCGCCGCCGAAACCGCGAACCTCTCGCGTGCCCCGGTGCTGCAGCAGGCCGGCATGGCGATGCTCTCGCAGGCCAACGCGGTGCCGCAGAACGTCCTGTCGCTGCTGCGCTGAGCGGCAGGTGGGGCGGTCGGTCGATGAAGAATCGTCCGCACGCCCCGCGCCTTCGAACGGACCACGACGGCCGGCGCCGATAAGCGCCGGCCGTTTGCCGTTGATCGGTCATTCACGGCCGCTCGCCGCCCTTACAGTCACCTGAACGGACGGGTACTCGTGCCTTCGAAGCCGCCCGCCCCGCCCTGAACTCCGGAGTCACCCATGGCCACCACCATCAGCGGCACCTCGAACCTCGACGTCGGCAGCATCGTCTCGCAATTGATGCAGATCGAGCGCCGCCCGATGCAATCGATCGAGAACACGCTGTCAGGGATCCAGACGCAGCTCTCGGCATGGGGCAAGATGCAGTCCGCGCTCTCCACGCTGCAGGATGCGACGCGCAAGCTCGGCCGCAATGAAACCTGGAAAGCGGCCACCGCCACGAGCAGCGACGAGAGCTTCGTGAAGGCTACGGCCGGCAGCGGGGCGATCACGGGTTCGTACTCCCTCGAGGTGCTCTCGCTCGCGAGCCGCCAGACGCTGGCGAGCGGGTCGTACGCATCGGCCGGCGCGGTCGTCGGCGGCGGCACGCTGAGCATCCAGCTCGGCACCCTGAGCACCGACGGTGCCACCTTCACGGCGGATGCCGAGCGTGCGAGGACGGACGTCACGATCGCCAACGGCGCGACGCTTGCGCAGGTGCGCGACGCAATCAACGCCGCCGGCGCCGGCGTGACCGCCTCGCTGGTCGCCGACGGCGCCGGGCAGCGCCTGATGCTGCGCAGCGCGGAAACCGGGGCCGCCCAGGCGTTCTCCGTGGTCGGCGCCAACGCCGGCACCGATCCTTCGAGCCAACTCTCCGCCCTCTCCTTCGACCCGGTGTCGGGGAGCGGGATGCAACGCACCCAGACCGCAAGCGACGCGTCGGTGAAGGTCAACGGCCTGACCGTCGCCGCCGCGGGCAATCGCCTGGACGGCGTGATCGAGAACCTCACGCTCGAACTGAAGCGCGAAACCGCCACGCCGATCGAGGTCGGGGTGACGAGCGACGCGAAAGCGCTGCGCGACTCGCTCGACGGGTTCGTGAAGGCCTACAACAGCCTGAACCAGCTGATCGCGGATCAGACGCGCTACGACCCGGCGAGCAAGTCCGCCGGCCCCCTGCAGGGCAACCAGAGCGCCGTGCGCGTGCAGCAGCGCATGCGCGAGATGCTTCGCACGACCATCGGCGACGGCTCGTTGAACAGCCTGAACGCGATCGGCCTGGAGTTGCAGCGCGACGGCTCGCTGTCGGTGAACGAATCGAAGATGACGAAGGCGCTGGCCTCGCCCGACAGGCTGCAGGCGTTCTTCGCTGCCGTCGGGGAGACGCCCGGGCAGGGCGGCTTCTCGGGTCGACTCTCCGCGAGCATCGGCAGCCTGCTCGATCCGGAAGGAACGCTTCCTGCCGTCACAGACTCATTGAATGCGCGCAAACGCAGCGCCGAGCAGCAGCAGGAGCGCCTCGAAGCGCGGCTCGCCGAAATCCAGAAGCGGCTGACGCGCCAGTACACGGCGCTCGATGCGAACCTCTCGCGCATCAGCGGCTCCTTCGCCGGCGTCGAGGGGCTGCTGAACAACATGAACAATTCGCAGAAGTGAGCGCGTCAAGACGGGCGACGAACGGCCGATAACCGTTACATCGGTCATCGCAAGGACGCCGCTTCATGTTCGCTTCGCCCCGCAGCCCCGCTTCCGCCTTCGCTTCTTCCGCCTTCACCTCTTCCTACCGCAACCTCGAGTTGGAAACCTCCGTGGCACAGGCCGATCCGCACCGGCTCATCGAGATGCTCTTCGACGGCGCGGCCGCCGCGATCGCGCAGGCGCGCGCCGCGCTGCACGAGGGCCGCACGGCCGCCAAGGGCGAAGCCACCGGCCGCGCCGTGCGCATCCTCGACGAGGGCCTGAAAGCCTCGCTCGACCCGCGCGGCGGAGAACTCGCTGTGAACCTGAAGGCGCTCTACGAATACATGACGCACCGGCTGCTCGCCGCCAACCTGTCGAACGACGACGCGAAATACGCCGAGGTGAGCGGCATGCTCGATCAGTTGCGCGACGCCTGGAAACGCATCGCCTCGCAGGTGCGCGGCTCCGCTGCCGGCTTGGCGGCTGCGCACATTGCTGCTGCGCGCGGCGCAGCGCCCGTCCCGGCGTGAACGATCGCCGCCGCATGCGCGCACGCAGCCGGCCCCCCCGCAAGCCGGCCGCGCTTCGCTCGCTGCCGCTGATCGATCGCTATCGCCAGATCGAGTTCGTCGCGCTCGAGATGCTGGAGGCGGGTCGCGCGGGCAACTGGGCACGCGTCGGCGACCTCGGCTCGACGATCCGCACGCTCGCCGACGGCGTCGCGCGCGCCGGCGGCCCCGATACGCTCGACGCGGAGCAGCGCCGTGAACGGCTTCGGATCCTCAAGCGCCTGGTGGCCGTCGACGCCGACCTGCGCCGGCTCTCCGACCCCGTCAGCGGCTGGCTCGACTCGATGTTCGACGGCGGCCGGCACGACGCACGAAACCGCCCTCTCTGACCGCGACACCGCCCGCGGCGCTTGACAGCGCCCCGACGAGCGGAAATGATCCGGCGCTCGTCGATCCCAAATGCCGCACGAAGCCCACTCGCCGATCGGCCCCGACGCACCCGATGCGCTGGAGCCGCAATTCCGCATCGAAGGCGCCTTCGCCGTTCGCGCGGTGCTGCGCGAACTGATGACGCGACGCGCGCTCGTCACGCTCTACCCGGAAGACCGCATCGACGATGCGCTCGTCACGCGCATCGTTCACGTCGACACCGACGGCGTCGAGTTCGATGCTTCGGGCCAGGCGCGCAGTGCGCAGGCGCTGCGCGAAGCGCGCTTCGCGACGGGCGTGTCGTTTCCGGAGAACGTGAAGACGCAGTTCCGCCTCGAGCCGCTGACGCTGGAGGAAGGGCCGGCGCCGCCTGCGACGGACTCTCCCGCGTCGGCCGCGGAGTCCGCCTGGACGACTCTGCGCACGCCGGTGCCCGCCGAGGTCTATCGGCTGCAGCGCCGCGACGCATTCCGCGTGCGCCCGCCCGCCGGGGACGACGCGCATTGCGTGCAGCGTCTGGGCGCGGGACGCGAGCTGCGCCACCCGCTGATCGATCTCAGCGCGGGCGGACTGTCGATCCGGATGTCGGACGAGGAGCCGGCGCCCTCGCGCGGGCGCATCTGGCGCCACAGCCGGATCGAGGCGGCGGACACGCTCGTGATTCCGTGCGAGCTGGTGGTGCGCGGCGTCTACGAGGATCCGGCGCTCGAAGGCGCACGGCGCGTGGCCTTCGCTTTCCACGCGATGCCCAGCGACGTGCTGCGGCGCGTGCAGATGTACGTGATCGACATCGAGAAGCGGCTGCGGCGGGAGTAGTGCGCCTACCAGACGCACCGCCGCACGCGCTCATCGGTACCACGTCAAAGCAACGCGTCCAGACCCTTTCGCTTGAGCAGATCAAGGAGTTTGAGCGATGGACCGCTCGGCTTCTTGTCGCCGACTTCCCACTTCTGCACGGTCGATACGCTGGTATTGAGCACTGCTGCGAACACTGCCTGACTCAATCGAACTCCTTCTCGCAGCGCCTTGATCTGTTGCGGAGGCATCTCATGCACGTCGATGTGACACAACGCATCGAACTCGCTCATGCGTCGCCTGTCGATAAGTCCGGCGCCGTGAAGACCGCAGGCGGTCTCATGCATCTCGCTTAGAACGCGGCTCTTACGTCTGGTCGTGGTCACGACAAACCTCCATGATCTCGCCCGCAGCCAGCGCAATTGCCAGTCGGTGATCGTCGAACCCGATCAGTTCTGCCGCCACTTGCTGAAGCGCCTCCAACTCGTTCTTGTCGATGTCGGCTCGCTCGTTCTTGGCAAATCCGTACAGGAAGAACCAGCACCGCCCGTGGTTCGTCGCCACGATGGTTCTGGCGCCACCGCGCTTGCCGCGACCCGGTAATGCAACGCGCTTCTTCACTACGTGGCCGCCCAACTCGGCGTCGACGAGGCCCTGTGCCATCTCGCTGACTGCTTCAAGTAGTGCGTTGTCCGCAACGCCGGCCTTCACCATCCAGCGGGTGAAGGTTCGGGTGCGAAATACCCGCGGCAAATAATATACCACTTAGTGCGATAGTCGAACAACGAACGATCCGTTCTTATCGCCGACCCGCGGCGTTTCTGTCGATAGGACATTTGTCCGATCAGAGCCGATGTGCCGTCGGAACCAATGATCCGATCGGATGGCGAGCGACGCCGATTTACGCTGCACCTATCCCGGCGCGGCGTCTGACCTCACACCGGCATGTTCATGATGTCCGTATATGCCGACACCAGCCGGTTGCGCACGGTAAGCGCCGCCTGGAACGCCACCTGCGACTTCTGCATCGCCATCATCGTGCGCTCGAGGCTTGCGCCTTCGTCGCCCATCAGGAAGCGGCGTTGCAGCGCGGCGCTGTCTTCCTGCAGCCGGCTCACGCCCTGAAGCGCATCGGTCAGCGCGCCGGAGAACGAAGCCGTCGATTCGCTGCCGCCGGACGCGCCCGTCGGCGAGCCGATCGATCCGCGCGCGCCGACGCCGGCCACGCCCGTCGAACCCGACGTCGCGGTCGTGAGCAGGTTCTGGAAGGCGGGAAAGCGTACGTCCATCGTCGTCGAACTCCCTCGGCAGCGACGAACGCATCTTGACCCCGACCGCCCACGCCCGGGACGCGAAATAGCGGCATCGGCGCCCGCTTATTCGCGCTCGAGTTCGCGCCGCCTCGCCCGATACTGCGCGCCATGGAAGCCGCTGCCCGAAGCCTGCCGACACCCGCCGCCCCGCTGTCCGCGTTCGCCGCCATCCCGCCGAAGCGCAAGTGGATGGCCGCCGCCGGTGTCGCCGCGCTGGTCGCGATCCTCGCCGTCGCGGTGCTGTGGTCGCGCGAGCCCGACTGGCGCGTGCTCTTCGCGAACACGACGGACAAGGACGGCGGCGCGATCATCGCGGCGCTCACGCAGATGAACGTGCCGTACCGCTTCGCCCCCGGCGGCGCGGCGATCCTCGTTCCGGAAGACCGCGTGCACGATGCGCGCCTGAAGCTCGCCTCGCAGGGGCTGCCGCGCGGCGGCACCGTCGGCTTCGAGCTGCTCGAGAACCAGAAATTCGGCGTCACGCAGTTCCAGGAGCGGCTGAACTTCCAGCGCGGGCTCGAGGGCGAGCTTGCACGCTCGATCCAGTCGATCGCCGCCGTGCAGAGCGCGCGCGTGCATCTGGCGCTGCCCACGCAGAACGGCTTCCTGCGCGAACAGCAGAAGCCGTCGGCGTCGGTGCTCCTGTCGCTGCATCCGGGCCGGCAGATCGACCGCGCGCAGGTGGCCGGTATCGTGCACCTGGTGGCGGCGTCGGTGCCGAACCTCTCGCCGAAGCAGGTGAGCGTCATCGACCAGAGCGGCGCGCTGCTGTCGTCCGACAGCGACGTCGCGGCGAACGGTCTCGACGCCACGCAGCTGAACTACCTGCGCAGCATCGAGTCGACGCTGAACCAGCGCGTGCTCGACATCGTCGAGCCGATCGTCGGGGCGGGCAACGTGCGCGCACAGGTCACCGCCGACATCGACTTCACGCAGAGCGAGTCGACCGCCGAGCAGTACCGGCCGAACCAGGGCAACGAGCCCGCCGCGGTGCGCAGCCAGCAGAAAGTCGAGGCGCCCACCGGCGACGCCGCGCTCGGACAGGGCGTCCCCGGCGCGCTGTCGAACCAGCCTCCGCAGGCGACGACGGCGCCGGTGAACGGGCCGGCACAGGCCACGCGCGCCGCCGGCGCGGCGACCGGCGCCGACGGCACGCCCCCCGCAAACGCGCGCCGCGAATCGGTGACGAACTACGAAGTCGACAAGACGGTACGCGTCACGCGCAACGCCACCGGCACGATCAAGCGGCTGAGCGCGGCCGTCGTCGTCGACCATCGGCGCTCGGTCGATGCCGACGGCAAGGTGACGCGCACTCCCCTGAGCGCCGAGGAGCTGCAGAACGTGCAGTCGCTCGTGCGCGAGGCGATCGGCTTCGTGTCCGAGCGGGGCGACTCGATCAACGTCGTGAATGCGCCCTTCACCGAGATCGAGGCGCCGAAGGAGGTCGAGCTGCCGCTGTGGCGCCAGCCCGACAACCTCGCGCTCGCGCGCGACCTGGGCAAGCAGCTCGGCCTGGTCGCACTCGCGCTGACCGTGATCTTCGCGTTCATCCGCCCCGCCCTGAAGGCTGCCGCCCGCGCGCAGCCGCGCGCGCACGCGATTGCCGCGCAGGTCGACGATCCGCTGCAGCTGCCCGAGCCCGCTTCCGCGCCGAAGGCGCTGCCGTCGGCCTCGCGGCAGGAGGACATCCTCAAGACCGCTCGCGAGAACCCGTCGACGGTGGCCAACGTCGTGCGCAGCTGGGTCAGCGCCGAGTCGAAGGGCGCGTGAGCGCACTGCCGCGATGAACGAAGAAGGAGCCTTCGCGCGATGAGCGAACAGGGACTGGCCGACGCGGCGATCCTGCTGATGGCGCTCGGCGAGGACGCCGCCGCCGAGGTGTTCCGGCACCTGGCGCCGAAGGAAGTGCAGAAGATCGGCGAGACGATGTCGCGAACGCGCGCCACCAGCCGCGAGCGGCTGCACTCGGTGCTCGCGCGCTTCCAGAACGACGCCGGCGACCTGAGCACGCTCGTCGCCGATACCGACGAATACATCCGCGCGGTGCTGCGCCGTGCCCTGGGCGACGACAAGGCGGGGCTGCTGATCGAGCGCATCCTGCAGGGCGGCGACGTCTCGGGCATCGAGAGCATGAAGTGGATGGACCCGCAGTCGGTGGCCGAGCTGATCCGCAACGAGCATCCGCAGATCATCGCGTCGATCCTCGTTCACCTCGAGCGCGACCAGGCCTCCGCGGTGCTGATGCACCTCGCCGAGCGGCTGCGCTACGACGTGATGCTGCGCATCGCCACCCTGGACGGCATCCAGCCGAATGCGCTGCGCGAGCTCAACGACGTGCTGACGAAGGTGCTGGCCGGCGGCGAGAAGCTCAAGCGCAAGAAACTGGGCGGAACGAAAGCGGCCGCCGAGATCATGAACTTCTTCGGCGGATCGAACGAGACGGCCGTGCTCGATGCGATCCGCGAGCACGACGCCGACCTGGCGCAGCGCATCGCCGACCAGATGTTCACCTTCGACGACCTGAACCGCCTGGACGACCGTGCGATCCAGCTGCTGCTGCGCGAGATCGCGAACGAGTCGCTGATCGTCGCGCTCAAGGGAGCCGACGCCGAGCTGCGCGAACGGATCTTCCGCAACATGAGCCAGCGCGCCGCCGAGACGATGCGCGAGGATCTCGAATCGAAGGGTCCGGTGCGGCTCTCGGAGGTCGAGACCGAGCAGAAGGAGATCCTCAAGACGGTGCGCCGCCTGGCCGACGAGGGGCAGATCGTGCTGGGCGGCGGAGGCGAAGATGCCTTCGTTTGAGGCGCGCGGAACGAGCCGGATCATCGCTTCCGAGCGGCTGGACGGCTATGCGCCGTTCCCGATGGGAACGCTCGCCTCCGGCGCCGGCCGCCACGACGAGGCGAGACGCGCTCCTTCGTCGGCGACGGCGCCGGACTACGCGGCCGGACGCAAGTCGGGGCTGTCCGACGGATTCCAGCGCGGCTTCCAGGCAGGCATCGCGCATGCGCAGGCCGAGAACGAAGCCGGGCAGAAGGCGGCCGGCGGCGCGCTCGCGCAGCGGATCGAGTCGCTCGTCGCCGCCTTCGCGCAGCGAATGCAGGCGATCGAACGCGAAGCCGCCGACGACGTCGTCGCGCTCGCGATCGAAATCGCGCGGCACGCGCTTCGCGCGACCCCTGCGCTGCGTCCGGAGACGATCGTTCCCGTCGTGCAGGAAGCGCTCGCCAGCGTCGTCGACGAATCGGTGCGCATGCACCTGCACCTGAATCCGTCCGACGCCGCGCTCGTCCGCGACGAGCTCGGCGCGCGCCTGGCGAACGCGAACTGCGAGATCGTCGCCGACGCATCGATCGCCGCCGGCGGCTGCCGCATCGAAACGCCGCGCGCTCGCGTCGACGCGACCGTCGAGACGCGCTGGCGGCGCACGCTGGCGGCGCTCGGGCTCGCCGATCGCGCCGGCGTCGCGGGCGACGCAGCCGGCACGGTCGGCGTGGTCGGCACGCCCGCCGAAGGCGGCCACACGTGATCCTCGCGCCGGAGTGGGCGGCGCTGTTCGCGAACCAGCGCGCGCTGCTGTCGTCGGCGGCGCCCTTCGCCGTGCAGGGTCGGCTGGTGCGCGCGGCAGGACTCGTTCTCGAGGCCTCGGGGCTGCGCCTTCCGGTGGGGAGCCTGTGCCTCGTCTCGCAAAGCGACGATGCGCACGACGCAGTCCCGGTCGAAGCCGAGGTGGTCGGCTTCTCCGAAGACCGCCTGTTCCTGATGCCCACCGGCGAAACGCTCGGCCTGTCGCCGGGCGCGCTCGTGACGCCGGTGGAGTCGCCGGTACGCGCCGCGCGATTGCACGCGCTCTCGCATCCGCGACGCCGCGCGATCGACCGGATGCGCCAGCTGCCGATCGGCGACGGCCTGCTCGGCCGCGTCGTCGACGCCGGCGGCGCTCCGCTCGACAAGCGCGGTTCGCTCGCCGATGTCGCGATGCGACCGGTTAACGCGCGTCCGATCAACGCGATGGAGCGCGAGCCGGTGCGTCAGCCGCTCGACACCGGCGTGCGCGCAATCAACGCGATGCTCACCGTCGGCCGCGGCCAGCGGCTCGGACTGTTCGCCGGAGCGGGCCTGGGCAAGAGCGTGCTGCTCGGCATGATGGCCCGCTACACGTCGGCCGACGTGATCGTCGTCGGGCTGATCGGCGAGCGCGGCCGCGAAGTGAAGGAATTCATCGACGACATCCTCGGCGCCGAGGGGCTGCGCCGCTCGGTCGTCGTCGCCGCCCCCGGTGATTCGCCGCCGCTGGCGCGCATGCAGGGAGCGGTCTACGCGACGGCGATCGCCGAGCATTTTCGCGACCGGGGACGACACGTGCTGCTGCTGATGGATTCGCTCACGCGCTACGCGATGGCCGCGCGCGAAGTGGCGCTGGCGATCGGCGAGCCGCCGGCCACCAAGGGCTATCCGCCGTCGGTGTTCGCGCGCATGCCGCTGCTGATCGAGCGTACCGGAAACGGCGTCAACGGCGTCGGCTCGATCACGGCCTTCTACACCGTGCTCGCCGAGGGCGACGATCCGCACGATCCGGTCGCCGATTCGGCGCGCTCGCACCTGGACGGACACTTCGTGCTCAGCCGCCTGCTCGCCGATGCGGGGCACTATCCGGCGATCGACATCGAACAGTCGATCTCGCGCGTGATGACGAGCGTGACGACGCCTGCCGCGCAGGCGAACGCGCGCCGCTTCAAGTCGCTGTGGTCGCAGTACCAGCGCAGCCGCGACCTGATCTCGGTCGGGGCGTACGTGCCCGGAACCGATGCCGAGACCGATCGCGCGATCGCA
>CALCZN010000093.1:0-2606 GCA_937903095.1 uncultured Burkholderiales bacterium
GCCGCAGGGCGGGAGGCTGCGAGTTGTCGACCGTGGATACCGCCTTCCTGCTGGCCGGCATGCTGACTGCGGCCGCGTTCTTCGACGATGAGTGCGAAGAGGAGCACGAGATACGCCGTCTCGCCGATGAGCTCTACAGACGCGCCGAATGGAACTGGGCACGCAACGGCGAGGCGACGGTTACCCACGGATGGACGCCCGAGGGCGGATTCCTGCCGTACCGCTGGCAAGGCTACGACGAATCGTTGCTGCTGTACGTGCTCGGTCTGGGCTCGCCGACGCACCCTTTGCCCGAAGAGAGTTACGAAGCGTGGCTTTCGACCTACCGCTGGAAGACCATCTACGGGCACGAATTCATCTACGGCGGTCCGCTCTTCATGCACCAGTACTCGCATATCTGGCTGGACTTCCGCGGCATCCAGGACCGGTTCGTGCGCGAGAAGGGGATCGACTACTTCGAGAACAGCCGACGCGCGACCTGGGTGCAGCGCGAATATGCAATCCGCAACCCGCTTGCGTTCGTCGGATACGGCAAGGACTTCTGGGGAATCACCGCGAGCGACGGTCCCGGCTGGACGACAAAACGCATCGACGGCATCGACCGATCGTTCTTCGATTACGTCGCTCGTGGTGCGCCGTTCGGACCGGACGACGGCACCGTTGCTCCGTGGGCGATCGTTGCCTCGTTACCGTTTGCTCCTGAAATCGTCCTGCCTGCCGTCCGCAATTTCCAGGACGTGTACCCGCAGGTGACGGGGAAGTACTGCTTTCGATGCAGTTTCAATCTGACCTTTCCGGACGACGTCGAGGGCGGGACGGGCTGGACCTCGCCCCATCACTTCGGCATCAACCTGGAGCCGGTCGTGCTCATGTGCGAGAACTACCGCTCCGAGCTTCTGTGGCGGCTGATGCGCTCGTGCCGATACGTCGTGGCCGGACTTCGGCGGGCGGGGTTTCGAAACGGGTGGCTGTAGCGCTGCCGTTGGTCCGCCACGAGTTGCGTACCCATTAGCGCGATCGTCGGGCGTCGATATTGCTGACGCGGAGCACGGTCCGCGGCCTTCGCCTCGAAACCCGTCGAAGGAGAGCATCCGATGTGCGCCAACACAGTCCCGGACGACCGATGCAAACTCGTCCGCGTCCACTTGTCGTCCAGCGGGGTCTCAGCAAAACCGCGCAGGCTCGCCTGGCTTTCGGCTGCTATCGCTGTCGTCGTCGGTACCGCAGTGCCGATGGCCGCCCGAGCAGTGCCGTTCGTCGAGCCGCCGCCGTTCGGTAACGAAACCGACTTCCTCGAGTTCACGATCGATCATCACTTTTCGGCGCTTCGCATCACCGAGCTGGCCGCCGGTACCGCAGCAGTCGGCTCCTCGTCGCACTTCGCCGGTTCGCCCAACGCGTTCCCCTCCACCCCGCCGCAGGCCACCGACCCGGTGGTTCTCGAGGTGGCGACGGCCGCCAATGCCGCCCAACGCATGGAGATCGTCGACACGCAGGGGATGCTGGAAAACTTCTACGACGTCCGTTACGTGCCGAGGATGCTTTCGTCCCAGAGGCAACTGGTGGATGCGTTGGAGGCGGCGCCGGCTGGCGATCCGTTCAATATCGCCTTTCTGGAGATATTCAGCGGACATCATGCGACGCTGCTGCCTCCCGCTCGCGAATGCGCGAGCGTTGCACCGCACGCACAGGTGCGCGCCATGTGCGCGAGCATGGTCGCCGCGCAGACGCAGGAGATCGAAGAGATGCGCGCGCATCTCGCTTCGGCGTACGGCATTACGGAAATCCCGTACGTCACCATCCCGAACTCCGACGGCCGTCCGCTGCCTGTGCCCGCAAGCGCGTCACTATTGGTCGTCGGCCTCTGGGGCCTGCGCCGCGCGCTTCGTCGATCCGCAGCCGCCGTTACGAAGTAGACCGCCCTTCGATCGCCGGGTGCAGGGGGAAGCGGGGCGCCGGTGCCCGGTCGTCACCGGGAATCCTCCGCTGCGGCGGCCGGTGCCACTGCTGGCCGCTCGGCGGTAGGACGGTTCCGGCAGGAAACATGAACGGAATGTAATCTCGCGGTCCGGTTGGCGTCGGGGACGCACGCATAGAGTGATGCATGTGCACCGAAGATGCGCAAACGTCGCGCCGGAGGAAGCCGGAATGTTTTCGAACGCCCTGATCGTCGTCGCCATCACCCTCGCTACCAGCTCGACGTCGGCGTCCGCTCGGAACCATCCTGGCTTTCCCGATTCAGAGCGCGGCGCTGCCGCGGCTGTCGCGATCGGTGCCCAGGAGAGCGATGCGGTGTCCGCGCAGCCTCATGGACCAACGCGACTCGGCGCGGCCCCAAGGGAGCAGCCCACGCCGAATTCGTCTGCCTATTCGGCCTCGCGCGACCGAGCATCGATCGAGTGCCAGAGAGCACGGTCTCGACACGATCACGCCGCCGAGCGAGGCGCAGCGCCTGTATGGACCGCGCCCTGCGCGCAGTCTGGCGCGCGCGGGGACGACTTATCATCCGCAATACCCGGCCGACCACCGCTGCATGATCACCGCAGGTTCGACAAGCAGCAATGAACTGCGTTTTCGGGGAGCCAGCTCTGAGGCAATGGCGTGAC
>CALCZN010000094.1:0-3644 GCA_937903095.1 uncultured Burkholderiales bacterium
CGATCGACGCCGTTGCCCAGCTGCCGGAGCACGTTTGCCTGCTCGCCATCGGGGCGGGACCCGCCGAAGGCATGCTGCGTCGGCTCGTCGGGCAGTTCGGGTTGGGCGATCGCATCGAATTCCGCCGCCCCGTCGCACGCGGCGAGCTTGCGCGGATCTTCGCGCGGGCCGATGCCCTGGTCTTTCCGTCGCCGGAGGCTGCGGGTCTGGTCTGGGTCGAGGCGCTGGCTTGCGGCCTGCCTGTGGTCGGGTTCGACGGCAAGACCGAACTGGCCCAGGTCGCTCCGGCTCTTCCGGGAATCTTCCTCGCCTCGCCGACGAGAGATCGCGACGCAGCGGTGGGTGCGCTCGCGGCGGCGGTCGTGCGGACCCTGAAACAGCCGATCGACCGCATTCGTATTCGCGAGGCCGCGCTCGGCCGCTATGCCTGGCAACGCAAGGCCGATGCCATCGCCGCAGCCTGGGACTCGCTGCTCGCAGCTTCCGCTTGATCGTTTTCGCTCATTTGCTCAACGACGCCTCCGGCAGCCCACGCGTGCTCATCGAGTCGATGCGGGCGCTGCAGGTCGGCGGCTTTCCGGTGCGGCTCCATGTGGGCCGCGGAAGCGGCTGCCTCTCCGGCCTCGGAATCCCCACCGTTCCCTACTGGTATCGCCGATCCCGTTTTCGGCCGCTCACCTTGCTCGCCTATCTGTTCAGCCAGGTACTTCTGTTCTTTCGTTTGCTGTGCGATCGGAGCATCGACCGCGGCGCCGTTGTCTATGTCAACACCTTGTTGCCCTTCGGCGCCGCGATCTTCGGCCGGCTCACGGGACGTCCGGTGCTCTACCACGTTCACGAGATTTCGATCCGGCCGGCGGTCTTGCGCTGGTGGCTCGTGAGCGTCGCACGGTGGACTTCCCACCTGAACCTGTACGTCTCGGAGGCGCACCGCGTGGCCTTGCCGATCCCCGGCGTGCCGGCACGGCGCGTCTACAACGCGCTCTCCGCATCGTTCGCCGACCGCGCCGGGCGCTGCCGTTATGCGTCGCATCGTGGCGGCGGCTTCAACGTATTGATGGTCGCTTCGCTGCGTCCGTACAAGGGCGTTCACGAGTTGCTCGCCCTGTGCGAGCGTCTTCGCAACCGCGACGACGTTCGCTTCGAGCTCGTCGTCAACGACAGCGATGCCGACGTCGCGCGTTTCTTCCGGCAGCAGGCCGCTCCGGCCAACCTGCGCGTTCATCCGCGCGCCGCCGACACCTTGCCCTTCTACGCACGCGCGTCGCTACTGCTGAACCTGTCCCGAGTCGATCTGTGGGTCGAAACCTTTGGCCTGACCGTGCTCGAAGCCATGGCATGTGGAGTTCCGGTGATCGTCCCCCCCGTGGGAGGGCCGACCGAACTGGTCGAATGCGGTGTCGAGGGCTATCGGGTCGACTCGCGCGACCTGTCCGCGCTGGAGGCGCGCGTGCGAGCGCTCGCCGACGATCCCGGCTTGTGTTCGCGAATGTCGGCGGCCGCGCGCCGCAGCGCGGCGTGCTTTTCGGAGGCCGCATTCGCCAACGGAATACGTGAGGCGGTGAACGCCGTCATGACCGGAAGCGGCCGATGAGCCGTGCCGTGCGGATCGCGATTCTCGGTACCCGCGGCATTCCGGCGTCCTATGGCGGCTTCGAGACCTTCGCGGAAGAACTGGGCGTGCGACTGGCCGCCGCCGGCGTGCAGGTGACCGTGTATTGCGAAGCGGGAGCGGGCGAGCAACCCGGCGAGTATCGGGGCGTACGTCTTCGCCATCTGCCGGCACCGGCCTTCGGGCCGCTGACCACGGTGCTCTTCGACCTGCGTTGCCTGTGGCATGCGCGCCGCGGCTTCGACGTGGTCTACCTGCTCGGCTACGGGGCGGCGCCCTTCTGTTTCCTGCCGCGCCTGCACGGCACGCAGGTGTGGCTGAACGTCGACGGCATCGAATGGCGTCGGGCGAAGTGGGGTCGCGTCGCGCGTGAGTATTTCAAGGCGATGGAGTTCTGCTCGGTGCACCTGCCCGACCGGGTGATTGCCGACGCCGCGGGCGTGCGTGCGCACCTGCGCGAGCGCCACCGCAGGTCCGTGCCCTGTTCCGTGATCGCCTACGGGGCGCCCGTGGTCGATGAGGCCCCCGGCGCGGATGAACTGTCGGCGTGGGAAGTGAGGGCCGATGCCTACTGGCTCGTCGTGTGTCGCCTCGAACCGGAGAACCACGTCCGCGAGATCGTCGAGGGGTTCCTCGCTTCGGACAGCCCATATCCGTTGCTGATCGTCGGCGACCACCGGGTGCAGACGGACTACGTGCGCGGTCTTCGTGCGCTGGCCTCGGATCGCGTGCGCCTGCTCGGCGCCGTCTACGACGCCGAACGGCTCCGGATGCTGCGCTTTCATGCGCTGGCGTACTTCCACGGCCATTCGGTGGGGGGCACCAACCCATCGCTGCTGGAGGCGATGGGTTGCGGAAACCTGGTGATCGCGCATGACAACGTGTTCAACCGAGAAGTCCTGGCGAAGTGCGGCCGTTTCTTCCGCACTCCTGAAGATATTTCCCGGCTCGTGCGCGAGGTGCAGACGCTCGATTCCCGCGAGCGCGCAGCCGAGCGCGCGCGTGCACACGCACGTGTGAAGACTCGTTACGGCTGGGATCGCATCACGCGCAGCTACCTGCGCCTGCTCGGGCGCGTGCGCCTGCAAGCGACGAAGACATGACGCGCAAAGGCATCGTTCTGGCCGGCGGCTCCGGCTCGCGGCTGCATCCGGTCACCCGCGGCATTTCCAAGCAGTTGCTGCCGGTGTACGACAAGCCGATGGTCTACTACCCGCTCAGCGTGCTGATGCTTGCCGGCATACGCGAGATTCTCGTCATCTCCACGCCGGAGGACCTGCCGGCTTTTCGCCGCCTGCTCGGAGACGGATCTTCGTTCGGCATTCGGCTCGATTACGTGGCGCAGCCTTCGCCCGACGGGCTGGCCCAGGCGTTCCTCCTCGGCGAGGAGTTCATCGGAGACAGCCCGGTATGCCTCGTGCTCGGCGACAACATCTTCTACGGCGACGGCTTCACCGGCCTGCTGCGGGAAGCCTCTGCCCGTGAGCGCGGCGGCACCGTCTTCGGCTATCGGGTGGGCGATCCGCAACGCTTCGGCGTGGTCGAATTCGATGCGGCGGACCGGGCGGTGTCGATCGAGGAGAAGCCGAGGTTTCCGAAGTCGAACTACGCGGTCACCGGGCTGTACTTCTACGACAACGGCGTGGTGGACATCGCCCGGAATCTTCGGCCTTCCGAGCGCGGCGAACTCGAAATCACCGACGTCAACCGCGCGTATCTCGAGCGAGGCGACCTGCATGTGCAGGTGCTCGGTCGCGGATACGCCTGGCTCGATACCGGCACGCACGATTCCCTGATGGAGGCGGGCCATTTCGTGCAGACGATCGAAACTCGGCAGGGTCTGAAGGTGGCGTGCCTGGAGGAGATCGCGTACCGCAACGGCTGGCTGTGCGAACTCGATCTCGCGCGTCATGCGCGCGCACTCGGCAAGACCGGCTACGGCGAGTACCTGCGGCAGGTGTTGATACGCGAGCCCGCTACGTGAAGGCCCGCGAAACGACGTTGCCCGGGCGCCTGCTGATCCAACCACAGG
>CALCZN010000095.1:0-9727 GCA_937903095.1 uncultured Burkholderiales bacterium
CAGAGTGGTCATGCAGCGGCCTGCAAAGCCGCGTACGCCGGTTCGATTCCGACCTCCGCCTCCAGAAGATCAAATACTTAGCGAAGGTTTCTCGGAGCGAGCGGCACTGAGAATGCCCTCGAAAGGGCTCGCTGCCACTCGTTTCGGTGGCTCCTGCCACCGTCAACGGCACGTATTGGCCGTGTACGCGAGTAGACCGCTTGGCCGATTGCGCCCTCCCCGCCCGCCCGGCACGATCGCCGGATGACGCTGATCCTGCTGCCCTCCGGCGCCGTCCTCGTCGTCTGGCCCGACGGCCGGGCGATCCGGGTCGAGCGCGACGGGACGGTCACGCCGGCGCTACCGAGGCGATGATCCGCCGCGCGGCTCGAATCGTGACACCGGCGCATCCGGCGCGACCGGCCGGCACCACCAGCCCTGCCGATCGCCACGCATGACGCGCCCGTCGCTGGCCTGCGAGACGTAGCCGCCGATGACGATGCCCTCCGCGCCGATCCTGACCAGGCGCACGTCGGTGAGCGGCGGTAGCAGGTCCATGCCGCCACCGATCGGCCAGCCCGGGCCGGTGTAGAGGAGGCGGGCGAACATCCACTCCCCGCCGGGGTCGACGCGCAGCAGGCCGCGCCTCGGCGCAAGCGCCCGCAGCTCGTCGGCAGACAGGCGCCGGCCGGATTCTCGCAGCGGGATCGCGTCGACGAGCATCGGGGTACTGTATACAAGAACAGTACCAGAGGGGCTTGCACTGCACATCTAGATGTGCAATACTGGCTCCACTGCCTGACGCAGACCACCAGCCGGCGGTGAGTAGCCGGAGAGGAGAGACAAGATGACCAAGACCACCATCACCGGCCGCGCCGCCATTGAGTACGCCCGCGAGCGCGGACTCGCCTTGAGCAGGTACAGTGACCCTACCGAAGGCGCCCGCGAGGGCTTGACGGTCGATGAGGCCGAGCTCATCGCCGCCGAAGACCCGGGCCTCATCCACATCACGCCCCGGAAATTCCGCATCAGCAACCGCGTGAGCGGGCACGATTTCGGAATCTACGAAGCGAGCAGCCGCGAAGAAGCGCTGGAGGTAATGGCGCGCGACGCTGGCTACGACAGCGCAGAAGAAATGGGCAAGGTCGGGGATGGCGCACCAAATCCCTGGGATGAGGAGCGCAAGTTGAACGACGACCTTGAGATCGTCGAAATCCCGCTCGCTTGATGCCGCAGTTCGATCGACGCACCCACCGCGCCCGAGAGATCCTCTCCGCGGTGGGTCGCGAGTATCCGGACGCCTGGTCGCAGGCCGAACGTCTGCGCGCCGAGGCGCATCTTCCCGACTGGCCGACTTGGTGCTACCTGCCGATCGCCGGCGGCTATGCGATCGCATCGAGGGGCGGTCACCTTCCGATCGGCCGAGCCGAGCATCCGTCCATTCTCGCGGCGCTTGCCGCGTGGCGGATGACACTCGGGGTCTATTGGATTGATCCCGCGCTATTCGATGCACTCACGGACACGGCGATCGAGGGCGAAATCCCCTCCGATCCACTGTATCGGATGCCGGAGTGGTGCATCTACATCGAGACGCCGGGCCTCGAGCTGGGGGAAGCGCCGATTCGAGGGGTGTGGGCGCACATGGAATGGGATGCCAATCACGGCCCGGACGAGCTGCGCCTGCTGCTCGACATGGTCGACGACGTGTCACGGCCATTCGGGCACCTGGTCCCGATCCCCGTGATTCTTGGCGGCGGCGGCATCGTGGGTGCGCTCGAGCGGCTCGCTGTGAGCGCGCAGAAAAACGCGGCTCGCTTCGGGGCGCCTACTGCGCGGAGTGATCCTCAGCGCTACGTCTCGCTGGTGTCTGCCATCGTGTCACTCGTGCTGTACATCGGCACGCAAGCGAGCGAGATCACCGGCAGGCGCGGCACGCCAGGCAATCCGGTACCGGTCCGCACGCGCAGGGACGGCTGGCGGTTATTCCCCGCCGATGGCCTGCGCACCTGGGATGTCGGGGTACGGATCGGCGCGGCGCTGCGCGCGGCGTACCAGGCCGAGCAGACTGGATCTGGAGGGACCCACGAAGGCCCTCGGCCGCACGTTCGGCGCGCGCACTGGCATGGATTCCGCTCGGGACCGCGAAAGCGGCCTGATGGCTCGGAGATCCCGACTGCCGAGCGCCGACTCGATCTGCGCTGGCTGCCGCCGATCGCCGTCAATCTCGACGGCGCCGATAGCCTACCCGCTGTGGTGCGGACGGTGAAATGACCCCTGCGCAGTACCACACGATCGCCCGCCTGCTGCGGCTGCCAGAGCACTCGGCCGCCGCCGGGCGGATGGTGCTCGTCGATGGTGAGCGCCCCTCGATTGCCGCCGAGGCGGCTGGCGTATCTCCGTCGTCGCTCTCCCGCACCGTGCGCAGCGTGCGGCGCGCCTACGATGCGATCGCCGAGGCCGAGCCGTGGACGCGACGCGAATACAGCCCGCCAGAGCGCCCGAAGCGCCCCGCCGCACCTACCCCCTTACCGCCTCGCTGATCGCCGCGCCTGTGCCCGCGTCGCGAGCCGACGCCCCCCCTGCAGCACGAACGCCACGCAGCGCGACAGCCACCACGCCCACCAGTCGATCCACGCGTCGATCACGAGCATTTTAGCGGCAGTCGCACGACCTCGTCGGCGATGACCGAGCCGAGGTAGTAGGAACCCTGCCAGCAGACGAGGCGCATGTCGCTGGGGAATGACGGTGCGGCGCTCGCACATCCGCCGAGCATCCAGACGACGAGCGCGAGCAGCAGCATCAGCGCGACGCCGCGCAGCAGCAGGGCGGTCTCGCGGCTCATTGCTGCCTCGATTTCGCGAAGCTAGAACCGAGCCAGAACGCGCCCACGATGCCCATCGTCGCGAGCACCGCGGTGACAACCTGGATGCGCACCTCGGCCGACCAGCCATTGCCGAAGATGACGGCGCCGACGACCGCGTAGACCGGGATCAGCAGCAGGATCGAAATCCACAGCGCGGGCATGCGCAACGGGTCGCCGTCGGAGGCCTGCAGGTTGAACTCGCGCGCGCCGGCGATACCCCCACCGCCGGCCTCGGTCGGCTCCAGCCAGTGCTCGGCCTCCAATGCCCTCGTGACCGCCTCGCGCGCCGCAGGATCGGCCTGCACAGCCTCGACGGCTGCCTGCGCATTGGCCGCTCCCGTCGCCGTCTGCGCGATCTGCAAGACGGCCTCGGCGGCCTTGGCGTTGCGCTCGGTGACCGAGCCGTCACCGAAGGAGCGGATCAGTTCGGGGATGCTCTGTACGAGCGCGGGCAGTGCCGCGGCAATGAACGGGGCCATCGGTTGAGCCTCCACGGGGATGGATTGCGGGGATGCGGCGATCTGCTGCGGGGTCGGAGCTTCGGAGACGAGCTCGGTTGCGGCCTCGGCCGGCACGGGCGCGAGCGATCCGCCAGAGGCGATGTAGGTATCGAGCACGCGCTGCATGCTCTCGGTGCGCTGGCCGTACGGACTGCCGGGAAGCGATGCCCATTCGAGCCGACACTTCGCGATCGCCGCTTCGATGCGTCCAGCGAGAACATCATCGAGCGCCTTGCGGCGAATCAGCAGTCCGATCGCGCCCTTGTCCTGCTCGCCCGGCGAGAAGTCGCGCAGACCGTACTTCGCGCGCATCTCGTCCCAGGTGCCAGCGAGGAACTGGTAGGCGCCCGCCGCCGTAGACCAGACGCCGTAGCGCTCGATCCAGACGCGCTTTCGCGGGTGATCGGCGAAGGAGGCGAACAGCTCGCCACCGACGATGCGCCGGTACCCGTCGGCGTCGAGCGTGCCCTCGCCGAGGCGAATCGCCCGCAGGAACGCATGGACGTTCGGCGATTGCAGTGCTTCAGCGATCGTCGTCATCGGCCGAGCACGTTGTGCAAGACCCACCCGACCGCGCTCGACAACATCGAGACCATGCCGATGCCGACCCAGAAGCCGCCGCGGGAGCGATTCGCCAGCTCGAGCAGGCTGTCGAGCTTCGCGCTCATGGCCTCGATCTGGGCGCCTTGCGCCTCGACGCGAGCCTCGAGGCGACCGAACTCGCGCAGATCGATCGGATCGACCATCGTCACCCCGTGCGCGTGATCGCAAGCAGTTTCGAAGACAGGCCGCCCGAGGCGAACGTCACCACCGCCTCGCCGCTGGAGAGGAACGCGAGCGTGAATTCCGCGTAGCCGTCGACGTCCGCCGCAACGCTGGCCGGCGTCACGGCGACCTTCGCGGGCTCGTTGGATGCCGCGGTGACGATGAGTCCTTCGAGCGATCCGGAGAGCGTGGTGATGCGCGTGCGGATGGAGAGCGCCGATCCCGCGTACTTGCCAAAGCGGATGCCCGGCACGTAAATCGTGTCGGCCGCCGGCGCGACTTCGACGGTGATCGTCGCCTCGTCGTACTTCGTCGCGTCCTGCACGGATGTCGCGCGCACGACGACGACGGATGCGGTGGGCGGCGCGGTGTACAGGCCCGCAGGCGAGACCGAGCCGCCGCCGGAGATCACCGACCAGGTGACCGCCGGATTGAACGCGCCTGTGCCCGCTACGGCGGCTGCAAGCTGCGTCTGCGCGCCGGGGCGGATCGTCACCGTCTCCGGGGTGACCGTGACGGAAGTGATCGACACGAGCGGCACGACAGCGAGCGAGAGCGCCTGCGTGTCGGTACCGTAGGCGTTCGTCGCCTTGACGGTGAAGACGCCCGTCGTCGCGCTCGCGCCGGTGCCGTAGACCGCGCCGTCGCTCGACAGCGCGAACCCCGCCGGCAACGCTCCGGAGTCGAGCGACCAGGTAAGGGGCGGTGAGCCCTGCGCCTGCAGCTGCGCCGAATACGCCTGCCCGATGATCGCGTCGGCGAGCGTCGTCGTGTCGATCGCAGGCGGCACGGCATCGAGCACCGTGACGTCGGAGGTGTTGCTGCGCACCGTGTCGACGGTGACGTAGACGCCCACGAGGCCCGCGGCGGCCCCGGTGACGCGCACCGTTGCCTGCCCGAGTGCATCGGTCGGCGCGAGCTGCACGGCGGTCGCGAACGCCGTATCCGCCACGGTCACGGCGACCGTGACGTTGGCGATCGGGTTTCCGACCAGGTCCTCGACAGTGAGCAGCAGATCGACCGTATCGCCCGGCAGCACATCGACGGCAGCAGGAACCAGCGTCACCGTCGTAACCACCGGCGCATCGCCCCCGCTGCCCTCGTTCGGCACGAGGATGCTCAGGCTCTTCATGTCCGAGCCGGCGCTATTCGTCACCGTGACGTCGAACGCCGAGGCAACCGGTGCGGTCGGCGAGCCGGAAATCAGGCGCGTCGAAGCCGTAAGCGCGAGCCCCGCAGGCAGCGCACCGGCCGTGATGGCAGCAGTCGGGCTCGGCGTGCCGGTGGCCTGCACGGTCTGCGAGTACGCCTGCCCGACGCGCCCGTTCGGCAGCGCCGTCGTCGTGATGACCGGCGCAACGGGCGCGGCCGCGATGTCGAGCAGGCCGACGCCTTGCGCCGTGCCGCGGGTCAGGAGTCCGACGCCCTGTGCCATCTCAGACCTCGATCACCGTGCATTCATGCACGCCGTTCGATCCGAACGGCGCAGGGCTCCCGGGGAGCGCGCTACCCGCTGCGCTCGTCCCCTCCCACACGCACACCGGCGTGTCGGCAGTGGTCAGCGCCGATCCGCCGAAGTCGGCAACAGCCACTTCCAGCGGAGCCTGCCCGCCTTCCGAGGCCGCGCCGAAGGTCGCGCCCGAGAACTCGCCGATCGGCGCACCGAGCAGCGCGCCACCGGCAGGCGCCGCGAACACCGCACCCTTCACCGCGGTTGCACCGAGCGCGTCGATGTGTGCGAGCAGCTTGAGCTTGCGCTGCGCGACGACGTTGACCGTGATCGAATCCGTCTCGCCGGAGTCTGCCGCGTTCGTCGCCGTGATCGTCGCGGAGCCGAGCGAAACACCAGTGACGTTGAACGTCGCCGTCGTCTGCCCCTCGGCCAGGTTCACGGTCGCGGGAACAGTTGCGACTGCCGGCGTACCGCTCGTCAGGTTGTACGTGACACCGCCGCCTGCTGGGGCCGCCGCGCTGCGCGTGATCGTGATCTGCGCCGTGCTGCCGTTGACGACGCTGGCGGGGTCGGGCGTGAGGTTGATCGTCTCGGAGCCGCCGCCCTCGGCGAGATCGCCCGCACGCCACCCGTCGAGAATGACGTGGCCGCCCTGCGGCGCCACGGCCCCGAAGCCCGGCTTGCCGCTGGTCAGTAGCGTGCCCGTAGAGTCCTCGACCGAATGCACCAGCACGTCATTGACGTACGCACGCAGTTGCACCGGACTGCTGCCAGAAACCTCGAACCGAACGACGTCGCCGTTGTTCACCGCCTGCGTGATCCCGGCGCCGATGTGCGTGTTCGTCCCGTTGATGCGCTTCTGGAAGCGGAACACGCCAGAAGAGTGCGAGGCGTTCAGGTTGTAGTAGTCGCGCCCAGCGTCGGTGTCATTCGACATCCGAAGGCAGGCGATGCCGTAGTTCACATAGGAGTTGTTCCGCGAGACGACAGTGAACTCGACGTACTGGTCGTCCGCGAAAGTCTCCGGGCCGTCGTAGCGATAGATGCCATCGCGCGCTGCGCTCGTACCGTCGCACTTCGCCTGGTTCGAGACGATCGTGACGCCGCCGTTGGCGTTCTCCGTGACGGCCGTGAAGCTGCCGCCGAGCGCGCCATCGGCACGGGTGAAGTCGTCTGCTGCAACCTGTACGAGTGCCATCGATTACCCCGTCCTAATGAAGCGCACCGGCTTGTCGCTCATTTCCATGTAGACGATCCCGCGCAAATCCGGGCAGTAGTTGAAGCGCCCGTAGTACTTGCGCGTGCCGCCGGTGTAGAGCGGGTTCGTCACGATCCCGGTTGTCGGTTGCACCGTCGCCTCGAATGTCACTGGATCGATGCGGTAGAGATCGGTGTAGGCAACCGTGCCGGTCGATCGCCTCCAGAAGAAAAAGGCATCCGATACCGGGCAGTAGACGAGCGAGCCGTGATAGTCATTCGACTCGCCTTCCACGAACGAGGCGGCCGCCCCTGTCACCGTCACATCGGTTTTCGTGACTGTCGTGCCGCTGATCTGGAAGAGCGCGGCTTTCGACGCCGACGACGTGCCGCCCTTGATCCGAAAGACGCGGTCGCGCTTCGAGTCGAAGGCGTAGGGCGTGCCGGAACTGTAGACGCCGCCCCCGGTCAGCAACTGGACGGACATCGCATCGGCGGCGAGCCGGTACATCTTCCCCGTCGTCGCGTTGTGCATGATGATCGAATCGTCGGCGAGCTTGACGATTGCATTCGCAACGAACGAGCCGCCGATGTTCTGCGCGTAGGTGCCTGCCGCGACGTAATCGTTCGTCACCGGATCGAACGCATCCACGTTCTCGCCGTAACACGGGGGATCGCCCCACCCGGCCGGCGCCCCGACGAAGAGCAGCTTGTTCAGCGTGTCATTGAACTGCAGCGTCCAGTACGTGTGCCGGGCGCTGGGCCTGCCGTCGGGGTAGTAGACCGAATTGAAGTCCGCCTTCCAGATCGCAGCGGACGGAATACCGGGCGTCGGATCGTTGCGGCGCTGCCAGGCGGGCGCGTCATCAGCGAGCCGAATCGAGAACACCTCGTTCCCGGCATAGTCGGCGTGCCCGCCGCCTGCGATGAAGAGTTCGCTTCCGCTCGTCTTGACCGCACCGCCCGAGTAGGCGAAGAGCCCGACGTTCGACCCCGCGCCGCCAGAGCCCAGCGTGTAGTCCGACCACACCGTTTGCTGATTGAGCTGCGAGTTCGGGATCGTGACCCACTCGAAGAGCGCCGCGCCCTGCAGCCAGGCAGGCAGTACCGACGGGTCGCTGATGCGCAGCTTGCGGGTGATGGTCGCGCGCGTCATGCCACGTTCCTCGGGTAGATGCCCCAGACCGGCACTTTCGAGAACGCACCAGAGGCGAGCGCCCAGCTCGACGACCCAGTGATGCGAGCCCACGCCTCGGCGGCGCCTGCAGCGTCGTGCTCACGCGCCATCGCAAGCGACGCGTAGCAGATCGACACCGCAGAGGTTTTCCACCAGTCCCCCTCGGTGACGTCGATCCCTCGGTAGGTGATCGACCCGCCTTCGGCGCAGGGGATTTCCTCGCCACCGAACGCCGCAAGTCGGGTCGCCAGAACCTCGCCCCAATCGCCGAAGTACGGCGTGAGCGGCGGATGCGTGCCCGCCAGGCGCTCGCCATAGGGGAGCATGTAGGCGCCGAAGTAGCGGAAGCAGTACGTGCCCGGCGAACCGTCGCCCGCGAGGCCGACTGCGTGCTTGTAGCCGTGATCGCGCACCGCCTGCAGGGACGCCTTCGAGGCACTCGACTGCGCGAGGTCCAGATCCCACGCGTGACCCCATGCGAGCGAGACGATCGCGAACTGCCACGGCGCGAGCCAGCCGTAGCCTTCGTATCCAGCCGGCGCATCGGCGTTGTAGGGGCTGGACGAGCCTTGTTGATCCTCGCCCATCACACCGAGATTGTTCACCCATGCGCCCGAGTCGAGCGTGCCGGTTACGTACCGCGCCTCGAACATCTCGGTGTTCTTCTGCCAGGAGTTCAGCAGCCCCGGATAGCAGGGGTGATCGGTCGGCAGCACCGCAAGCGTCTGCGCGAGAAGTCGAACTTGCCAGCCGCGGGCACGCGTCTGTCCGTGGAAGATGAGTCCGTCGGCCTGCCCTCGGTACGTGTAGGTCGAATCCATGTGCGACCACGTAAGCCAGAAGAGCATCTGTTCGAGGTGGAACCAGCGGCCAGTGATGAGCCACGGCACGTAATCCATCGACGGCTGATGCGCCTTGTCCGGGTAGTTGGGAACCGTGCCGGTCCCGAACGGCGGTTTCGGCCCCGGCCCACTGCCCCCCGACCAGATCGTCGGGTAATCCTCGTAGCGGAACGGCTCGTGCTGCACGCCGTCGCCGTGCAGCGTCTCGTCGCGGTAATTGATCCTCCAACTGCCCGACGCGTAGCCATTCACGACGATGGCGCGATATGCACGCGGGTCGGCGCCGCTCGTCAGCCATACCGCAGCCCAATTCGGAATCAGACCGATGAACGAGCCGAACCCAGTTCCGCTCATGTCGCTCGACATGCCGCTGCCCCGATAGCCGGGGTAGAACGACTGCGTAATGGGCGCCTCGGTCTGCGAGAACGTCGATTCGGTCGCCGCGAAGCCGTAGTGCGGCACCATCTTCGACGCCATGAAATAGTCGGTGTCGTGGCGCGGTTCGATCTGCGGGTCGATTCCGGTCCAGTAGGAGAAGTGCTTGAACGAGGACGCCTGGTTGTCGATCAGCACGCAGCGCGTGTGCGCGTAGATCGTTATGAGCTTCGAGAAGCGGGCGGTGCCCCCGATCGTCAGCGTCCAGGTGCGCGTGTCGTCGCCCGGAACTTGCAGCAGCACGCCGTTCTCGACCCACGGCAGGATCTCGACGTTGCCACCCTTGTAGAGCCGCACGTCGAACCAGACTGAGATCGTGGTCGAGCCCGCGAGCTGCTTGCGATAGACCCAGTTCGACATGACCGGGCCCGCGCAGACGGTGCGACGCCGCGCGGCCGTGCCGACCAGCGCGTTGAGCGACACCACTTCGCCGCCGGCCCCGCACTCCAGCGTGACAGCGGGCAGCGCCGCAGAGAGATCGGCTTCGGTCAGCGCCGTGCCGCTGCGGTCGGCGTC
>CALCZN010000096.1:0-14746 GCA_937903095.1 uncultured Burkholderiales bacterium
AGGAGTTGCGCGTGTCGCTGTTCGCGCAGGAGTTGCGCACGCCGGTTCCGGTGTCGGCCAGGCGGCTGGGCAAGGCGATCGATGCGCTGCGCGCCTGACGGGCTCAGCCGGCCATCACCAGCACCGGCTGCGGCGTCGTCTCGCCGGGCAGCGAGCCGATCGGATGGGGCAGCCTCTCGAACAGCTCCGCGTACTCGGGCGCGCCGAGCTGGATCAGGCTGAGCAGCTTCGGCGTGATTCCCACCTGCTGGCGGTCCACGTGCGCCGCCAGTCGCAGCAGCGTGTCGAGCGTACGCTTCGTGAAGCCCGGGCGGGCGCCCGAAGGATCGGCGCGCGCGAGCACCGCCTGGACCATCGCCGCGCGCACGACGAAGCCCTCGCGTCTCGCCTGCGACAGCAGGTTGCGCAGCGACTGCAGTCCCCATCGCATGTCGGTCAGGCACACGAGCAGCTGGTCGGCTTCGCGGTCGACGATGCTGCCGCCGGCCTCGCGCACGCGCCCGGCATACTCGACGATGACGCGTTCGACGATGACGCGTTCGATCGCGCTCGCGCCGGGCGCCGCGGATTCGAAACGCAACAGGACGAGCAGATTGAGCATGGGCGTCCGCCAGCATAGCGCGATGTCCCGGCGGCCGGCAGCCGCGCAGAGACGGGTGGCGGGCCAGGCCCGACGCGGCCGACGCGCCCGCTCGCCGGTATGATGGTTCGATGCAGGCCGTTCTGACCGCATTCGGGCGCGCGATCGTCAGCCAGCTTCATCCGAAGATGCTCGCGCTGCTCGTCGTGCCCTTCGTGCTCGCGATCGTCTTCTGGGTGATCACCGCCTGGTGGCTGTGGGCGCCGATTACCGGCTGGCTGCAGGGCTGGCTGTTCGGCGGCGGCTGGATGAGCAGCCTCGACGCCTGGGCGGCCTCGCACGGCTTCTCGGGTTTCGCGCAGTGGACGGTGGCGCTGCTCGCGCTGCTCGTCGTCGTACCCGTGATGTTCGCCAGCGCCGTCGTGATCATCGCCGTGTTCGCGATGCCGATGGTCATCCGGCACCTGGGCAACGGACCCTACCGCGACGTCGCGCGCGAAGGCTCGATGGCGCTGGCGCCGAGCGTGTGGAACGCGGTGTCGAGCACCGTGCTGTTCGCGGTCGGCTACCTGGTCACGCTGCCGCTGTGGCTGATCCCGCCGCTCGCGCTCGTCGTGCCGTGGCTGTGGTGGAGCTGGCTCACCGCGCGCGTGATGCGTTTCGACAGCCTGGTCGAGCACGCGAGCGCCGCCGAGCGCGGCGCCTCGATCTCCGAGCGCAAGCGCGACTACTTCCTGCTCGCGCTGCTCGTCACGCTGCTGAACTACGTGCCGCCGTTGTTCCTGATCACGCCGGTGCTGTCGGCGCTGGCCTTCGCCCACTATTCGCTCGCGCTGCTGCGGCGGCAGCGCGCGGCCATGGAGGTACGTCCCGCATGGGCTTCGGACTCATCGTCATAGGCGACGAGATCGTCTCCGGCAAGCGCCAGGACCGGCACTTCCCGCGCGTCGTCGAGATGCTGCGCGGACGCGGCCTGTCGCTCGCCTGGGCGCATTTCATCGGCGACGATCGCGCGGCGATCACGGCGCTGCTGCGCAGCACCTTCGCCGGCGACGACGTCGTTTTCTGCTGCGGCGGCATCGGCGCCACGCCCGACGACCACACGCGCCAGGCGGCGGCCGCGGCGCTCGGCGTCGATCTCGTCCTGCACCCGCAGGCGGCCGAACTGATCGCGCAGCGGATCGCCGAGATGGCGGCCGAAAGCGGCGGCAGCGCCGACCTGTCGCTGCCGGAGAACCGGCAGCGGCTGAAGATGGGCGAGTTTCCGGCGGGCGCCGAGATCCTGCCGAATCCGTTCAACCGCATCCCCGGCTTCGCGCTCGGGCGGCATTTCTTCGTGCCCGGCTTTCCCGTGATGGCCTGGCCGATGATCGAGGCCGTGCTCGATACGCGCTTCGCTGGCTGCTTCCACCGCGACGCGCGCGGCGAGCGTTCCTTCCTCGTGTTCGGGCTGGCGGAGTCGACGGTGACGCCGTTGATGGAGGAAATCGAGCGCGACTACGCCGAGGTGCGCGTATTCAGCCTTCCGTCGGTGGGAGAGGACGGCGGGCGCAGGCATATCGAACTGGGCGTGCGCGGTCCGGCGCCAACGGTCGACGAGGCCTTCGCGACGCTGCGCGCCGGCGTGCAGGCGCTCGGCGGCGAGATCCGGTGAGGCGGCGATGAATGCCCCCGCCGAAGCCGCGCTGCGGCGCGCATCGCTGGACGATCGCTACCAGGCGACCGAAGGCGCGGTCTACCTCACCGGCACGCAGGCGCTGGTGCGATTGCCGATCCTGCAGCGCCAACGCGACGCGGCCGCCGGCCTGAACACCGCCGGCTACATCTCGGGTTATCGCGGTTCGCCGCTGGGCGGCTACGACCAGGCGCTCGAGAAGGCGCGCGCGCACCTCGATGCGCATCACGTGCGCTTCGTGCCGGGGCTGAACGAGGATCTCGCCGCCACCGCGATCTGGGGCACCCAACAGATCGATGCGCTGCCCGGCGGGCGCTACGACGGCGTGTTCTCGATCTGGTACGGCAAGGGACCGGGCGTCGATCGCAGCGGCGACGTGTTCCGCCACGCGAACCAGGCGGGCACCGCGCGCCACGGCGGCGTGCTCGCCCTGGCCGGCGACGACCACGGTGCGAAATCGTCGACCGTCGCCGCGCAGACCGACTTCGTCTTCCAGGCGGTGTCGATTCCCGTGCTCTCGCCAGCCACCGTGCAGGACTACGTCGACCTCGGCCTGCACGGCCTGGCGATGTCGCGCTTCGCCGGCCTGTGGGTCGCGCTGAAGTGCGTCACCGACACCATCGAGTCGGCCGGCATCGTCGACGTGTCCACCGATCGCCTGCGCATCGTGCTGCCCGACGATTTCGCCATGCCGCCCGGCGGCCTGAGCCTGCGTTGGCCCGAGGAGCCGTTCCCGAAGCTCGAGGAGCGCCTGTCGCGCTTCAAGCTGCCGGCGGCGCTCGCCTATGCGCGTGCGAACCGGCTCGATCGCAACGTCTTCGGCCGCGCCGACGGCGAGCCGGCGCGGCTGGGCATCGTCTCGAGCGGCAAGAGCTGGCTCGACGTGATGCAGGCGCTGGCCGACCTCGGCATCGACGAGGCGGCTGCGCGCGCGCTCGGGCTGCGCGTGATGAAGATCGCGATGCCGTGGCCGCTGGAGCCGCGGGCCGTGCGCGCCTTCGCCGAAGGCTGCGAGGAGCTGCTCGTCGTCGAGGAGAAGCGCTCGCTGATCGAGGCGCAGCTGAAGGAACTGCTGTATGCGTTCGCCGAACGCCCGCGCGTCGTCGGCAAGACCGACGAGAACGGCGCCGCGCTCGCGCCCGACTACGGCGAGCTGACGCCGGCTTTCTGCGCGCGCCTGATCGCTCAGCGCCTGGCCCGCTGGCGCGGGGCGCCCGACGATGCGCGAGGCGCGCGCGCCGATGCGGTGCATGCGCGGATCGACGCGCGCCTGGCCGAACTGGAGGCGCGCGAGCGCGCGCCGGCGAAGCGCTTCGAGACGATCGAGCGCATTCCGTATTTCTGCTCGGGCTGTCCGCACAACACGTCCACGCGCGTGCCCGAGGGCTCGCGCGCGCTCGCCGGTATCGGCTGCCACTACATGGCGCAGTGGATGGACCGCTCGACGGCCACGTTCACGCAGATGGGCGGCGAGGGGATGACCTGGGTGGGCCTGGCGCCCTTCAGCGATACGCCGCACGTCTTCCAGAACATCGGCGATGGCACCTGGTTCCATTCGGGCTCGCTCGCGCTGCGCCATGCGGTGGCGACGAACACGCGGATGACCTACAAGATCCTGTTCAACGACGCGGTGGCGATGACCGGCGGCCAGCGCCACGACGGCGCGCTCACGCCGCAGCGCATCGCGCAGCAGGCGCGCGCCGAGGGCGTTCGCCGCATCGTCGTGGTCACCGATGAACCCGGGAAGTATCCGTCGGGGTACTTCGATTCCGACATCGACGTGCATCACCGTTCCCGTCTCGACGAGGTGCAGCGCGAGCTGCGCGACTACGACGGCGTCTCGGTGCTGATCTACGACCAGACCTGCGCGGCCGAGAAGCGGCGCCGGCGCAAGCGCGGCGAGTATCCCGATCCGCCGAAGCGCGTGTTCATCAACGAGGCGGTGTGCGAGGGCTGCGGCGATTGCGGCGTGCAGTCGAACTGCGTGTCGATCGAGCCGGTGGAGACCGAGTTCGGCCGCAAGCGCGCGATCAACCAGTCGTCGTGCAACAAGGACTTCTCCTGCGTGAACGGCTTCTGCCCGAGCTTCGTCACCGTGCACGGCGGGCGGGTGCGCCGGGCGAGTGCGGGCGCACGTTCCGCAGTCGCGCTGCCCGACGTGCCGCTGACGGAACCGGCGCTGCCCGGGCTCGGCCGCGCGTGGTCGCTGCTCGTCACCGGCATCGGCGGCACCGGCGTCGTCACCATCGGCCAGTTGCTCGGCATGGCGGCGCACCTCGAAGGGCTGCAGGTGACGGTGCTCGACATGGCCGGCCTCGCGCAGAAGAACGGCGCAGTGATGAGCTTCGTCCGCTTCGCGCGGGCGGGCGAGCCGCTGTACGCGCCGCGCATCGGCATCGCCGGCGCCGACGCGGTGCTCGGCTGCGACCTCGTCGTCACCGCGGGGCGCGAGGCGCTCGCGCGGATGAGCGGGGTGACGCGCGTGGTGACGAACGTCGCGGGAACGCCCACGGCCGATTTCACGCGCAACCCGAACTGGAAATTCCCCGCCGACGGCATGCAGTCGGCGATCGCCGACGCGGCAGGCAGGGAGAACGCCGAGTTCGTCGATGCCACCCGGCTTGCGACGGCGCTGCTCGGCGACGCGATCGCATCGAACCTGTTCCTGCTCGGCTATGCGTGGCAGCGCGGGCTGATGCCGCTGTCGGGCGCGGCGATCGATCGGGCGATCGAGCTGAACGGCGTGGCGATCGAGCAGAACCGCGCCGCCTTCGCCTGGGGGCGCGCGGCCGCGCTCGATCGCGAGCGCGTCGAAGCCGCGGCGGTCGCCGGGCTCGGCAGGAGCGCGCCCACGCCGGTGACGCGCCGCCTGTCCGCCTCGCTCGACGAGACGATCGCGCGACGCGTCGATCATCTCGTCGACTATCAGGACGAGCGTTACGCCAGGCGCTATCGCGAGCGCGTCGAGCGCGTGCGTCAGGCCGAGCGCGCGCTCGTCGGCGAGGGCCCGCTCGCGTTGACCGAGGCGGTCGCGCGCAACCTGTTCAGGCTGATGGCCTACAAGGACGAATACGAGGTCGCGCGGCTGTATACGGCGAGCGCGTTCCGCGAACGACTGAACGAGCAGTTCGAAGGCGATTTCCGCCTGAGCTTCCATCTGGCGCCGCCGCTGCTCGCGCGGCGCAACGCGAAGGGCGAGCTGGTCAAGCGCGAATACGGCTCGTGGGTGATGCATGCCTTCGCCGTCCTCGCACGCCTGCGCCGCCTGCGCGGAACGGCCTTCGATCCCTTCGGGCGCACGGAGGAGCGGCGCGCCGAGCGGCAACTCGTCGTCGACTACGAGGCTACCGTCGATCGGCTGCTCGAAACGCTCGATGCGCAACGCCTGCCGCTGGCCGTGCGGATCGCGTCGATTCCCGAGGAGATCCGCGGCTTCGGCCACGTCAAGGCGCGCAACCTCGCGTCCGCGCGCAGGCGCTGGGCCGAGGAGATGGCGGGCTACGCGGCGCCGTCGCCCGTCGAGGTCGGGTAAGGACCGGGTGACCCCCGTCGGGGGCCACCGGAAGGTCGCTCAGGCCGTCTTGCGCTGCTGCGGCTGCGCGGCGCGCGTCGCTGCGGTGGCGGCAGCCGTCGAGGTCGTCTTCGCCGCCGCGGCCATGTTGGCCTCGGCCACTTCGACGGCCTGCTTGGTCGCCTTGTTCAGCTGGTCGAACGAGGTGTTCGCCGCGCTGACCGCCTGCTTCATCAGCGTGACGACGCCTTCGCTGCCGGCCGGCAGGTTGCGCGCGAACGCGTCGATCGCCGCGTAGATCTGGCGGTTGTTCTCGGCGTACTGGCGCTCGAACAGGCGGGCCAGTTCGCTGCCGGTTTCATTGGCGATCTCGTAGACGTGCTTGTAGTACGCGGCGACCTTGTCGGTCGTCGGCTGCACGGACGTCGTGGCGAGGTCGGCCCACTGCTTCGGATCCTTCACGTCGACCAGCGTGCGCAACGTCTCGGCGGACTCCTCGAAGGAGGTCTTGGTCGCCTGGACGTTCAGCGCGGCGAGTTTCTCGAAGCCGGCGATCGAGGCGGCGGTGGCGCTCTGGAAGGCCTCGAGTGCCGATTTCTGGATCTGGGCGAATTGTTCGGGGTTGGTGATCATGAGTCAGCTCCTGTGTTTCCGGTGTCGTTGTCGGGGGGAGGGAGAAGGGCGGAGCAGCTTTGCTGCAACGCAACATTCGGTAGTTTAAGTTGCGCTCCGGCGGTGTCAAGCGTTTTTTGCTGCAATGCAACGAACGCCCGTCGGGCGCCACGCGAAAGTCGGTCGATTGTCAAGGGAGAAAGGACCTTCCGTCGCATAAAAGCGACCGATCATCGAGAAACGGGTTCAAGGTTCACGGGCAAGTCCCTCAATTCCTTGCCTTTTCTGTAGACTCGCGGCTCGGGGGGAGTCGGGGTTTTCGGAGAGGGAAATGGCGGGTGGATCGCGGCGGGGCTGGCGGCGCGCGTGTGTCGCGTTCTTGATTTCCTTCGGTCTTGCTGGGGTATTCCAGCCGACCCTCGCGATCGCATCGGGGAAACGCGCCACCGCGAACGACGAGCCGGCGCGCGCGAAGAAGCCTGCGGCCGCGAGCCGCACCTCCCGGGCAGCGGCGCCGACGGGCAGCTCGGCCAGGCGCAAGGCCGCCCGCGCCCCGGTCGAGTCGGGGGCAAAGCGGGTGAAAGTCTTCGTCGACACCCGCACGAAGGTCGCCGCCGAGGCGCGCGCACCGGTCGCCGACAGCGCGCGCGCCGGACAGGCGCGCCCGTCGATCGGACACGCATTCGGACTGCACGACGTCGAGGATCCGCTGTCGCTCGAGTCGGCCGTCGCCCTCGTGCTCGACCAGCGCAGCGGCGAGGTGCTGTTCGAGAAGAACTCGCGAGCGGTGCTGCCGATCGCCTCGATCAGCAAGCTGATGACCGCGATCGTCGTGCTCGACGCGAAGCTGCCGCTCGACGAGATGCTCGAGATCTCGGAGGCCGACGTCGATACCGAGCGCTTCACCCGCTCGCGTCTGCGCACCGGCACGCGGCTCACGCGCGACGAACTGCTGCACCTGGCGCTGATGTCGTCGGAGAATCGCGCCGCGCACGCGCTCGGCCGCCACTACCCGGGCGGAATGCCCGCCTTCGTCGCGCAGATGAACCGCAAGGCGCAGGAGCTGGGCATGACCAGCTCGGGCTTCGTCGAGCCGACCGGCCTGTCGAGCAGCAACGTGTCGAGCGCGCGAGACCTGGCGCTGCTGGTGCAGGCGGCGTCGCGCTACCCGCTGATCCGCGAATATTCGACGGCGAGCGCGCTGTCGGTCGACACCGGACGTCGCACCGAGAGCTACCGGAACACGAACCGGCTGATCGATCGCAGCGACTGGGAGATCGGCGTGCAGAAGACCGGCTTCATTTCCGAGGCGGGCAACTGCGTCGTCATGCAGGCGCGCATCGCATCGCGGCCGGTCGTGATGGTGCTGCTCGACGCCGAGCAGCGCACCGCGCGCGTCAGCGATTCGCTGCGTATCCGCCAGTGGGTCGAAGGACTCGGCACGAGCGGCGTGCGTCGCGTGACGCATCCCGACGACGAGGCGCAGCAGCCGGCTCGCGAACCCGGCGCGCACAACGTCTGAACGCCGAAGGGTGCGCGCCGTTCGGCGCGAGCGAGGCGCTCGCGGGCCGGCGCGATGCGCCCGAGGCTCAGGAAATCGCCCGTTCGTCGGCGTCGTAGCCCAGCGACGACGAGATGCCGTCGGCGGTGCGGCACAACTGCTCGATCCAGTCGTCCTGGATGAAGTCGGCCGGCGCCGAGATCGACAGCCCGGCGACCAGCTTGCCGCTGTCGTCGCGCACGCCGGCGGCGATGCATCGCACGCCCAGCTCCAGCTCTTCGTTGTCGCGCGCGTAGCCGCGCGCGCGCACGAGCGCCAGCTCGCGTTCGAGCCGCTGCAGATCGGTGATGCTGTTTCGCGTATGCCCGGCAAGCCCGGTGCGCGCAGCATAGGCGCGCACCAGTCGCGGCTCGTCGGCGGCGAGGAACAGCTTGCCCACCGACGTGAGGTGCAACGGCGCGCGACCGCCGACCGCACGCACGACCTGCATGCCCGAACGCTCGGAGACGGCGCGTTCGATGTAGACGATCTCGTCGCCCTGGCGGATTGACAGGTTCACCGTCTGCCCGGTGCTGCGATGCAGTTCGCGCATCGGATCGAGCGACGCGTCGCGCACGTTCATCCGCGCCTTGACGAGATTGCCCAGCTCGAGCAGGCGGATGCCCAGCTGGTAGGCGCCGGGCTCGGCGCGGTCGACGAAGCGTGCGGTGACCAGGTCGTTCAGGATGCGATGCGCCGTGGACGGATGCAGCCCGGTGCGCAGCGAGAGCTCCTTCAGGCTCACCGGTTCGCGCTGCCCGGCGAGCGCATCGAGCAGCGAGACGAGGCGTTCGATGACCTGGATCGCGGTGCGACCTTCTTCGTTCGCGGAGCTTCGGGGGCGGGGCATCGGCTATGTCGGGTTCCGAGCGACCTGGGCGCAAGGGTAGCACGATGCGCGAGCGCATCCTGCAATGTGAAACATGGCGGAGCCTGGACACCATGGTCGCCCGCGTCTTGGCGGCCGGCCTTCCTGCCGCACGCTTTTTCGCGTCGCGCAGCCGCGTCGGTACACTCGCACGGCACCCGGTATCGCACCTGCCTCGATGATCCCGTCGAACCTCGAACGTCCCGCGACGGAACGCCGGCCGCCGATCGAAGATCGGAGCGGACTCGCGCCGTGATCCGTCGATCCGTCGCCGTCACGCTGTGGCGCGTCCTTGCGCTCGTCAGCGTCGCACTCGCGGTGCTCGGCATGGTGCTGCCGGTGCTGCCCACCGTTCCGTTCCTGATCGTCGCCGCATGGGCGGGCAGCCGCGGGTGGCCGCGGCTGGAAACCTGGCTGCTCGAGCATCCGCGGCACGGGCCGGCGATCCGCCGCTGGCGCGATCATGGCGCGGTTCCGCGTCGCGCGAAGTGGGCGGCCTCGACGATGATGGTGCTCAGTGCGCTGACGCTCGCGATGATGGCCGTGCCGCCATGGGTGAAGCTCGCCGCCCCGTCGATGATGGCCATCGTGGCGATCTGGCTGTGGAGCAGGCCGGAGGCTTGAGCGCTCAGCCCAGCCAGCTGCGCAGGATGCCGAGCGGGTCGTGCGCGCGCGCGATCGACACCATCATTCCGAAGCAGGCGAGCGCGGCGATCGACCAGGCGAGCCGCGAGGTCGTCGAGCGGGCGCGCCGCAACGCCATCGTGCCCAGGCCGATGTACACCAGCAGCAGCGCGAGTTTCGCCGCCAGCCACGGCACGACGAAGGGGTTCAGCTGCAGCACGTAGAGCAGCAGCAGCGCCGCGGCGAGCAGGCCGGTGTCGATCAGCCAGCTCGCGCGGCGCGCCGCCCTGGAGGCGCTCCAGCGCGCCCCGGCCATCGTCGCGATCGCGCGCGCGGTGAACAGCGTGCCGCTCGCGGCGACGAAGCCGATATGGGCGAGGCGGATCTGCGGGTAGAGATCGAGCAGGAGCGCCGAGGGCATCCGCGGGATCAGCGGATCGTGAAGTCGATGACGATCTCGCCCGGGTTGCGGCTGACGTACTGGATCTCGATGTGCTCGCCGAAACGGTCGAGGATCTGGTCGAGCAGCGGCAGCGGGTCGTGGTCGTTCATGAAGCGCATCGTCTCGCCGGGCTGCAGCGCGCCGAGCGCGCCGAAGATCGCCGAGTGGCGAAAGCGCCGCGCGACACCCCGCGCATCGAAGGGATAGGTGGTTTCGCCGAGGATCCGCAGGGAGTTGTCCGACATGTTCTTTGCTCCGGTGAGCGATGGCGCTGGCCGCGTGACGGGCTCGTTCGCCGAAAGCGGAATCTAAAATGATGCTTTAGCGCAGTCAAGCGCCGCGCAGCGGAACCCCGAGCCCCGCGCGCTCGAGCCTCATTCTGCGCGTGCGGCGACGCGCATGGCGTCGCGCAGGGCGCGCGCGCATTCGCCGATGAGCATCGGTCCGCGGTAGATCAGGCCGGTATAGAGCTGCACCAGCGTGGCTCCGGCGACGAGCTTCGCGCGCGCGTCGTCGGCGCACAGGATGCCGCCGACGCCGATGATCGGGTAGCCGGCCGGCAGCGCCGCGCGCAGCGCGCGGATCACGCGATTCGAGGCTTCGAACACCGGCGCGCCGGACAGCCCCCCCGACTGCGCGGCGTTCGGCAGGCCGGCCACGGCCTCGCGCGAAATCGTCGTATTCGTCGCGATCACCGCGTCGATGCGGTGCCGCACGAGCAGCTCGGCGATCGCCTCGATCTGCGCGTCGTCCAGGTCGGGCGCGATCTTCAGCGCGAGCGGAACGCGGCGCGCGTGCTCGCGCGCCAGTTCGTCGCGGCGGGTGCACAGCGCATCGAGCAGCTCGTCGAGCGCATCGTGCGATTGCAGTTCGCGCAGCTTCGCCGTGTTCGGCGACGAGACGTTCACCGCGACGTAGCTCGCGTGCCGGTAGACGCGCTCGAGACCGATGCGGTAGTCGTTCACCGCGCGCTCGAGCGGCGTGTCGGCGTTCTTGCCGATGTTGATGCCGAGCACGCCGCGCCAGCGCGCCCGCATCACGTTGGCCACGAACGCGTCGACGCCGTCGTTGTTGAAGCCCATCCGGTTGATCAGCGCCGAGCGCTGCGGCAGCCGGAACAGTCGCGGGCGCGGGTTGCCGGGTTGCGGTCGCGGCGTGACCGTGCCCACTTCGAGGAATCCGAAGCCGAGCGCGGCGAGCGCATCGACGTGCGCCGCGTTCTTGTCCAGCCCGGCGGCCAGGCCCACGCGGTTGCGAAAGCGCAGCCCCATCACCTCGACCGGATCGTCCACCGGGCAGCCGGCGAGCAGGCGAGCGCCGCCGAAGGCGGCGGCGCCGTCGAGCGCGCGCAGCGTCAGTTCGTGCGCAGTCTCGGGATCGAGGGCGAAGAGCAGCGGTCGGGCGGCCGCGTACGGAATCATCGCGAAGCAGGTGCCTCGCGCTCTTCGAGCCGCACCCACTCGCCGTCCTGCAGGCATTCGAGCGGCCGGAAGCGCGACTTGTACGACATCTTCGGGCTCTGCTCGATCCAGTAGCCGAGGTACAGGTACGGCAGTTCCAGGCGGCGGCACTGATCGATCTGCCAGAGGATGTTGTAGGTGCCGTAGCTCGCCGACCCGACGTCGGGGTCGAAGAACGTGTAGACCGACGACAGGCCGTCGTCGAGCACGTCGATGATCGAGACCATGCGCAGCGTGCCGTCCGATTCGCGGAACTCGACCAGGCGCGTGTTGACCTTGCTCTGCAGCAGGAACTGCGCGTACTGCTCGCGGCTGTCCTGGTCCATTCCGCCGCCGGCGTGCCGGCTGGCCTGGTAGCGCAGGTACAGCGCGTAGTGCTCCGGCGAGAAGCCCAGGCGCGCGATCAGCGTGCGCAACGTTTCGTGCGCCTTCAGCGCGCGCCGCTGGCTGCGATCGGGAACGAAGGAAGCCGCCGGAATGCGCACCGGCACGCAGGCGCGGCACGCGTCGCAATGCGGACGGTAGGTGAAGATGCCGCTGCGCCGGAAGCCGGCGCGGACCAGGTCGCCGTAGACGTCGGCGTTGATCAGGTGATTCGGTGTGGCGACCTGCGAGCGCGCCTGGCGCTGCGGCAGGTAACTGCACGGGTACGGTGCCGTGGCGTAGAACTGCAGTGCCGAGAACGGCAGTTCCTTCAGGTGCGTCATGCGTGCGGCAATGCGATGCGCATCGTTCGCCAATCCGGAGCGGGTTGTCGAACCAGTTCGTCGACCCTCTCGAGAAATGCCGCGCGCGGGATTTCGCGCGCGCCGAGCGACGCGAGATGGCGAGTGCTCTGCTGGCAGTCTATCACGCTGAAATCGTGCGCCTCGAGCATCCGCGCGAGCGCGACGAGCGCTGCCTTCGAAGCGTCGGGTTCGCGCGCGAACATCGATTCGCCGTAGAACATGCGCCCGATGGACACGCCGTACAGGCCGCCGACGAGCCGCTCGTCGTTCCACACCTCCACCGAATGCGCGAAGCCCAGGCGATGCAACGCGCCGTATCCGGCGCGGATGTCCTCGGTGATCCAGGTGCCGTCCTGCCCCGCGCGCGGCGCCGCGCATTCGCGCATCACGCGATCGAAGCCGACGTCGAGCGTGACGCGCCAGCGCGCCTCGCGCTGCGCGGTGCGCAGCGTCTTGCGCAGCGATCGCGAGACGCGCAGCTCCGGCAGGTGCAGCACCATGCGCGGGTCGGGCGACCACCACAGCACCGGCTGCCCGCTCGTGTACCACGGGAAGATGCCGCGGCGGTACGCCTCGAGCAGGCGAGCCACCGACAGCTGCGCGCTCGCCGCGAGCAGCCCGTTGGGCACCTGCCAGGCACGCGCCGGATCGGGCAGCGGATCTTCGGTGCCGAGCCAGGCTAGCATGCGACGCGGGGAGCGGGACACGACGTTGCGGGGACGATCGTAGCGTGAACAGGCCCTAGCCGCACTGCATCAGCTGTCGGCAATAGCGCTCGATCGGCACGACGGTGGTCGACTCGCCGACCGGCCGATGCTCGGCGCCGCCGTGCTCGAGCGCGAGCTTCATCGCGAACTGGTCGAAGAACGCATCGAACAGTTCGCCGCCGCGCGTGCCGACCGCGTGCAGGCTGTCGTCGGCGGGATCGTGCTCGAGCACGATCGCGGCCAGCGGCTGCGTGGCCGGGCCCGAGAGAACGCGCGCACCGGCCGCCGGGTCGTATTCGCTGTGTTCGGAGCAGCAGTGGATGACCTGCGCGCGATGCGTGATCGCGGACGGCTCGTCGCGATAGTTGATGAAGCTGATCTCGCGCGTCGGATACGCCATGCGGTGCGCGCAGATCGCCGAATAGGCGACGATCGAGCGCTTCGGGCCGACGCCGCCGTCCCAAGTGTAGCTTTCGTCGTGGCTCGTCTCGAGCGCGACCGATCGGCGGGTCGGCTTGCCGAGGTCGATCAGGAAGGCCGGCGTGCCGACGAAGGGGTACGGAAAGACGAGCGTCTTGCGGAGTGGGATCGATGCGGCCGCGAGCGGCCGGCCGTCGGCGCCGAGCAGACGCGCCCGCGGCCAGCTGCGCGGCCTGGCCGAGGAGGCCTGCTGCGCGGCCAGCGCGCGGCGCGCGTGCAGTACGGGATCGGCCGCCGCGGCGGCTGCGCAACCGAACAGGAAATCGCGGCGTTGCATGCACTCGCTCCCCGGCAGACTCACGAAGGCGATCGACGCGGGCCGACCGCTCCGGTGTGCATCGACTGCGTTCCTTCGCGCCGGTCGGCGAAGAACCAGCGAAGCGCCTGCGCGACGCTGCGGAAGGCGAGCGAATCCCAGGGGATCTCGTCCTCGCGGAACAGCTTCGCTTCGAGGCTCTCGGGGCCGGGCTCGAAGGACGGGTCGAGCAGCGCCGCGCGGAAGAACAGGTGCACCTGGTTTACGTGCGGCACGTCGATCATTGCGAACGGCGGGCCCAGCTCGATGCGGGCTCCGGCCTCCTCGACGGTTTCGCGTTGCGCGCCCTCGGCGGTGGTTTCGCCGTTCCCCATGAAGCCGGCGGGCAGCGTCCAGAAGCCGTAGCGGGGTTCGATCGCCCGCCGGCACAGCAGCACGCGGTCTTCCCAGGTGCACACCGTGCCGAGAACCAGGTTCGGATTCTCGTAATGGATGGTTCCGCAGCGGGCGCAGCAGAAGCGCGCCCGGTTGTCGCCGGGTGGGACGGTCGAGTGGACCTCATGGCCGCAAACCGAGCAGAACTTCATCGCGTGCGGCCAGTGTAACAGCGCTTGATTCGCGTCAAGGACGAGCGCATCATCACCAACGAAAGTGAGAACTGTTCTCGTTGAGACGAATTCGTCCTCGTCGTTGAGGCGAATTCCCGCCCTCCGTCCCGCAATTCTTTCCCGCCCGCAAGGAATTCCGATGCTTCTCGACAAACCCGCGGCGGCGCTCGCCGGTCCGCTGCTGTTGTCGCCGCTGTTGCTCTTCGCATCGACCGCGTCGGCCCTGGAGTATCCGATCGGCTCGCCGCGGAATGCCGCCGGCATGGAGATCGGCGCAGTCTACCTGCAGCCGATCGACATGGAGCCCGAAGGGCACATGCGCAAGGCCGCCGATTCCGACCTGCACCTGGAGGCCGACATCCACGCGCTGTCGACCAACGTCAACGGTTTTCCCGAAGGGGCGTGGATTCCGTTCCTGCTCGTGCGCTACGAGATCACGAAGGCGGGTTCGAGCGAGACGATCCGCGGCGACATGATGCCGATGGTCGCCAGCGACGGGCCGCACTACGGCGACAACGTCAAGCTGCTGGGCCCGGGCAAGTACCACGTCAAGTACACGGTGTTTCCGCCCAATGCGCCCGAGAACGCGCTCGGCATGCACTTCGAGATCGGAAGAGCGTCGTGTAGGGAAAGAGTGTAGATCTCGGTGGTCGCC
>CALCZN010000097.1:0-9955 GCA_937903095.1 uncultured Burkholderiales bacterium
GCGATGATCATCGCTTCGATTGTCATCGGCTCGGCGCTTCTCCTTTCGGCGCACGCCGGCCCGCATTGGCGGACGTTGCCCGTGCTCGGCATCGTCGGCTTCGTCGTCGCCGGCGCACTGGGCATCGTCTGGGCAGCGCTCGCGCTTGCTTCGAAAAGGCTTTGAATGCCCGTCGCGGGCGTGCATGCAAGGATGGCTTGATGGAAAAAAATCAGCAGTTCTCGATCTGGTATTTCTTCGCAGCGTTTCTTCTGATCGTCGCGCTGCAGGACTATCTCGCGCCGCCGCATGTCGACAATCTTCCCTACAGCGATTTCAAGACGTTCCTGCGCACGGGAAAGATCACCGACGTCGCGCTCGGCGAGGGCGTGATCACGGGAACGCTCGTCAACGACGGCGCCGGCGAAGGCCCGTCGTCGAAGACGGCCGAACGCCTTGCGACGCTCTCCAGAGGTCCGCACCCGTTCACCACCGTGCGCGTTGACGATCCGGCGCTCGTGGCCGACCTCGAGGCGGCGAAAGTACCGTTCGCGGGTCGAGTCGAGAGCAAGTGGCTGCCTGCGCTCCTTTCCTGGATCGTTCCTGCGCTCGTCTTCTTTGCGCTGTGGAGCTTCCTCATCAAGCGCATGTCCGGCCAGCAGGGCATGGGCGGATTCATGTCGGTGGGCAAGAGCCGGGCCAAGGTGTACATGGAGACCGACACGAAAGTCACTTTCGACGACGTCGCCGGCGTGGACGAGGCGAAGGAGGAACTTCGCGAGGTGATCGGCTTTCTGAAGGATCCCGAGCGCTACGGACGCCTGGGCGGTCGTGTGCCTAAGGGAGTCCTGCTCGTAGGTCCACCGGGCACCGGCAAGACGCTGCTCGCGCGCGCGGTGGCCGGACAGGCCGGTGTGCCGTTTTTCTCGATCAGCGGTTCCGAGTTCGTGGAGATGTTCGTCGGCGTGGGCGCCGCGCGCGTTCGCGACCTGTTCGAACAGGCGCGCAAGCGGGCGCCGGCCATCATCTTCATCGACGAACTCGACGCGCTGGGACGTGCACGCGGCGCCTACCCGATGGGTGGCCACGACGAGAAGGAACAGACGCTCAACCAGCTCCTTGCCGAGATGGACGGTTTCGACTCGAGTGCGGGCGTCGTGCTGCTCGCCGCAACCAACCGTCCCGAGATCCTCGATCCCGCGCTACTGCGGGCAGGTCGCTTCGATCGCCAGGTGCTGGTCGACCGACCCGACCGCAAGGGGCGCGTGCAGATCCTCAATGTGCATCTGAAGAAAGTGAAACTCGCCGCCGACGCCGATCCCGAGAAGATCGCTGCGCTCACCCCCGGCTTCAGCGGCGCGGATCTGGCCAATCTCGTCAACGAGGCGGCACTGCTGGCAACGCGTCGGGGCGCGGATGCAGCAGCGCTCGACGATTTCACGGCGGCGATCGAGCGCATCGTCGCCGGCCTCGAGAAGCGAAACCGGCTGCTGAATCCGCTCGAACGCAGGGTCGTTGCCTACCACGAGATGGGACACGCGCTCGTCGCGCTCTCGCTGCCCGGCGTGGACAAGGTGCACAAGATCTCGATCATCCCACGCGGGATCGGCGCGCTCGGCTACACCATTCAGCGACCCACCGAGGACCGGTTCCTGATGACGCGCGAGGAACTCGAGAACAAGATGGCCGTCCTCCTCGGCGGGCGTGCCTCCGAGCATCTGGTTTTCGGTCACCTCTCGACCGGAGCGGCGGACGATCTTGCGAAAGCAACCGACATTGCCCGCAGCATGGTCATGCGCTACGGAATGGAAGCGAAGCTCGGGCACGTGTCGTACGAGGGGGAGAGCGCGCGCTTTCTGGACGTTCCCCAGACGATGCTCCGTAGACACGATTTCAGCGAGGAGGTCGCGCGGGAGATCGACCGTGCCGTCAAGGCGATTCTCGATGCCGCATTCGAGAACGCCACGCGGGTTCTTGCTCAGCAGCGATTGACTCTGGACCGCGGGTCCGCGCTGCTGCTCGAGAAAGAGACGTTGAACGAAGAGAACCTTCGTGAGTTGATGGGCGCAGGCAGTTCTCGGGAGAGCGCGGCGCAGCCTGCACTGGTAGGTACCGCTTGAGAAGGGACGCCGGTTGCACCAATCGGACGTGCGCGCCGGTTCTGCTACATGTTGCCGACGTGACTCCAATGTAATTTGCGAATCATCTTGATGTCGGGCGCGGGAGCGCACATTGAGGACATCGACGCACGGCGCCGATCCGTTTCGACTCACGGATCACTCGAGTCCTCATTGGAGATGGCGGTCATGCCCTTCAAAGCACTTCTGGTTTCGGCAGCGATTGCAGCGAGCGCTCCCGTCCTGGCCGACACGGGCGCAGCCTTCATGGGCGCGCGCGACCTCTCCCAGGCGCAGCAACGAAGCGGAATCCAGTATCTGGCAGTCGGCGAAGACTCCTCATACCCCGTAGATAACCGAGTACCTGATTCGGGCAGGACGATGACGCACCGTGGTTCGGACATGCCGGGCGGCCAGGGTGAAATGCCCGATCATCCGCACATGTCGGCGTCGCCCGACTCCGGCAAGCCAATGACGCATCGCGGCGCGACCATGCCCGGTGGTCAAGGCGAAATGCCCGATCATCCGCATCAACAACAGAACCGATAGACATCGATGCGGGGAACCGAGCGTGCCGCGCACGCTTGGTTCCCGCACGACGGCCCCATTGCCCGAAGCCAAGGCGGTCGCCCTCGGCTCGAGAACATCTCGCCGAGCGCGTCTGAAAGTCGGGAACAGACCCGCGTCACGCGATGACGATTTGCACCGGAGTGGCGTTGCGGAACAGGTCGAGAACCGGACAGTGCGCGTCCACCACCCGCTTCAGTCGCTCGAGGTCCTCTGCCGAAGCGCTGCTGTCGAAGCTCACCGAGCCGGTGATCTTCTGGAACCCTGGCCGGACCCCGCTGCTCGCGCCGAAGAAGCCGCGTAGATCGAGCTCGCCTTCGAGCTTGACCGACACGTCGTCGAGCGGAATGCCGAGCGCATCGGCGTGTAGCCGATAGGTAATCTCCTGGCACGTCGCCAGCGCTGCCAACGCGTATTCGACCGGATTCGGCGCCCTGTCGTTACCCCCCAGGGCAGGTGGCTCATCGACCTCGACGCAGAAGCCTCGGATGTCGACTGCCCGGTGCAGTCCGTCCTTCCCCTGGCTGGTGACGCTGAACTGGGTCGTGGCCTGCGCGCTGTCGTTGGCCAGCGCTGAGCGGGTGTCGATGAACAATTTCGAGAAGGCGGCCATCCAGTCGTCCTTTGAAGGAAGTGCTCGGGATTCGACGTCGTCCCACGCTGGACGTCGGGCGACACCGAGGTGGCCGAGGATTCTAGGTGTGTTATCGCAGGTGCCGAACGAAGAATGAATTCCGGCTGAGCATATTCGGCTACCGTTTATCGCTTCCTTGCGGCGAGCCTCGAAAATGCATCTCACGGGGAGTGCTGCCGCTTCGCCTGCGCGCCGCTCGACGGGAGATGGAAGATCTCGGTGCTACCGCTTCGAAGTAGGCGGATCTGGTCCTTCAACTGAAGGTGGATGGGCGGGTTATCGGTGCCGCTATCGCGCGAGCGCACCTCCAGCGCATCGGCCGTGAGCTTCAGGTCAAGGGTATGGCCGCGATAGCGCACGCGCATGTCGAGGCGCGTAAGTGCGTCGGGCAAGCGGGGGCTGAACCGCAGGTAATCGCCGGTCACTTCGATGCCTGTGGAGACGCGCTGCACGAGATCGACCGTGCCGGCCATGGCGCCCAGATGCACGCCTTCGGCCGTGGTTCCCTGCTGGATGTCGGCGACGTCGCTCTGCAAGGCTTCGGCGAAATATTTCATCGCGCGCTCACGGTCGGATCTTGCGAGTACCCAGGCGTGCACCACGCGGCACAGCGTCGATCCGTGCGACGAACGCCGGTCGTAGTAGTCGACGTTGCGCGGTATCGCCTCCGGCGCCAACTCGTATCCGAGGCGCCCGAAAAGCTCGCGCAACTCGTCGGCGGAGAAGACGTAGAAGAGCATGAGAACGTCGGCCTGCTTCGAGAGCTTGTAGCGATTGGCGCTGTCGTTCTCCGCCTCGAGTATGAGCTCCAGCCGCTGGATGTTCCCGTACCGCCGACGGTAATGTTCCCAGTCGAGCTCTTCCAGCCGCTCGTAGCCTTCGAACTGGCTGATGATTCCGTCGCCGTGGAACGGTACGTACATTCTGCGGCTCACGTCGTCCCAGCGCGCCGTTTCGTCGGCGGTCAACTGCAGCCGCTCGGCAAGCTCCGTGCGGCGCATGTCGGGCAGCAGTTCCAGGACGTCGAGCGCGCGCCACAGCACCCACACCGCCATCACGTTGGTGTACGCGTTGTTGTCCAAGCCGGGTACGGTCGCGTCCGGGTAGGCCTCGTGGAACTCGTCGGGACCCATCACCCCCCGGATTTCGTAGCGGCCACGACGTTCGTTGAACGTTGCGATGCTCGACCAGAAGCGCGCCACTTCGAGCATCAGTTCAGCGCCGAAATACTGCAGGAATTCGACGTCGCGCGTCACCTGGAAGTACTGCCAAACGTTGTAGGCGATCGCCGCGCCGACGTGCCGCTGCAGGTATGAATTGTCCGGAACCCATCGCTCCGAGAGAGGATTCAGGTTCACTTCCTGCGTCTCTTCCTGCCCGTCGCTGCCGCTCTGCCACGGGAACATCGCACCTGCGTGCCCGGCGGCCAGCGCCGCCGCGCGCGCTTCGTCGAGCCGCCGGTACCGATACATGAGCAGCGAGCGCGTGATCTCCGGCATGCGGTAGTTCAGTGTCGGGAAGATGAAGAGCTCGTCCCAGAAGATGTGGCCTTCGTACGCCTCCCCGGTCCAGCCGCGTGCGGGGATACCGATGTCGAGGCCGATCGAGTTGGCCGAGGCGCTCTGCAGCAGATGGAACATGTTCAGCCGCAGCAGCATCGGCACGTTCAGCCCGGCTGCGCCCCGACGCGGCGCGAGATGCACGTCGAAACGGCGCCACAGGTGTTGCCATGCCAGTTCGTGCCGTGCAAGGACGACAGCGAAACGGCCGGAATGCTGGATCGCCTTGCAGGCGGCCACGACGGGCTCGGAAATCGCGTGGTCGCGCGAGGTGAACAGCGCGACAATTTTCTCCAGGACCATCGATTCACCGTGTGCGAGGTCGACGTCCAGCTCCTGCGCGACGTAGCCGGGTTCGTCGATCGCGCGCCGCTGCGGCTCGATCGGTGCCTCGCCGACATATGCGCGCGTGCGCACCGCTTCGGCGACATGAAGGTTGGACTGCGAAGTCCGGACGCACAGGTATACGCCGTCCATTCCGGCGTTGCCGCTGGTGACCGGCTCGAGATGCTGCTTGTTGAACCGGCGGTACAGCTTCGCGCCGTCGTTCACCACGCGGCCGTCGATTCCCGAGCGCACGGTCACCCGGCCCGACCAGTTCTCCGCAGTGAGCGTGAGCTCGAGCGCTGCCAGATGCATCTGCGCCATCGACACGATCCGCCGCTCGACGAGCACGCTGCGGCGGCCGGAAGCATCCTCGAAGCGGATCGTCCGCACGAGCACGCCGCGTCGCAGGTCGAGTTCCTGATGGTAGGAGAGAATCGTGACCGTCCGCAGGTCGAACCACTCGCCGCCGTCGATCGCAAGACCAAGCGCAAGCCAGTTCGGTAGATTGACGAGGCTTTCGTTCTCGACCGTCCGACCCGCCACGTCCGTCCGCAGCCGGTTGTATCCGCCTGCCAGGTACGTTCCGGGGTAGTGGGCGTCATCGGCCGACGACCACGCCGCCGCCCCCCGCGTGGCGAAGTAACCGTTGCCCAACGCGCACAGCGCTTCGCGCACCCCCTCGCGCTCGGCGTCGAACTCGTCGTAGGCGAACGACCAGGCGGAGGGCGGCTCGACCGAGACGCGGACCTGCGCGAGGCTCGTGACCACCACGTCCGCGCCGGCTTCGCGCAGCGCCTGCGAGCGACCGCCGTTATCCACGCCGATCACCAGCGCAAAGGCGCCCGCTCGGCCGGCGGCAACGCCGGCAACGGCATCTTCCACGACGACTGCTCGATCGGGATCGCATCGCAGGCGCTGCGCGGCTTCGACGAACATGTCCGGGGCCGGCTTGCCCGCGAGGCCGAGCCGCTCGAGCTCGACGCCGTCTACACGGGCATCGAAGAGCGGGGCGATGCCGGCGGCTTCGAGCACGGTCTTGCAGTTCCGGCTCGACGACACGACGGCGGTCTTTACGCCCTGCGCGCGCAGCGCCTTCACGAGGCTGACCGCCGCTTCATAGCGCTCGACGCCCTGCTGCTCGATGTGTCCGACGAAATAGGCGTCCTTGCGCCGGGCGAGCGCCTGCACGGTTTGCGCATCGTCGGCATCCTGCGGCGTACCCAAGGGCAGGGCGATGCCACGCGAGGCGAGAAAATCGGTGACGCCGTCCAGGCGCGGCTTGCCGTCGACGTGGAGCCGATAATCGGCTTCGGCGTCGAAGGGCACGAAGGTCTCACCGGAGCCCGCCGCGCGACGCTGGAGGAATTCGTCGAACAGCCTCTTCCAGGCGGCGGCGTGCACGCTTGCCGTGTCGGTCAGGACGCCGTCGAGATCGAACAAGACGGCGTCGTAGTCGCGTGGCGACAGCGTGACGACTTGACCTATTGCGCTCATATCGTTCGCAAAGCCTCAACGCCCGGCAACGACTTTCCTTCGAACCATTCCAGAAAGGCGCCTCCGGCGGTCGACAAGAAAGTAAAGTCGCTTGCCACCCCCGCACGTTTCAGCGCCGCGACCGTATCGCCGCCGCCGGCAACCGAGCGCAAGGCGCCTTCTCGCGTCAAGCGTGCGGCCGTTTCCGCGATCGAGTTCGTGGCGCGGTCGAAAGGCTCGGTTTCGAAAGCGCCGAGCGTCCCGTTCCACACGAGCGTGCGTGCACGGGTGAGGCGCTCGCCGATGAGTGCCACGGTACCGGGGCCGATATCGAGGATCATCTGGTCCGCACTTACCGATTGCACCGGTATGACGTTCCACGCCGCACCGGCCTCTAACTCCTGGGCAACCACCGCGTCGATCGGCAGGACGATCTCACAGCCGGAAGCACTGGCCGCAGCGATCACGCCGCGCGCGGTGTCGAGCATGTCGCGCTCGGCGAGCGACCTGCCGATCGGATTTCCCTGTACGGCAAGGAAAGTGTTCGCCATGGCGCCCCCGAGGGCGAGCGTATCCACCTCCCGAACAAGATTGCGCAGAAGCTCGATCTTCGTGGCGACCTTCGCGCCGCCGACGAGGGCAAGCACCGGACGAGCGAGCGCATCGAAGACGCCGGTGAGCGCCTCGAGCTCCGCTTGCATCGCGAGCCCTGCCGCTGACGGGAGAAGTCGCGCCACGCCTTCGGTGGAGGCATGCGCGCGGTGAGCGACCGAGAAGGCGTCGTTCACGTAGACATCCCCCAGGCGAGCGAGCTGGGCGGCGAAGGACGAGTCGTTCGTCTCCTCGCCCGGATGAAAGCGCGTGTTCTCCATGAGGAGGATGGCCCCCGGCTGCGCGTGCTTGACCGCGTCGTCCGCGCGCCCGTCCCGCCAGTCGGTCGCGACGAACTCGACAGGGCGACCAAGCATCGATTGCAGTACGCCCGCGACAGGCTCGAGGCTCATCTGCAGCACGACCGCACCCTTCGGGCGGCCGAAGTGGGCAAGAAGAACGAGAACCTTCGCGCCCTTGTTCTCAAGCTCACATAGCGTAGGCAGCGTGCGCTCGATCCGAGTCACATCGGTAACCGTGCCGTCCTTGACCGGTACGTTCAGATCGACTCGAACCAGAACCGTCTTCCCCGAAACGTCCAAGTCCTCAAGGGTACGGTAAGCGGATATTTGCCTGATCGTCATGCCTCGCTTCCTCCGGCAGGGAGTACTCCAGGCCCGGCGCCTTGAAGCAGCGCCGCCCGTTACTCGAGTCCGGCTTCGGCGATCGCGTTGCGAACCGCCTCGGCGCAGCGACGCAGCCCCGTGATCTCATCGTCCGCTAAAGGAACTGGCAGCACGCGCTGGACGCCTGCTGCGCCGACTACCGCAGGCAGGCTGAGACAAACGTCGCGAATGCCATAGTGGCCTTCGACTTGCGTCGATACGGTCAGCACCGAAGCCTCGTCGCGCACAAGTGCCTTGACGATCCGGGTAAGCGCTGCGGCGATCGCAAAATTGGTCGAACCTTTCCTTTGGATGATTTCATAGGCCGCATCGCGTACGCGCGCGGCGATGGCGGACATGTCCTGCGGCTCGCAGGGCATTTCGGTGAGGCGGCAATACTCCGGCAAGTGGACATTCGCGAGTGTCGCCGTCGACCAGGCGACCAGTTCGCTATCTCCGTGTTCGCCCAGCACGTAGGCGTGCACGTTTCGGGAGTCGACGCCGTAGTGCGCCGAAAGCTCGGCGCGTAGCCGCGCGGTATCCAGCACCGTGCCCGAGCCGAGCACCCGCGCCGGAGGCAGACCCGACAAGCGCAGGGTCGCGTACGTCAGCGCGTCCACCGGGTTGGTGGCCACGAGGAGCAGCGCGTCGGGATTCGCCCGTACGATCTGCGGGACGATCCCGCGAAGAACTTCGACATTGCGGCGAAGCAGCGCCGGACGCGTCTCGCCCTGGCGCTGGGCTGCACCGGCGGCGATCACTACGACGGCGGCGTCGGCGGCGTCGGCGAAATCGCCGGCAACGACGGTGACCGGCGAGAAGAACGGCACCGCGTGCGCGATGTCCATCGCTTCGCCTTCAGCCCGCTCGCCGTCCGCATCGATGAGGACGATCTCTCGCGCCACAGCCGATGCTGCGAGCGTGTAGGCAAAGGTGCTGCCGACGCGGCCGGCGCCGACGACGGCAACCTTCCCGGCGAAGAGCGTCGTGCCCGTGCCTTTCGTCATAGTGGCAACGTCCCGATGCCCATGGCGGCATCTGTCCTGGCAATCGAGGCTTTCGCCTCGGGCTCGGCCTGCGTCAAGGCACGGATCGCGTCGATCGTTTCCGGCACTACGATCGCCTGGTTGTCGACCATGTACGCCGGGCAACAACGTGTTCATGATTCCGCCCTGATGGCTTTCCCAGGGATCGGTCGCGCGTCGAAGCAGCGTTCCGCGCGCCTTGCGCAGGAGCCCGGCGCGCTTGAGCGCCGTGAGCGTTCTCACCACCGAGGTGGTGTTGCACGAGACCACGCGCGTCGAATCGCGACCGAGCGCACTCGCGTAATTCGATTCGGCCACGAAAGAGTGCCCGGTAAGCGCGTGCTTCTCTCCGCCCTCGACGATGAACTGGACGCGTCGCTTGCGGTAGGTCTCGACGTTGGTTGCCGCGACCTTCTTCGGCGTGCAGTCAACCACGATGTCGACGTCATCCAGCAACGAATCGAGCGTACCCGCGACGGCAAGGCCGGCCGCGCGCATCGCCTCGACCTGTTCCTTGCCGGGGCCGTACAGCGCGAAACCGCGGTCGAGGGCCACGCGCGTGCGCCAGTCGCTCGCGACATCGACAACCCCGACCAGGTGCATGTCGTCCTGCTTCGCTACTGCGTCGGCTACGCGTTTGCCGATCACGCCGTAGCCGTTTACGGCGGCCCGAATTTCCTTTCCTGAGTTCATGACATCTTCTCCTCGACATTTCGCGCGTCACCCCGCGCGGCGCGCCGAGACGACGGTTTCCGGGCACGCCTGCACCAGGTAGAGCTCGTCCGTCTCGCCGTCCTTGGCCCACTCCATGTCCATCGCATGGCCGTAATGCGCTTCCACCGTTGCAGCCCACCGTCCGAACTGCAGGATCTCGTCATCCGACAGCAGAAGGACTCGCGCTCCTTGCGCGTGGTCTGCACCGTGAGCGTGCGCGTTGCCGCCGGTCGCATGGCATTGTTGCCACCGACGCGGGGAACGTCGCGGTTGTCCAGCGTTTCGAACCATGCGACGAAGGGTT
>CALCZN010000098.1:0-12032 GCA_937903095.1 uncultured Burkholderiales bacterium
CATCGTGCTGTCGGTGATGAACGGCTTCCAGAAGGAAGTGCGCGACCGCATGCTGTCGGTGCTCGCGCACGTGGAGATCTTCGCGGCCGGCGCGCCGATGCTCGACTGGCACTCGGTGCTCGAGAAGGCCGAGCGCAATCCGCGCGTCGTCGCCGGCGCCCCCTACGTTTCCGGGCAGGCGATGCTCACGCACGACGAGAGCGTGCGCGGCGTGCTCGTGCGCGGCATCGATCCGGCGATCGAGCCGCGCGTCGCCGACTTCGCGAAGCACATGCTGCGCGGAAACCTCGACGACCTGAAGCCGGGCTCCTTCGGCGTCGCCGTCGGCCGCGAGCTTGCGAACCAGCTGCTGCTCGAACTTGGCTCGAAGCTCACGCTGATCGCTCCGCAGGGCACCGCGACGCCGGCCGGGCTGGTGCCGCGACTGCGCCAGCTCACCGTCGTCGCCATCTTCGCCTCGGGCCACTACGAATACGACACCAGCCTGCTGCTGATGAACCTGGAAGACGCGGCGAAGCTCTTTCGCGTGCAGGGCGTCACCGGCGTGCGGCTGAAGACGACCGACATGCTGCAGGCCCCGCAGATCGCCGCCGAACTCGCGGCTTCGCTGGGCTCCGACGTCTACGTGCGCGACTGGTCTTCGGAGAACCGCAACTGGTTCGCCGCCGTGCAGATCGAGAAGCGGATGATGTTCATCATCCTCACGCTGATCATGGCGGTAGCGGCGTTCAATCTCGTCTCGATGCTGGTGATGACGGTCACCGACAAGCAGTCCGACATCGCCATCCTGCGCACGCTGGGCGCGACCCCCGCCAGCGTCATGCGCATCTTCGTGGTGCAGGGCGCCTCGGTGGGCCTGCTCGGAACGCTGATCGGCATCGTGTTCGGCGTCATCGTCGCGCTGAACATCGGCGACGTCGTCGCCTTCCTCGAGCAGCTGTTCGGCTTCCAGGTGCTGCCGAAGGGGATCTATTTCATCAACCACCTGCCGAGCGACCTGCGCTGGCACGACGTCTCGACGATCGGCCTCACCGCCTGCGCGCTGGCCTTCGCCTCGACGCTGTACCCGAGCTGGCGCGCCTCGCGCGTGCGGCCCGCCGAGGCATTGCGCTACGAATGAACCCCAGCGCCGATCCGGTGGTGCGCGCGCGCGACGTGCACAAGGTCTACGGCCACGGCGACCTCGTCGTTCCGGTCCTGCACGGCGTCGATCTGTCGGTGCGCGCCGGCGAGCGCGTGGCGATCATGGGCGCATCGGGGTCGGGCAAGAGCACGCTGCTGCACCTGCTCGGCGGACTCGACACCTGCACTTCGGGCGAGGTGTCCTGGGCGGGCGAGCCGATCGGCGGACTGTCGCAGGCCGAGCTGGGCGCGCGGCGCAATCGGCTGCTGGGCTTCGTCTACCAGTTCCATCATCTGCTGCCCGAGTTCAGCGCGCTGGAGAACGTGGCGATGCCGCTGCGCATCCGGCGCAACGACCCCGCGGCCGCGAACGCGCAGGCGGCGGAGATGCTCGCCCGCGTCGGGCTGGCGGCGCGCGTCGAGCACAAGCCCGGCGAGCTGTCGGGCGGAGAGCGCCAGCGCGTCGCGCTCGCGCGCGCGCTCGTCACGCAGCCGCGCTGCGTGCTGGCCGACGAGCCCACCGGCAACCTCGACAGCCAGAACGCGCGCCAGGTGTATGCGCTGATGGAGACGCTGGCGCAGGAGCTGGGCATCGCCTTCGTGGTCGTCACGCACGATCTCGATCTCGCGTCGAGGGCCGATCGAACGCTGCAGTTGCGCGACGGCCGCTTCGTGCCGGAGGGCGCAGCCACGCGTGCCGACTCGATCGCATGCCCGACGCGATGAAGTGCTGATCGACACGCACTGCCATCTCGACGCGGCCGAGTTCGACGCGGACCGGGAAGCAGTGCTCGCTCGCGCCTTCGCGGCCGGCGTCGATGCGATCGTCGTTCCCGCCGTCGCCCCGTCGAACCACGAGACGGTTCGCACGCTGGCCGGCGCGGATCGGCGCCTGGGCTATGCACTGGGCATCCATCCGCTGTTCGTCGGGCAGGCGGGCGGCGACGATCTCGCGCTGCTGCGCACGCGCGTCGCCGCCGCGATGGCCGACGAGGCTTTCGTCGCCATCGGCGAGATCGGCCTCGACTTCTTCGTGCAGGGGCACGACCGCGAACGCCAGCAGCGTTTCCTTGCCGAGCAGTTGCGCATCGCGCGCGACTTCGAGCTTCCGGTGCTGCTGCATGTGCGGCGCGCGCACGACCTCGTTCTCGCGCAGTTGCGCCGCGTGCGGCCGTTGACCGGCATCGCTCACGCCTTCAACGCGAGCGTGCAGCAGGCCGGGCAATACCTCGACCTGGGTTTCGCGCTCGGCTTCGGCGGCGCGATGACCTACGACCGCGCGCTGCGCATCCGCGCATTGGCGCGCGAGCTACCGTCGCACGCGCACGTGCTCGAGACCGACGCGCCCGACATCGCTCCCGAGTGGATCGCGCATCAGCGCAACGAACCGGCGCAGGTGGCGCGCATCGCCGACGCCTTTGCGCGCTTGCGCTCGCTTCCCCGCGAGCAGGCGATCGCGCAGACCGCCGCCAACGCATTGCGCGTGTTGCCGCGGCTCGCTCGCGCGCTCGGCGCATCGGGCGCCGACGCGACGTAGGGCAAGCACGCCGACTGCGGCCCTCGCCCCGGGCGACCTAGGCGATCGGGCCGATGCCGCGCCTGCGAGCGCGCGCCTAGCATCGGGCGATGCGCTCGCCGCTCTCGTTCCTCGCCGCCGTCCCGCTGCCCGCGGCGGTCGTCCCGCTGCCTGCGGCGGTCGTCATCGCCGCGCTCGTCGTGCACCGCCTGCCTGCGCTGCCGCCGCCCGGGTTCGCGTGGGCGCTGCTCGTCGCCGGGCTCGTCGCGGCGGTCGCGTGGGCCATCGATCGTCCGGCGCTTCGCTGGGTGGCGATCCTCGCGGCCGCCGCCGGAGGAACGATGATCGCTGCCGATTCCGCATTGTCGAAGCGCATCGACGCCACGCAGGAAGGGCGCGACTTCGTCGTCGTCGGGCGCGTCGCGTCGATGCCGCTGGTCGACGAGCGTTCGACGCGCTTCGTCTTCGACATCGACGACTGCCTGGACGGCGCCGTCGATTGTCCGCGCGGCGCCCGCATCCGACTGGGCTGGCAGTCCTTCGACGAGCACTCGAAGCCGATGCGCGTCGAACCCGGCGAGCGCTGGCGCTTCACGGTGCGCCTGAAGCGCGTCCATGCGCTGCACAACCCCGACGCCTTCGACGCCGAACTGCGCTCGCTCGAAGAGGGCATCGCCGCCAACGGCAGCGTGCGCGGCGCGCGCAAGGGCTCCGTCTCCAACGAGCGGCTCGATGCGATCCAGTGGAGCGTGGCGGTCGCCTTCGAGCGCGCGCGCCTGCATCTGCGCGACGCGATGCGCGCCGCGCTCGCCGGTACGCGCGCGGAGGCGGCCGACGTGCTCGTCGCGCTCGTGGTCGGCGACCAGGCGGCGATCGGCACGCGCTGGTGGGACGCCTTCAACCGCACGGGCATCGGGCACCTGATGTCGATCTCCGGCCTGCACATCACGATGCTCGCCGGCATCGCGGTCGCCGCGGCCCGCCGGCTGCTGCACACGCGGGCGGCGGCGGCGAGCGGACTGCTGCTGCGCTGGCCGGCGCGCCGCATCGCGTGGCTGTTCGGCGTGCTGGTCGCGTTCGTCTACGCCGGCATCGCCGGCTGGGGGATTCCCGCGCAACGCACCTGCTGGATGCTGGCGGTCGCCGGCGTTTCGCTCTTCACCGGACGCACGCGCTCGATCTCGCGCGTGCTCGCGCTGGCCGCCGGCGTCGTCACGATGTTCGATCCGTGGGCGCCGCTGGCCGCCGGCTTCTGGCTCTCGTTCGCGTCGGTGGCGGCGATTGCCTGGTGCGCGGCCGGCGGGCGCGCGCGTGAGCACTACGACGCGCTCACGCGCGGGCGCCGGATCGCGCATGCGCTGGCCGAGGCGGTGCGCACGCAATGGGCGGCTTCGCTCGCGCTCGTGCCGCTGGGCGCGCTGTTCTTCGCCAGCGTCTCGCTGGTCGGTCCGCTGGCCAACGCGTTCGCCATTCCGCTCGTGTCGGCGCTGATCACGCCGCTGGCGATCGGCGCAGCGGCGCTGCTGCCCTGGTTGCCGGCGGCGGGCGAGCCGATGCTCGCCGTCGCGGCGCAGGCCACCGCGTGGCTGCTCGATGCGATCGCGCTGCTGTCCGATTCGCCGTGGGCGATCGCCGTCGTCGCCGCGCCGTCGGCGACGGCGCTCGTCGCCTGCGTGGCCGCGGTGATGGTCCTGCTGGCGCCGGTGCGCGTCGCCGCACGCGAACTGGCTTTCGCCGGCCTGCTGCCCATGCTCGGCGCGTCGACGCAGGCGCCGCCCGCAGGCGCGCTGCGCGTCGTGGCGCTCGACGTGGGACAGGGCAGCGCGGTGCTCGTCGAAACCGCCGGGCGCCGGCTGCTGTACGACGCGGGCCCGTCCTGGGGCGGCGACTCGGACGCGGGAGCGCGCGTGATCGTGCCGTACCTGCGCGCGCGCGGCATCGACCGCGTCGATGCGATCGTCGTCTCGCATCTCGATTCCGATCACTCGGGCGGGCTGCCCAGCCTGCTGCGCGGCCTGCGTTTCGACTGGATCGGCGGCACGCTTCCGGCCGACCACGCGGCGCGCAATGCGGGGCGGCCCTTCGTCGATTGCGTGCGCGGGCATGCCTGGCGCTGGGGCGACGTCGATTTCGAGGTGCTGCACCCGGGCCCGGAGAAGCCGCGCGGCGTGCGCTCGCCGACCAACGCGTCGAGCTGCGTGCTGCGCATCTCGGCGCCCGCGGCAACGGTGCTGCTTGCCGGCGACATCGAGACGGGACAGGAGCGTGCGCTGGTCGAGCGCTTCGGCGCCGAAGGCCTGCGCGCCGATCTGCTGCTGGTGCCGCATCACGGCAGCCATTCGTCGTCGAGCGCGGCATTCCTCGCCGCCGTCGCGCCGCGCCATGCGATCGTGCAGAACGGCTATCGCAACCGCTTCCGCCATCCGGCCGAGCGCGTCGTCGAGCGATATCGCGCGGCGGACATCGAGATCCTGCGCAGCGACCGCGACGGCGCGATCACGATCGAATATGCGCGCGAAGGCGCCGCGCGCATCGCACGCTCGCGGGTGGACGACCGGCGCTACTGGCGCGTGCGCGTCGCCGATGACGAGCTCATTGCGCTGTCCAGCCCCCGTCGATCGACCACGCCGCGCCGCGCACCTGTTCGGCGGCCGGCGAGCAGAGGAACGCCGCCAGCTCGCCGATCTGCTCGGGCGTGACGAACTCGCCCGACGGCTGCTTCTCGAGCAGCAGGCTGCGCCGTTCCTCCTCCACCGAACGTCCGCTCGCTTCGGCGCGCGCGTCGATCTGCTTCGCCACCAGCGGCGTGAGGACCCAGCCTGGGCAGATCGCATTGCAGGTGATGCCGGTGCCTGCGGTCTCGAGCGCGACCACCTTGGTGAGCCCGACCAGGCCGTGCTTGGCGGCGACGTACGCCGCCTTCTCGACCGACGCGACCAGTCCGTGTGCCGAAGCGATGTTGACGATGCGTCCCCAGTTGCGCTGCTTCATCGCCGGCAGCGCGATGCGCGTGGTGTGGAAGGCGGCCGAGAGGTTCAGCGCGATCACCGCGTCCCAGCGATCGACCGGAAAGCGCTCGACGGGCGCGACGAACTGGATGCCCGCGTTGTTCACGAGGATGTCGACTCCGCCGTGGCGCGAATCGACGTGCGAGATCATCGCCTCGATCTCTTCGGGCTTCGACAGGTCGGCGCCTTCGTAATCGACATCGACGCCGGCGTCGGCGGCGAGTTTCGAGCGCAGGCGCTCGATCTCCGCCGGGTCGCCGAAGCCGTTGAGCACGATTCGCGCTCCCTTCGCGGCGAGCGAGCGTGCGATACCCAGCCCGATGCCGCTGGTCGATCCGGTGACGAGTGCGAGCTTGCCTTCGAGCATGATTCGGTCCTTGTACAATCGTTCGTCTAGTGTAGGGCCTGTTCCCGTGACGACCGAGGCGGCGCGGGTTCGGCCGAGGCCTCACGATCCGCCCCTGTCGCCTGGGAACGTCGCGCGATGAACGAGCCGCAGTTGCGAACCGTCGGTTGCATCAGCGTGCGCGGGCTGCACAAGCTCGCGTACTGGGAATGGCCTTCGCAGGCCGGCGCCTCGGCGCCCACCGTCGTCTGCGTGCACGGTCTCACGCGCAACGGTCGAGACTTCGATGCGCTGGCCGATCGGCTGTCGCGCAACTGGCGCGTCGTCTGCCCCGACATGATCGGCCGCGGCCGCTCCGATCGCGCGCCCGATCCGATGCTCTACGTGCTGCCGCAGTACATCGCCGACTGCGTCACGCTGATCGCGCGGCTCGACGTCGAGCGTCTCGCCTGGGTCGGCACCTCGATGGGCGGGCTGATGGGAATGATGCTCGCGGCGATGCCGGGCAATCCGATCGATAGTCTCGTGCTCAACGACATCGGTCCGGTGCTCGATACCGCCGGGCGCACCCGCATCGCCGAGTACGTCGGCGACGATCCGCAATACGCGACGCGCGCTGCGGCAGTCGCCGACCTGCGCGAACGCATGCGCAGCTTCGGCCCGCACACCGACGAGCAGTTCGAGTTGCTGGTGCGCCATTACCTGGTGCCGCGCGGCGACCGCTGGGCCTTCCACTACGATCCGGCGATCGCCGTGCCGTTCAAGAGCATGCAGTTCGAGCCGCCCGATCTCTGGCCCGCCTACGACGCCATTCGCGTTCCCACGCTGCTGCTGCGCGGGGCCGACTCCGACCTGCTGAGCGCCGCCACCGCGCAGCAGATGACGCGACGCGGGCCGCGTGCGCGCGAGGTCGTCTTCGCCGGCGTCGGCCACGCGCCGTCGATCATCGACCCCGCGCAGATCGACGCGGTCGAACGCTTTCTCGACGAGGGCCGCGCATGACGGCGAACGACAAGATCGTGCGCCTGCAGGCAGGCCTGCGGATGTCGCAGGCGGTCTGTTACGGCGGATTCGCCTGGCTCGCGGGGCAGGTCGCGCAGGACGTCTCGCTCGACGTGTCCGGACAGACGCGGCAGGTACTCGAGGCGATCGACCGGCTGCTCGCCGAGGCGGGCACCGACAAGACGCGCATTCTCCAGGCGAACGTCTATCTCGCCGACATCGCCGACTTCGCCGCGATGAACGCCGTATGGGATGCCTGGGTGCCGCAGGGGCACACGCCGGCCCGCGCGACGGTCGAGGCCCGGCTCGCGGCGCCCGAGTATCGCGTCGAGATCCAGGTCGTCGCTGCGCTGGCCGGCGCCTGAGGCTTCAGCGCCAGCCCACGCGGTCGATGATCCGCGTGGCCGTCACCTGGGCGCGGCCGATCGAGGCGACCGGCAGCGTGTCGGCCTTGAACTTGCCGAGCGCTTCGAGCGCGGGGTTCGTCTCGTTCACCGAAGGCACCACCGCCCATTCGTTGTTCGCGTCGACGAAGTGACGCTGCGCCTCGTCGCTGGCCAGGTACTCGAGGAAGCGCACCGCCTCGGCGCGATGCGGCGCGTGTTTCGCCACGCCGGCGCCGGAGACGTTCACGTGCGTGCCGTAGCTCGACTGGTTCGGCCAGACCGCGCCGACCTTCGCCACCGCGTCGCGGTCCTCGGGCTTGTCCGAGCGCATCAGCCGCGCCAGGTAATAGCTGTTGGTGAGCGCGACGCCGCATTCTCCGACCGCCACCGCGCGGATCTGGTCGGTGTCGCCGCCGCGCGGCTTGCGCGCGAAGTTCGAGACGACCGCGGCCGCCCATTCCTCGGCCTTCTGCTTGCCGTCGTGCTCGGAGACCGCGCCGATCAGCGACAGCATGTACGGATGCGCGCCCGAGCGCGTGCAGACCTTGCCTTTCAGCTCCGGCCGCGCGAGGTCTTCGTAGTTCTGCACGAGCGCCGGATTCACGCTCGCCTTGTTGTAGACGATCATCCGCGCGCGCATCGAGAAGCCGAACCATTGGCTGCCCGCGCCGTCGTCCTTGCCGCGCAGGTTCTCCGGAATGCGCTTCTCGAGCGCAGCCGATTTCACCGGCTGGAAGAGTCCCTCCACCTGCGCCTTCCACAAACGCGCGGCATCGGCGAGCAGCACGACGTCGGCCGGGCTGTTCGCGCCCTCGTTGCGCAACCGCTCGAGCAGCGCTTCGTCTCCGGCCTCGATGCGCTGGATGCGCACGCCCGTCTGCCTGGTGAATGCATCGTACAGCTGCTGGTCGCTCGCGTAATGGCGGGCGGAGTACAGGTTCAGCACCTTTTCCTGTGCGGAAGCCGACACGGCGACGGCCAGCAGCGCGCAGGCGGTGAATGCGGAGAGACGGGTTCGATTCATTCGCAGAAGACTTCCGGATCGGTGGAATGGGTTGCGCCGCGGAACCCGGGCGAGGCGCAACACTAATCTAAACGAGAAGGATTCGCAATGATGGGTCGGGCGAACACCCGTTCGACCAGCGTCGGCTGCGTCGCCGGCGGCGCGGGGAATGTGTCCGGCAGGCCTGCCTGGAGAAATTCGGCGGTCCGCGGTTGCGGCTCGGGTGCCACCCGTCGCGCGCCGTTGAAGCGCCGCGCCCAGTAGCGCGACCCGATCGATTCGATGCGCACGCGTCCGCCCGACGACGGCGCATGCACGAAGCGGTTCTCGCCGATGTAGATGCCCACGTGCGAGAACGCGCGTCGCAGCGTACGGAAGAAGACGAGATCGCCGGGCTGCAGCGCATCGAGCGAAACCGGCGTCCCCGTGCGACTCATCTGCTCGGCACGCCGGGGCAGCGCAAAGCCGAGCGCCTCGCCGAAGACGTGCTGCACGAGGCCGCTGCAGTCGAGACCGGTGGCCGGCGAAGTACCGCCGAAGCGATAGCGCACGCCGATCAGCGACAGCGATTGTCGCACCAACTGCTGGCCGGGATCGACGGAATCGTCGGAATCGGCCGCGCTGTCCGCAACGGCCTGGTCAACGGGCTGTGCCGCTCGCGCGGGGGAACCGGTGCCGATTCCCGCCGCGGCCAGCGCGGCGAGAAGGAGGACGATGACGACAGGGCGGCTCCTCGGCATGCGCGGCAGGGTAGAGAAGAGCCCCGTCGCTGTCAAAGCCGACGAGCGGATCGGCCGAAGTAGAATGGATCGGACACCGTTCGGAGGGGGATCTTCATGGCTGCACACGGGGCAACGCCGTCGCTGAAGGAAGTTCACGAACGGTCGATTCGCGACCGCGAATCCTTCTGGGCCGAGCAGGCGCAGCTGATCGACTGGAAGGAGCCCTTCGGCCAGGTTCTCGACTACTCGCGGCCGCCTTTCACGCGCTGGTTCGTCGGCGGGCGCACGAACCTGTGCCACAACGCGGTCGACCGCCATCTCGCCGCGCGCGCCGACCAGCCGGCGCTGATCTACGAATCCACCGAGGTCGACGTCTCGCGCGTCTATACCTACGCCGAACTGCACCGCGAGGTCGTCCGCATGGCGGCGGTGATGCGCTCGCTGGGCGTGGGTCGCGGCGACCGCGTGATCGTCTACATGCCGATGATTCCCGAGGCGGTGTTCGCGATGCTCGCCTGCGCGCGCATCGGCGCGATCCACTCGGTGGTCTTCGGCGGCTTCGCCTCGCACAGCCTGGCCAGCCGCATTGACGACGCCGAGCCGGCGCTGGTCGTCAGCGCCGACGCGGGCTCGCGTGCGGGCAAGGTCATCGAGTACAAGCCGCTGCTCGACGCCGCGCTGAAGCTCGCCAGCCGCGCCCCGGAGAAGGTGCTGATCGTCGACCGCGGGCTCGCGCCCTTCGAACGCGTGCCTGGGCGCGACGAAGACTACGCGACGCTGCGCGATCGGCACCTCGACGACGAGGTTCCGGTCGAATGGCTCGAGTCGAACGAGGTGAGCTATACGCTGTACACCTCGGGCACCACCGGCACGCCGAAGGGCGTGCAGCGCGACATCGGCGGCCACGCCGTCGCGCTCGCCGCCTCGATGAAGTACATCTTCTGCGGCAACGCCGGCGAAACCTATTTCTCCACCAGCGACATCGGCTGGGTGGTCGGGCACTCGTACATCGTCTACGGGCCGCTGATCGCCGGCATGGCCACCATCCTCTACGAAGGAACGCCGCTGCGTCCCGACCCCGGCATCCTGTGGCGCCTGGTCGAGAAGCACCGCGTGAGCGTGATGTTCTCGGCGCCCACGGCGATCCGCGTGCTGAAGAAGCAGGATCCGTCGTGGCTGACCAAGTACGACCTGTCGTCGCTGCGCGCGCTCTTCCTGGCCGGCGAGCCGCTCGACGAGCCGACCGCGCGCTGGATCGCCGAGGCGATCGGCAAGCCGGTCATCGACAACTACTGGCAGACCGAGACCGGCTGGCCGATTCTCACCGTCGCGCACGGCATCGAGAAGACCGAGCCGCGTTTCGGCTCGCCCGGCATGGCGATGTACGGCTACGACCTGCGCCTGCTGGACGAACGCACCGGCGAGGAGGTCGGCAACAACGAGAAGGGCGTCGTCGCGGTGATTCCTCCGCTGCCGCCCGGCTGCATGCAGACCGTCTGGCGCAACGACGACCGCTTCGTCCAGACCTATTTCTCGACGGTGCCCGGCCGGCTCGCTTACTCCACTTTCGACTGGGGCATCCGCGACGACGACGGCTACTACTTCATCCTCGGGCGCACCGACGACGTGATCAACGTCGCCGGCCATCGGCTCGGCACGCGCGAGATCGAGGAGACGCTGTCGAGCCACCCGGCGGTGGCCGAATGCGCGGTGGTCGGCGTCGCCGACTCGCTGAAAGGGCAGGTCGCCACCGCCTTCGTCGTGCTGAGGGATCCGTCGAAGGCGGCCGATGCGAACGCGCGGCTCGCGCTCGAAGGCGACCTGATGTCCACCGTCGACAAGCGGCTGGGCGCCATCGCGCGCCCGAACCGCGTGCATTTCGTGACGATGCTGCCGAAGACGCGCTCGGGCAAGGTGCTGCGCCGCTCGATCCAGGCATTGTGCGAACGTCGCGATCCGGGTGACCTCACCACGATCGAGGATCCGGGCGCGCTCGACCAGGTTCGACAGGCGGTGGGCGCTGCCTGAGCGCTACCTGAGCGCGCTGCGCCCGCATGCCGTCCGCCGAGCTAGCGTTCGCCGCCCGGCGCGTCGCCGAGTTCCTGCTGCTGCCGCCGGCGGCGCCGCTGCTGCTGATCGCGATCGGACTCGCGGCTTCCGTGCGCCGGCCTCGCGGCGGGCGCATCGTCGCGACGATCGGGCTCGTGCTGGCGCTGCTCACGTCGTCGCTGGTCGTCGGGCAGTGGCTGATCGGCCGGATCGAGCAGGGCGCGGGCCAGGCGCAGGGCGAGCGCGAGTTGCGTGCGCTGCTCGCTCGACCCGATGCGCCGACCGCCATCGTCATTCTCGCCGGCGGAACGCGCTTCGATTCGCGCGAGCGCCCCGATCCCGAGCGGCCGAACCAGCGTACCACCGAGCGCGTGCTGTACGGCGCGTGGGTCGCGCAGGTCACTGGCCTTCCAGTGCTCGTCAGCGGAGGCAAGCCGAATCCGGAGCGCAGCGCCGAGGCCGTGCTGATGAAGCGCCTGCTCGAGCAGCGCCTGGCAACGCCGGTGCGCTGGGTGGAAGACCGTTCGCGCGACACCGAAGGCAACGCGCGCGAGTCGGCCAGGCTGCTGCTGCCTGCGCATCGGCGCATCCTGCTCGTCACGCACGCATATCACATGCCGCGCGCACTGCGCGCGTTCGAGCACGCCGGCCTGCGGCCCATCGCCGCGCCGCACGGCTTCCTCGGCACGCCGAGCCCCGAAAGTCCGCTCGGCTGGCTGCCGAGCGCAGCGGGCGTCGAGACGAACTGGCTTGCCGCGCACGAGGGCATCGGCGGCCTGTGGTATCGATGGCGCGCGCAATGGGCCGCTGCAGCGCCGGTGCTCGATTAGGGCCTGTTCACCCTACGATCGTCCCCGCGTGAGCCCGAAAAAAGCGCG
>CALCZN010000099.1:0-12041 GCA_937903095.1 uncultured Burkholderiales bacterium
AGCGGTGATGAGCCCGCGCGCCGCCAGTTCGCGCCAGCGCCGGCCGAGGCCCGCGGCCCGCGCGATCCACACGAGCACCTGCAGGTCGCGCAGGCCGCCGGGACTTTCCTTGGTGTTGGGCTCGAGGCTGTACGGGGTGTCGTCGTACTTCGCGTGCCGTTGACGCAGCTCGACCAGCTTGGCCGAGAAGAACGCCGCCGGGTCGAGGACGGCGCGCAGCCGCGCGAGCGCCTCGGCGCATCGCCGGCGGCTGCCGGCGAGCCAGCGCAGTTCGAGCAGGCTGGTCTGCACGGTGACGTCGGCCAGCGCCTCGGCCACGCATTCGTCGATGCTGCGCACGCTGTGGCCGATCGGCAGTCCGCAGTCCCAGCACGCGCCGATGAAAGTCTCGATGCGCGCGGCCGTCGACGGCTCGAGCGCGCCGGTGGTCAGCACCATCAGGTCGACGTCCGAATGCGGGAACTGCTCGCGCCGGCCGTAGCCGCCGACCGCGACCAGCGAAGCCGGGCATCCGGGTGCGTGCAGCCGCCACAACTCGCGCAGCGCCCGGTCGGTGGCCGCGGTCAGCGCGCGGGCGAGCGCATCGGGATCGGGGTGCGCGCGAAAGCGCGCGATCGCCGCGGCACGCGCGCGGCCGTAGTCGTCACGGATCTCCCCGGGCGCGCGCAGCGCCGGCGGCGCCCGATGCGCCGCCTTCGCCGCGGCAGGCTCGGGCGGGCTCACGCTGCCGTCGGCAGCGGTTCCGGACGGGGCGGGGCGCCCGCGGACATGGTGAGGATCTCGTGGCCCGTCTCGGTGACGAGGACCATGTGTTCCCATTGCGCCGACAGGCTGTGGTCCTTGGTGACGATGGTCCAGCCGTCGGCGAGCTCGCGCACCTCGCGGCGTCCGGCATTGATCATCGGTTCGATCGTGAAGATCATCCCCGGACGCAGCGTCTCGCCCACGCCGGGCCGGCCGTAGTGCAGCACCTGCGGCTCCTCGTGGAAGCGCTCGCCGATGCCGTGTCCGCAGAATTCGCGCACGACCGAATAGCCGCTCGCCTCGGCGTGCTTCTGAATGGCGTGACCGATGTCGCCCAGCGTGGCTCCCGGACGCACCTGGTCGATGCCGATCCACATGCACTCGAAAGTGACGCGGCACAGCCGGCGCGCGGCCACCGACGGTTCGCCGATCAGGAACATGCGGCTGGTGTCGCCGTGGTAGCCGTCCTTGATCACAGTGATGTCGATGTTCAGGATGTCGCCGTTCTTCAGCACGCGCTCGCCGGGAATGCCGTGGCAGACCTGATGGTTCACCGAAGTGCAGATCGATCTCGGGTACGGCGAGTAGCCGGGCGGCGCGTAATTCAGCGGCGCCGGCACCGTTCCCTGCACTTCGGTCATGTACCGGTGGCAAAGACGGTCCAGTTCGTCGGTGGTGACGCCCGCCTTCACGAAGGGCGTGATGTAGTCGAGGACTTCGCCGGCGAGACGGCCGGCGACGCGCATCTTCGCGATCTGGGGGGCGGACTTCAGGATCACTGCCATGCTAGAATTATAGGCTTCGCCCGGCGCGGCAATGTCAATCCGTCCGCATCCGCGGCAAATCGCGCGCATCGTCGATCGAGGGTGCCGTCCTGCGAACCGGCTTCGGCAGCGGGCGGTCTACGGCGATGCGTCGGACCCAACCCTATCGGAGTCTGTCATGTCCGTTTCCATGCGGCAAATGCTCGAGGCCGGAGTGCACTTCGGCCACCAGACACGGTTCTGGAATCCCCGGATGGCGCCCTGGCTCTACGGCCACCGCAACCGCATCCACATCTTCAACCTCGAGAAGACGCTCGCCCAGTACGACGAGGCGATGAAGTACCTGCGCCAGCTTGCCGCCAATCGCGGCACGGTGCTGTTCGTCGGCACCAAGCGCCAGGCGCGCGAGATCCTCGCCGAGGAGGCGCAGCGCGCCGGCATGCCCTATGTCGACCAGCGCTGGCTCGGCGGCATGCTCACCAACTTCAAGACCGTCAAGACGTCGATCAAGCGCCTGAAGGACATGGAAGCCACCGTGGCCGAAGGCGGCATGGAGCGCATGTCGAAGAAGGAATCGCTGCTGTTCCAGCGCGAGCTGGACAAGCTGCAGAAGAGCCTGGGCGGCATCAAGGAAATGGCGGCGCTGCCCGACGCGATGTTCGTCATCGACGTCGGCTTCCATCGCATCGCGGTCACCGAGGCGAACAAGCTGGGCATCCCGATCGTCGCCGTCGTCGACAGCAATCATTCGCCGATCGGCATCGATCACGTCATTCCGGGCAACGACGACTCCGGCAAGGCGATCCGCCTGTACGCGCGTGGCGCGGCCGACGCCATCCTCGAAGGCCGTGCAGCGGCGCTGCAGGAAATCGCCAAGAGCGCCGCCGACGAGGAAGAGTTCGTCGAGCTGGAAGGGGAAGAGTGAGCGAAAAGTGAGCGAAAAATGAGCGCCGGAGCGCGCGCGGCTGGGCACGGCCAGGCGGAAGCAGGCAGCAACGCAAGGAGTGGAGCGATGACGGCGATCACCGCCAGCATGGTCAAGGAACTGCGCGAGAAGACCGACGCGCCGATGATGGAATGCAAGAAGGCGCTGGCCGAGGCTGCGGGCGATCTCGCCCGCGCCGAGGAAATCCTGCGCGTGAAGCTGGGCAACAAGGCGAGCAAGGCGGCCACGCGCGTGGCGGCCGAAGGCGTCGTCGCGCTGTGGATCGCCGACGACGCGAAGCTCGGCGCGCTGGTCGAGGTCAACAGCGAAACCGATTTCGTCGCCAGGAACGACGACTTCCTCGCCTTCGCGCGTACGCTGGCCGAGCGCGCAGGCACGCAGGCGCCGGCCGACGTCGATGCGCTCATGCAACTGTCGATCGACGGCGGAACGGCCGAGCAGATGCGCACGGCGCTGGTCGGCCGCATCGGCGAGAACATCACGGTGCGCCGCTTCGCGCGCGTGCAGGCGAAGGGGCGGCTCGCCTCCTACGTGCACGGCGGCTCGAAGATCGGCGTGCTCGTCGACCTGGTCGGCGGCGACGACGCGCTGGCGCGCGACCTCGCGATGCACATCGCGGCGAGCAAGCCGAAGGCGCTGTCGCGCGAGGGCGTTCCGGCGGCCGACGTCGAGCGCGAGCGCTCGATCGCGCAGCAGAAGGCCGACGAGGAACAGGCGAAGGCGAAGGCCGAGGGCAAGTCCGGCAAGCCGCCGGAGATCGTCGCGAAGATGGTCGACGGCGCGGTGCAGAAATACCTGAAGGAAGTCACGCTGCTCGGCCAGCCCTTCGTCAAGGACGACAAGCAGACGGTCGAGCAGCTGCTGAAGGCGCGCGGCGCGCAGGTCGCGCAGTTCGTCCTGTTCGTCGTCGGCGAGGGCATCGAGCGCAGGCAGTCCGACTTCGCTGCCGAGGTCGCCGCGCAGGCAGCGGCCGCCGCCGGAAAAGCCCCATAATCGCGGGCGGCGTCTGCCCGCAGCGCCTCAGGAGAGTTCGTGAGCTCGAACGACAGCCCCGCCGTCGTGGCGGGCGCACCCGCCCGTGCGGTCGCCGGCGCGCCGGCTCCGCAGCTTCGCTATCGCCGCGTGCTGCTCAAGCTCTCCGGCGAAGCGCTGATGGGCGACGACGCCTACGGCATCAATGCCGAGACCCTGCAGCGAATGGTCGAGCAGATCGCCTCGGCCGTCGCGATGGGCGTCGAGCTGGCGATCGTGATCGGCGGGGGCAACATCTTCCGCGGCGTCGCGGGCGGCGCGGCCGGCATGGACCGCGCCACTGCCGACTACATGGGAATGCTCGCCACGGTGATGAATTCGCTCGCGCTGCAGGATGCGCTGCGCCAGCATGGCGTGGTCGCGCGCGTGCAGTCGGCGTTGAAGATCGAGCAGGTGGTCGAGTCGTATATCCGGCCGAAGGCGCTGCGCTATCTCGAGGAAGGCAAGGTCGTCATCTTCGCCGCAGGCACCGGCAATCCGTTCTTCACCACCGACACCGCCGCCGCGCTGCGCGGCGCCGAGATGGGCGTCGAGGTGGTGCTCAAGGCGACGAAGGTCGACGGCGTCTACAGCGCAGACCCGATGCTCGATCCGTCCGCCCAGCGCTTCGCGCGCATCAGCTTCGACGAGGCGATCGCGCGGCACCTGAAGGTGATGGACGCGACCGCGTTCGCGCTGTGCCGCGATCGAAGGCTGCCGATCAAGGTCTTCTCGATCCTCGGCGAAGGGGCGCTGCAGCGCGCCCTGTGCAGCGACGACGAAGGCACGCTGGTCCATGTGTGAATCCGTGCGCGCATTGCGCCGCCTCGCCGGCGCGACGCGCGCGCACCGTTGTGCGGAGGAATCATGAGCATTGCGGAAATCCGGCAATCGGCCGAGCAGAAGATGCAGAAGTCGATCGAGTCGTTGCGCACCGGTCTCGCCAAGGTGCGTACGGGCCGCGCGCACGCCGGGCTGCTCGACCACATCCACGTCGACTACTACGGCACGTCGGTGCCGATCGGCCAGGTGGCGAACGTCACGGTGCTGGATGCGCGCATGCTGGGCGTGCAGCCGTGGGAGAAGAAGATGGTCCAGGTCGTCGACAAGGCCATTCGCGAGTCCGACCTCGGCCTGAATCCTTCCACCAGCGGCGACCTCATCCGCGTGCCGATGCCGCCGCTGTCCGAAGAGCGCCGGCGCGAGCTGACGAAGGTCGTCAAGCACGAGGGCGAGCAGGCGAAGGTCGCCGTGCGCAACCTTCGCCGCGACGCCAACGAGCACCTGAAGAAGCTGCTCAAGGACAAGGAGATCTCCGAGGACGACGAGCGGCGCGCCGTCGACGAGATCCAGAAGCTCACCGACCGCTTCGTCGTCGAGATCGACCAGATCCTCGACGTCAAGGAGCGCGAGATCATGACGGTCTGATCCGTCGCACCCCAGGTTTCACCTTACGCCGCGCGCTTCGATGACTCCCGTTTCGAGCACCACGATCACCGTGCCGCGTTCGCGCGATGTGCCGCGGCACATCGCGATCATCATGGACGGCAACGGGCGCTGGGCAACGCAGCGGCGCCTGCCGCGCGTGGCCGGTCATGCCAGGGGCGTCGAAGCGGTGCGCGCCACCGTCGAGGCCTGCGCGCTGCGCGGCGTGGAGTTCCTCACGCTGTTCGCGTTCAGTTCCGAGAACTGGCGTCGGCCGGCCGACGAGGTCTCGCTGCTGATGCGGCTGTTCGTCAGCGCGCTCGAGCGCGAGGTCGCGCAGCTGCGCGCCAACGGCATCCGGCTGCGCGTGGTCGGCGATCTCTCGGCCTTCGAGCCGGGCCTGCGCAAGCTGATCACGCAGGCCGAGGCGCGCACCGCCGCCAACCGGCGCCTGACGCTGACGATCGCGGCGAACTACGGCGGCCGCTGGGACATCCTCCAGGCGGTGCAGTCGATGCTGCGCGCGCAGCCCGAGCTGGCCGGCGACCCCGACCGCATCGGCGAGCAGGCGCTGTCGCCGCACCTGGCGCTCGCCTATGCGCCGGAGCCCGATCTGTTCGTGCGCACCGGCGGCGAGCAGCGCATCAGCAACTTCCTGCTGTGGCAGCTCGCCTACACCGAGCTGTACTTCACCGACACCTTCTGGCCCGATTTCGACGCCGCGGCGCTCGATCGCGCGATCGAATCGTTTCGCCGGCGCGAGCGCCGCTTCGGCCGCACCAGCGAGCAGGTCTCTGCCGCCGAAGCGGGCTGAGCGCATGCCCGCGCCTGCGCCTTCACGCTGAACCGCCGGTCGCCGCGATGCTCGGCAAGCGAGTCGCCACCGCCCTGGTGCTGCTGGCGATCCTGCTGCCTCCGATCTTCTTCTTCGATTCCTGGGTCTGGGGTGCGGTCACGCTCGTCTTCCTGGCCGCCGCGGCCTGGGAATGGACGCGCCTGCTCGCCGGCCCGCGCGCCGCGGGCGGCGCGGCCGCCGCGCTCGCGCTGGCCGGAATCGCGCTGCTCGCCTGGCGCGAAACCGCCGGCTGGCCGCCGTCCTTCGTGCTCGCTGTGTGCGCGGCCGCCACGCTCGCCTGGCTGTGGCTCGGTCCGATGCACCTGCATGCGCGCGACGCGCGCGGCGGCGGCCTGGCGCTCGCCGCGGGCTGGCTGCTCGCCTGCTGGGTCGCGCTGGTGGCGCTGCGCGCGCTCGGGCCGCTTGCGCTGCTGGCGGCGATGGCCATCGTCTGGGTGGCCGACATCGCCGCCTATTTCGTCGGCCGTGCCTTCGGGCGCCGCAAGCTCGCGCCGTCGATCAGCCCCGGCAAGAGCTGGGAAGGCGCGCTCGGCGGCGCCGCCGCCGTGGCCGTGCTCGGGCTGGCGGCGGCGGCAAGTCCTTCGCTGTCGTCGACGTTGCCGGCGCGGCTGGTCGACGCGTGGACCGCACCGGTCGCCGTCGTCGTGCTGGTCGCGCTCGCCGCGTTGTCGATCGTCGGCGATCTGCACGAGTCGCTGCTCAAGCGCCAGGCGGGCGTGAAGGACAGCGGCGCCGTGCTGCCCGGCCACGGCGGCGTGCTCGACCGCATCGACGCGCTCGTTCCCGTGATGCCTGCCGCCATGCTGCTGCACCGCCTGCTGGGATAATCGGCCGCCATGCAGTCGCTCACGATCCTCGGCGCCACCGGCTCGATCGGCCGCAGCACGCTCGACGTCGTCGCGCGCCACCCCGATCGCTATCGCGTGTTCGCGCTGGCCGCGCAGCGTCGCGACGACGCGCTGTACGAGCAGTGCCTGCGCCATGCGCCGCGTTATGCGGCGCTGGCCGACGAGCCGGCGGCGCGCCGGCTGTCCGATCGCCTCGCCGCCGAAGGCCTCGACACCGAAGTGCTGGGCGGGCCGTCGGCGCTCGCCGAGGTGGCGGCGCACGAAGAGGTGGACACGGTGATGGCGGCGATCGTCGGCGCCGCCGGACTGGCGCCCACGATCGCCGCGGCGCGCGCGGGCAAGCGCATCCTGCTGGCGAACAAGGAGTCGCTGGTGATGGCCGGCGAGGTCTTCCTGCGCGCCTGTCGCGAAGGCGGGGCGACCGTGCTGCCGATCGACAGCGAGCACAACGCGGTGTTCCAGTGCCTGCCCTCCGCGGGCCGCGCCGGCGGCGGCTGCCCCGGCGTGCGCCGCATCGTGCTCACCGCCTCGGGAGGGCCCTTTCGCCGCGCGAGCTTCGAGCAGATGGGCGACGTCACCCCCGAGCAGGCCTGCGCGCATCCGAAATGGTCGATGGGCCGGAAGATCTCGGTCGATTCGGCCACGATGATGAACAAGGGGCTCGAGCTGATCGAGGCTTTCCATCTGTTCGGCGTCGCCGCCGCGCGGCTGGAGGTGCTCGTGCATCCGCAGAGCATCGTGCATTCGCTCGTCGAGTACGAGGACGGCTCCGTGCTCGCGCAGATGGGCAACCCCGACATGCGCACCCCGATCGCGCAGGCGCTCGCGCATCCCGATCGCATCGACAGCGGCGTGGCGCCGCTCGACCTCGTGGCGATCGGTCGCCTCGAATTCGAAGCGCCCGATGCGCAGCGCTTTCCCTGCCTGCGCCTGGCGCGCGAGGCGCTGGCCGCCGGCGGCGCGGCGCCCTGCATCCTGAACGCGGCCAACGAGATCGCGGTGGCGGCGTTTCTCGAGCGCGCGATCCGCTTCACCGACATCGCCGCGATCACCGAAGCCGTGCTGCACGCGGTCGGCGAGCGCCAGGCGGGCGCCACGATCGACGAAGTCCTCGCCATCGACGCAGAGGCGCGCGCGCTCGCCCGCGACCGCCTCGGGAGGTGCCCTGCATGAACACGCTCCAGACGATCGTCGCGTTCCTCGCGGCGCTCACGCTGCTCATCTTCGTGCACGAACTGGGCCACTACCTGGTCGCCCGCTGGTGCGGCGTGAAGGTGCTGCGCTTCTCGATCGGCTTCGGCCGGCCGCTGTTGCGCTGGCGCTCCGGGCCCGATCGCACCGAATGGGCGATCGCATCGATCCCGCTGGGCGGCTACGTGCGCATGCTCGACGAGCGCGATCCCGACTGCGGGCCGATCGCGCCTTCCGACCTGCCGCGCGCGTTCACCCGCAAGTCGCTGCTGCAGCGCTCGGCGATCGTCGTCGCCGGACCGCTGGCGAACTTCCTGCTCGCCATCGCGCTGTACGCGGCGATGGGATGGATCGGCATGCAGGAGCCGGCCGCGCTGATCGACGCTCCGGCGCCGGGCACCGCGGCGGCGGCGGCGCATCTGCAGGCCCGGGATCGCGTGCTCGAAGCCGACGGCACCGTCGTGCGTTCGTGGAACGACCTGCGCCTGGCGCTGCTCGAGCCGGTGATCGAGCACCGGCCCGCTGCGCTCGTCGTCGAGCGCGACGGCGAGCGGCGCTCCGTGCAGCTCGACGCGAGCGGGCTGCCGGCCGACGAGGTCGAGCGCGATTTCCTCGGCACGCTGGGGCTGCGCATCGCTGCCGGCGACGTCGCGATCGGCAGGCTGGTCGCCGGCGGCGCGGCCGAGCGCGACGGCCTGCGCGCGGGCGACCTGATCCGCGCGATCGACGGCAAGCCGATCGAGCGTGCCGCGCAGGTCATCGAATCGGTGCAGGCCAGCGCCGGACAGCCGCTTCGTTTTCGCGTGCTGCGCGACGGCGCCGAGGTCACGCTGTCGGTGACGCCCGAGCAGCAGGAGGGCGTCGGCCGCATCGGCGCCGGACTGCAGGATCGGCTCGCCATGCAGACGGTGCGCTTCGGCCCGCTCGAGGCTGTCGGTTACGGGGCGCGCCAGACCTGGGAGATGTCGGCGTTCTCGCTGCGGATGATGGGCAAGATGCTCACCGGCGAGCTGTCGCTGCGCAACCTGAGCGGGCCGGTGACGATCGCCGATCTGGCGGGGCAGACGGTGCGCGTGGGATGGCTCGCGTACCTGAGCTTTCTCGCGCTGATCAGCATCAGCCTGGGCGTGCTGAATCTGCTGCCGATCCCCGTTCTCGACGGGGGTCATTTGGTATATTACGCGCTCGAAGCGCTCAAGGGCAGGCCGCTGTCCGAGCGCTTCATGGCGGTCACGCAGAAGGCCGGCCTCGCCATCATCATGATGATGATGGCGGTCGCGCTGTTCAACGATTTCACTCGGTTGATCGGTTCCTGAACGAATGCATCTCGCTCGACGCCGACCGGGGCGCAAGCCGGGTGCGGCGCAACGGGCGCTGGCTGTTCTGCTGCTGGCGGTACTTCCCGTCGTCGCCGCCGCTTTCGAACCCTTCACGATCCGCGACATCCGCGTGGAAGGCGTCCAGCGCACCGAGCCGGGCACCGTCTTCAGCTACCTGCCGGTTCGCGTCGGCGACACGATGACCGACGAGAAGGCGAGCGAGGCCGTCAAGGCGCTGTTCGCCACCGGGTTCTTCCGCGACGTGCGGCTCGAGGCCGAGGGCGACGTGCTTGTCGTGCACGTGGAGGAACGACCGGCGATCGCGTCGATCGACATCACCGGCGCCAAGGAATTCGACAAGGAAACGCTGCGCAAGGCGCTGCGCGACCAGGGCCTGGCCGAATCGCGCATCTTCGACCGCGCCGTGCTCGAGCGCGCCGAGCAGGAGCTGAAGCGCCAGTACCTCGCGCGCGGCAAGTACGGCGTGGAGGTCACGTCCACCGTCACGCCGCTCGAGCGCAACCGCGTCGGCATCACGCTGGCCATCGAGGAAGGGCAGAACGCGCGCATCACGGCAATCCGCTTCGTCGGCAACAAGGCCTACACCGACAAGCAGCTGCTCGACGAGATGCGCCTGACCACGCCGGGCTGGTTCACCTGGTACTCGAAGAACGACCAGTACGCGCGCGAGAAGCTCGCCGGCGACCTCGAATCGCTGCGCTCGTTCTATCTCGATCGCGGCTATCTCGAGTTCGCGATCGAGTCCACGCAGGTGTCGATCTCGCCCGACAAGGAAAGCGTCGAGATCACGATCGACGTCCACGAAGGCGAGCAGTTCCGCGTCTCGCAGGTGCGCTTCGGCGGCGAGCTGCTCGGTCGCGAGGAAGAGTTCAAGAAGCTCGTCGAACTGAAGCCCGGCGACGTGTTCTCCGGCAGCAAGCTGAGCGATTCGACCAAGCGCATCTCCGAGCGGCTCGGCGCGCTCGGCTACGCCTTCGCCAACGTGAACGCGGTGCCCGACATCGATCGCGACAAGCGCGAGGTGGCCTTCGACATCCTGGTCGATCCGGGGCGCCGCGTGTACGTGCGGCGTATCGACATCGCCGGCAACCTGCGCACGCGCGACGAGGTCATCCGCCGCGAGCTGCGCCAGTTCGAGGACGCCTGGTACGACGCCGAGAAGATCCGCCTGTCGCGCGAGCGCATCGACCGGCTCGGCTATTTCACCGAGGTGCGCATCGACTCGCGCCCGGTGCCCGGCGCTCCTGATCAGGTCGACCTGGAGGTCGTCGTCACCGAACGGCCCACCGGCAACATCACGCTGGGCATCGGCTTCTCGAGCACCGACAAGATCATCCTGTCGGGCTCGATCGTGCAGCAGAACTTCCTCGGCACCGGGAAGTCGCTCGCGCTCGACGTGAACACGAGCCGGCTGTCGCGCACGATCGTCGTCTCGTACACCGACCCCTATTTCACGCCCGACGGCATCAGCCGCTCGTTCGACCTGTACACGCGCAGCTTCAACGCCGACGAGCTCGGGCTGGGCGACTACCGCACGCGCGCGAGCGGCGTCGGCCTGCGCTTCGGAATCCCGTACACCGAGTTCGACCGGATCAGCCTGGGCACCACCTTCGAGCGCAACGACGTAAGGCTCGGCGCGCGGCCGCCGGTGCGCTACCAGCAGTTCGTCGACGACTTCGGAACGTCGAGCACCGCGTGGCTCGCCAACATCGGCTGGGCGCGCGACAGCCGCGACAGCGCGATCGTGCCCACGCGCGGACGCGTGCAGACGGCGAACCTCGAAGTCACGATGCCGGTGGCCGAATTGCGCTACTGGCGCGCCACCTACCTGCATCAGTGGTACTACCCGCTCGGGCGCGACTACACCTTCGCGCTGAACGGCGACCTCGGCGTCGGGCGCGGCTTCGGCGGCGAGCCCTATCCGATCTTCAAGAACTTCTACGCGGGCGGCATCGGTTCGGTGCGCGGCTACTACCCCAGCTCGCTGGGGCCGAAGGAACTGGAAACCACGCTGGCAGGCGGCACCCGGCTCGTCCCGCTGGGCGGGCAGACGCGCGTGGTCGGCAGCGCCGAATTCATCTTCCCGCTGCCCGGCACCGGCCACGACCGCACGATCCGCTCCTTCGTCTTCCTGGACGCCGGCACCGTGTTCCCGCAGGGCGAGACGGTGAGCCTGGGCGACCTGCGCTACTCCACCGGCATCGGGCTGACCTGGCTGTCGCCGATCGGACCGCTGAAGCTCAGCATCGCCGCGCCGCTGCGCAAGCGCGAAGGCGATCGCACGCAGCGGCTGCAGTTCCAGATCGGCACCGGGTTCTAGGAGCCGGCGCTATGCGACAATTCGTGCCACTCATCGAGACAGGAAGCGCCGGATGAAGTTCTTCGGTTGGCTTGCCGCGTGCGCGCTCGCCGTCGCGTGCGCACCGGCCGTCGCGCAGGAAGCGACGAAGATCGGCTTCGTGAACACCGAACGCATCCTGCGCGATGCCGGTCCGGCGAAGTCGGCGCAGCAGAAGCTCGAGCAGGAGTTCAGCAAGCGCGACAAGGAACTGCAGGACATGGGCGCGCGGCTCAAGGCGCTGGGCGAGCGGCTCGAGCGCGATTCGGCGGTGATGAGCGACGCCGATCGCCTGCGCCGCCAGCGCGAGTTCTCCGACCTCGAGAAAGACTTCCAACGCCGCCAGCGCGAGTTCCGCGAAGACCTGAACCAGCGCCGCAACGAGGAACTGGCCCAGGTGATCGACAAGGCCAATCGCGTGATCAAGCAGATCGCCGAGCAGGAGAAGTACGACATCATCCTGCAGGAGGCGGTCTTCGCGAGCCCGCGGGTCGACATCACCGACAACGAGCTGCGCGCGCTCACCAACGGCAAGCCCTGAGAAGCGGTGACGCCGCCGTACGCCGGCTCGATCCGCC
>CALCZN010000100.1:0-14801 GCA_937903095.1 uncultured Burkholderiales bacterium
CGCTCCCGCCGGCCCGCTCGCGCCGGCCGCGCCACCCGCCGCCCCTGCCGCACCCTGCCCCGGCGCCGCCGGCGAACGCTGCGCCTGCCGCACCGCGTCCTCGAGCTGACGCGGCCCGATCTCCTCGCGCGCAACCGCCACGAACATCGAAGCCGTCGCGTCGAAACCGAGCCGGCGCGCCAGCTCGTCGAGCGAAAGCGCCGTGCGCCCTTCGCGCTGCAGAACCCGTTCGACCCGCTCGCGGCCGGTCGCGGTTTCGCGTTCCAGTTCGAGCGCATTGAACCACTGGCGAACCTTCGCGCGAGCGCGCGGGCTGCGCACGTACCCGAGCTGCGGATTCAGCCAGTCGCGCGACGGTCCGTCGTGCCCGCCCTCGCGTGCGGCGATCACCTCGACCGTCTGCGCGTTGCGCAGCGGCGTGTTCAGCGGAACGAGATGCCCATCGACGCGCGCGCCGCGGCATCGATGCCCGAGAGTCGTGTGCACGTGGTAGGCGAAATCGATCGGCGTCGAACCGGCCGGCAGCTCGATCACGCGCGCCTGCGGCGTGAGCACGTAGATGCGCTGCTCCGCCTCGGGCGCCGCCTCGCGACCCGCCGCGGGAGTCGCATCGCGACTCGCCCCCGCAGTCGCCCCCGAGGCCGCCCTCGAAGCCGCCTCCTCCGGCGCCTTCGCATCGAGCGAGCGGCCGACCTCGCTCTGCCAGGCGAGCAGCTGGCGCATCCACGCGATGCGCTCGGCATCGCCCGCCTGTTCGCGCGCCGCATCCGGAACGCTCGTGCCGCGCTCCTTGTATTGCCAGTGCGAGGCGATTCCGTACTCGGCGTGCCGGTGCATCTCGCGCGTGCGGATCTGCACCTCGAGCAGGCGCCCGCCGTCCGCGACGACGACCGTGTGCAGCGAGCGATAGCTGTTCGGCTTCGGGCGCGCGATGTAGTCGTCGTATTCCTCGGGCACCTGCTTCCACAGACCGTGCACGACGTCGAGCGTCGCGTAGCACTGCGCCACCGTGTCGACGATCGCGCGCAGCGCGTGCAGGTCGCTGATCTGCTCGAGCGTGCGCTGCTTGCGCCGCATCTTCTCGTGGATGCTGTGAATGTGCTTCGGCCGCCCGCTCAATTCGGCGCGGATGCCGGCCGCTTCCAGCGCGCCGCGCAGCTTCTGCGTCGCCTGCGCGACGAAGGCCTCGCGCTCCACGCGGCGCTGCTCCAGCTCGCGTGCGAGCGCCCGATACGCCTCGGGCTCGAGGAAGCGGAACGCAAGATCCTCCAGCTCCCACTTCAGCTGCCACAACCCAAGCCGGTTGGCCAGCGGAGCGAGCACATCGAGCGTCTCGCGCGCCACCGCGGGATCGGGAACGCCGCGCATCGACGCGTGGTATCGCAGGGTGCGCAACCGCGAAGCGAGGCGAATGACCACGACGCGGATGTCGGTGGCCATCGCCAGCAGCATCCTGCGCAGCGTCTCGATCTGCCCGGCGCCGGCCTGCGCGTGCAGCTCGCGCAGGCGCTGGATCTGACGCATGCCGTCGACCAGGCGCGCCACTTCGCCGCCGAAACGCGACTCGATTTCCCGCAGCGGCAGCCGCTCGGCGGGCGCGACGAGCGCCATTGCCGTCTGTGAGGCCTCGTCGGCGCCGAGCGAACGCAGGATCTCGATCGTCGCGCGCGCATGCTCGACATGGCCCTCGCCGCTGCGGCCGGCTTCGCCGTTCGCGCGCTCGGCCGCCCACGCGAGCGCCGACTCCGCGGACGGCACGGGCTCGATGCTATGCTCCGGCCCCGAATGCGCCGCGGCCGTCTGCTGGTGCATCGGCTGCGTGGACATGTTGCGATCCCGTCGGCGCTCGATCGGCGGCCTTTCCGCCGGTCGGGCGATGTCCGATTATAGGCAACGCGAAACGCGCGAATCGAAGCTTGCTGCGCAAACTGCTCACCCGCTCGGCGCCTGCGCCGATCGACGATGCCGCCTGGCGCCGCATCGGCGCGCGCCTGCCCTTCCTCGCCCACCTGGACGACGACGAGCGCAGCAAGCTGAAGGCGGGGTGCGAAGCGTTTCTCGCCGAGAAGCAGTTCAGCGGCGCGGCCGGCTTCACGGTCGACGACGACGTTCGCATCGCCATCGCGATCCAGGCCTGCCTGCCGACGCTGCACCTGCCGCTGCGCCCCTACCGCGACTTCGTCGAGATCGTCGTCTACCCCGACCGCTTCGTCGCGCCGAGAAAGCAGGTCGACGAGGCCGGCGTCGTCCACGAATTCGACGACGAACTGGCCGGCGAAGCGATGGACGGAGGACCGGTAGTGTTGTCGTGGCCCGACGCCGATCCTGGCGGGCAGCACCCCGGCTACAACGTCGTCATCCACGAATTCGCGCACAAACTCGATCTGATCGACGGAGGCGCCGACGGCACGCCGCCGCTGCCCGCCGGAATGCGCAGCCGCTGGACGCGCACGATGACCGACGCCTGGGACGACTTCTGCGCGCGGCTCGACGCGCTCGAAGCGTCGATTCCGCGCCACATCGATCCGGAATCCCCGGCCGCCGATGCGTGGTATGCAAGCCTGCCGCTCGATCCGTATGCCGCCACCGACCCGGGAGAATTCTTCGCCGTCGCCAGCGAACACTTCTTCACGGCGCCGCTGCCGCTGCGGCGCGCCTACCCGGCGCTCTACGATCTCTTTCGCGACTATTTTCGACAGGATCCGCTGTTCGCGCGCCTGCCGCGGCGATAATTCCCCACAACCCGCGCACGAATTGCCTACGGAAAAACCCCGTAGGTACAGGAACAGCGCCGATGCCCTATGCTTTCGATCCCGGGTTTCGATTCGGCCCCACCGGCAGCTCCTTCGTACCCGGGGTGCGGTTTTTCATACCGCAGGTCCGGGTCGATTGCGCACGATGAACAAGGCATAACCCGCGCACCGCAATGATTCGCCTGTTCAACCATTACCTGTCGCTTCGCGTCCTGCTGCTCACGCTGGTCGAAGCGCTGGTGCTGTTCCAGTCCATGGTCCTCGGCTTCGAGGTCCGCCTGATGGAGCAGTCCGGCCCGCTGCCCATCGTCCAGGCCGGGCTGTTCACGGCGGTCATGCTCCTGATGATGACCGGCCTGGGCATGTACGACGCGCAGAACGAACCCTTCCGCGTCACGATGCAGCGACTGGTCGTCGCCTATGGCCTGTCGCTCGTCGTGATGACCGCGGTCTTCTACCTCTTTCCGGCAACCTACGTCGGGCGCGGCGTATTCGCCGTCACGTCGGTCTTCGCCGTGGCCGGCGTGCTGCTGCTGCGCGTGATGCTCTTTCGCGTGAGCGACATCGGCTTGCCGAAGCGGCGCGTGCTCGTGCTGGGCAATGGTCCGGAAGCCGAGGACATCATCCGCTTCCTGCACGAGGCCGGGCGCGGCCGCACCGTGCAATACGCTGGCGTCTATCCGGTCGTGGCCGAGCGCGTGATGCCCGACGGCGAACGACGCTTCGATCATGCGCATCTGCTGCGCACCACGCGCGAACTGCGCGTCTCCGAGATCGTGCTCGCGGTGCGCGAGCGCCGCGGTGGCGTGCTGCCGCTGCGCCAGCTGCTCGACTGCAAGCTGCGCGGCATCCGCGTGATGGACATCACTTCGTTCTACGAGCGCGAGCTGGGCGTGCTGAAGATCGACAACCTGCGCGCGAGCTGGCTGATCTTCAGCTCGGGCTTCGACCAGGGCCTGTTCCGCGACATGATCAAGCGTTCGTTCGACGTCGCGGTGAGCCTCGTGCTGCTCGCGCTCACGCTGCCGGTGCTGCTCCTGGCGATGCTCGCCATCTTTTTCGAGAGCGGCCCGCCGGTGTTCTACCGCCAGGAGCGCGTCGGCCAGGGCGGCGTGCCGTTCACCATCCTGAAGCTACGCACGATGGTGCAGGACGCCGAGAAGGACGGTCGCCCGCGCTGGGCGGGTGCGAACGACACGCGCATCACCAGCGTCGGGCGCTTCCTGCGCCGCTCGCGCATCGACGAGCTGCCGCAGCTGATCAACGTGCTGCGCGGCGACATGAGCTTCGTCGGCCCGCGTCCGGAGCGCCCCTTCTTCGTGCAGCACCTGCTCGAGGACATCCCCTACTACGACGTCAGGCACAGCGTGAAGCCCGGCGTCACCGGCTGGTCGCAGGTGCGCTACCCCTATGGCGCCTCGGTCGACGACTCGCTCGCCAAACTGCAGTACGACCTGTACTACGTGAAGAACCACTCGCTGTTCCTCGATCTGCTGATCCTCGTCGACACGGTGCACGTCGTGCTGCTGGGCAAGGGAGCGCGGTAGCCGACTCATGGACCTTCGCTCGCTGGGACTCGCGAGCTTCGGCGCGGCCACGGTCGCGTGGCTGCTGCTCGCCGCGCTTCTCACCGCGCGGCGCAGCGGCAACCGCACCGGTAGCCTTCTGCTCGCCGCGGTCGCCGTCCAGGTGCTCTGGGCCGGCACGCTCACCCTCGCACTCGTCCCCTGGCCGCCGGCCTTCGCGCTGGGCAGGGCGATCGAGGCGGCCCGCAGCCTCGCCTGGATCGTGCTGCTGCTGCAGCTGCTCGGCAGCGCGCGACCGGTTGCAGCCGACGACGATCCGCTCGACCGCACCCGACGCCGGGCACTGGCGCTGGTCGCCGCGCTCGCCGCCGCATCGCTCGCGGTCGACTTCCTCGGTCCGCAGGCGCCGCTGGCCTTCACGGTGAAGACGCTGCTCGCCGTCACCGGTCTGGTGTGCGTCGAGCAGGTCTACCGCAACACCGACCCCGCGCACCGCTGGGGCCTGAAATACCTCACCATCGCGCTCGCGGGCCTGTTCTCCTTCGACCTGCTCCTCTACAGCGACGCGATGCTGTTCTCGCAGCTCGACGCGTCGTGGTGGGTCGCCCGCGGCTTCGCCAATGCACTGCTCGTGCCGCTGATCGCCATCGCGGCCGCGCGCAATCCTCAGTGGAAGCTCGACATCGGCGTCTCGCGCTCGGTCGTCTTCCACTCGGCGGCGCTGTTCGGCGCCGGCGCCTACCTGCTGCTCTTCGCCGGCGCCGGCTACTACATCCGCTTCTTCGGCGGCGAATGGGGCGCGACCGCGCAGACGCTGGTGCTGTTCGGCGGCGCGATCGGCCTGCTCGTCGTGCTGATGTCGGGCGCCGCGCGCGCGCGGCTGCGCGTGTTCCTGTCCAAGCATTTCTTCTCGTATCGCTTCGACTATCGGGAGCAGTGGCTGCGCCTGACCGAGGTCCTGTCCCAACAGGGCGACGATGCGCAGGCGAGCGACCTGCCGCACCGGGCGCTGCGTGCGCTCGCGCACAGCGTCGAGAGCCGCGGCGGCGCCTTGTGGTTGCGCAACGGCGACGCGCTGCACTGCGTCGCCCGGCAGAACTATCGGGGTCCGCGCGAGGCGCTGCCGCTCGACGACCCGCTCGTCGCCTTTCTCGCCGAACGCGAATGGGTCATCGATCTCGACGAATGGCGCAGCCATCGGGAAAGCTACGACGGTCTCGCACTGCCCGACGGCTTCGATACTCACGAATCGGGCTGGCTCATCGTGCCGCTGCTGCTCGAGCGCGAGCTGCTCGGCCTGGTGCTGCTCGAGCGCCCGCTCGCGCCGCTGGCGGTCGACTGGGAGGTGCGCGACCTGCTGAAGGCGGCCGCCCGCCAGGCGGCCAGCTACCTCGGCCTGCAGCGTGCGGTGGAGCAGCTCGTGCAGGCGCAGCAGTTCGAGTCCTTCAACCGGATGTCGGCTTTCGTCGTCCACGACCTGAAGAACCTCGTCGCGCAGCTCTCGTTGATGTTGCGCAATGCGCAGCGCCACCGCGACAACCCCGAATTCCAGGCCGACATGCTGTCCACCGTGGAAAACGTCATCGAACGCATGCAGGGGTTGCTGCTCCAATTGCGCGTGGGCGCCCGCCCGGTCGAGCAGCCGGCGCCGGTTCGCATCGCCGACGCGCTCGCCCGCGCGGTCGCCAGCCGGCGCGGGCTGCAACCCGAGCCGTTGCTGGAGATCGACCCGTCGATCGCCGAGCGATCGGTGCTCGCGCACGCCGAACGCCTGGAGCGGGTGATCGGGCACCTGCTGCAGAACTCGGCCGATGCCTGCAGCGCTTCGGGCATCATCCGGGTACGCGCCTGCGCCGAAGACGGCGAGGCGCGCATCGAGGTGGAGGACAACGGAAAGGGGATGAGCGAGGAGTTCGTGCGCACGCGGCTGTTCCGCCCGTTCTCGTCGACGAAGGCCCACGGGATGGGGATCGGCACCTTCGAAAGCCGCGAATACGTGCGCGAGCTGGGCGGCTCGCTCGACGTGGAAAGCCGCGAAGGCGCCGGCACGACTTTCCGCATCCGGCTGCCGCTCGTTTCCGACCGGGCGTTGCCCGAACCCGCAGTGGCAGGAGTCTGAATGGCGGACGAACGTCCGGTGCTGATGATGGTCGAAGACGACGTCGGTCTGCAGAAGCAGATGCGATGGTCCTTCGACCGCTACAACGTGCTGTTTGCCTCGAACCGCGAGAGCGCCATCGCCACCTTGCGTCGGCACGAACCGGCGGTGGTCACCCTCGACCTGGGCCTGCCGCCCGACGCCGACGGCACGAGCGAAGGCTTCGCCACGCTGCAGGAGATTCTCACGCTCGCACCGGCAACGAAGGTGATCGTGCTCACCGGCCAGAACGATCGAGCGAACGCGCTGAAGGCGATTGGCCTGGGCGCGGCCGATTTCTTCGCCAAGCCCTTCGAGGCCGACCTGCTCGGCATCGTCGTCGATCGCGCGTTCCGGCTGTCCGATCTCGAGCGCGAAAACCGGCAACTGCTCGCGAAACAGGCGAGTGAAACGCCGCTCGACGGCCTGCTCACGCGCGACCCGGGCATGCTCAAGGTGTGCCGTCTCGTCGAGCGTGTCGCGCCGACCACCGCCACCGTGCTGCTGCTCGGCGAATCGGGCACCGGCAAGGAGGTGCTCGCGCGCGCGCTGCACGAGCTTTCCGCGCGGCGCGACAAGCGCTTCGTCGCGATCAACTGCGCGGCCATTCCGGAGAACCTGCTCGAGTCCGAGCTGTTCGGCCACGAAAAGGGCGCGTTCACCGGCGCGATCAAGCAGACGCTCGGCAAGATCGAAGTCGCCGACGGCGGAACGCTGTTCCTCGACGAGATCGGCGACCTGCCCCAGGCATTGCAGGCGAAGCTGCTGCGTTTCCTGCAGGAGCGCACGATCGAGCGCATCGGCGGACGCGAGGAAATCGCCGTGGACGTGCGCGTGGTATGCGCCACGCATCGCAACCTGCGCGACCTGATCGCCGAGGGAACGTTCCGCGAAGACCTGTTCTACCGGCTCAGCGAGATCGTCGTCACCATCCCGCCGCTGCGAGAGCGCGCGGGCGATGCAACGCTGCTCGCGCACGCCTTCGTGCAGCGCTTCGGCCGGCAGAACCGCCGCGACCGGCTCGTGCTGCGCGAGGACGCGCTCGACGCCATCCAGCGCCACGGCTGGCCGGGCAACGTTCGCGAACTCGAGAACTGCATCAAGCGCGCGGTGATCATGGCCGACGGTACGTCGATCACCGCCGACGACCTCGGTCTCGACCCGCCCGAGGAAGCGCCCACGCTGAATCTTCGCGCCGCGCGCGACGAGGCCGAACGGCAGGCCGTGCTGAAGGTCATGGCGCGCGTCGAAGGCAACGTGGCACGCGCCGCCGATCTGCTCGGAATCAGCCGTCCCACGCTGTACGATCTTCTCAACCGGTTCGGCCTGCGCTGATCCGCTCCCCCGGAAACCTGTCATGAAGCTTTCCGTTCCGCTGCTGCGTGCGCTCGGCGCCTCGCTCGTCGCGCTCTCCTTTTCGGCCTGCTCGGGCAACGAAACGCCCGACGCGCTGCTGGCCAAGGCGCAGGAATCGATCCGCGCCTCCGATCCGCGCAGCGCCGAGATCTACCTGAAGAACGTCCTGCAGCAGGAAGAAACGAACGCGCGCGCGCGCTTCCTGCTCGGCCAGGTCTACCTGCAGGGCAACGACCTGCGCTCTGCCGAAAAGGAGCTGCGCCGCGCGCGCGACCTCGGCTTCGACGCGAAGCAGGCCGTGCCGGCGCTGTTCGAGACGATGCTCGCGCTCGGCGAAGCACAGGCGGTGGTCGACGAGGCGAAAAGCGCTTCCACCGGCGATGCGCTTGCCGATGCGCGCATCCGCACCGCAGCGGCTCGCGCGCACCTGCAGCTCGGGCAGCCCGACGAAGCGCGCAAGGCCTTCGAGTCGGCGCTCGCGGCCAAGGCCGATCACGCGCCGGCCAGGGTGGGCCTGGCCACGCTGCAGGCGGGCACCGATCGCCCGGCCGCGCGCGCCGCGGTCGAGCGCATCCTGAAGGACGACCCCGATTCGGTGGATGCGCTGGCGTTGAAGGCCGACCTCGACATCGCCGACCGCGAGTTGCAGGCCGCGCGCGACTCTCTCGCGAAGATCGCGAAGGAACGGCCGAACGACATCTCCAGCCGGATCAAGCTCATCTCCGTTTCGCTCGAGCTGAACGATCTCGACGGCGCCGAACGCGAACTCGCGGAACTGCGCAAGCTGGCGCCGAAGTCGCCCGCCACGCACTACCTCGTCGCGCTGATGCACAGCCGCAAGAACGAACTGAAGGCGGCTCGCGAGGAAGTGGAGGAGGCCTTGCGGCTGGCGCCCGACTACCTGCCTGCCGTGGGCCTGGCCGCCGGGCTGAGCCTGAGCGCAAACGCACTCGAACACGCCGAACGCTATTCGCGACAGCTGATCGACCGCCTTCCGCAGAACCCGGTGGGATACCGCGTGCTGGGGGCCACGTACCTGCGTCGCAACGAACCGCAGAAAGCGCTCGACGCGGTTCGGCCCGGGCTGAAGCGGCATCCCGAAGACGCCCAGATGCTCGCCATTGCAGGCGAGGCATCGCTGAAGCTGAACCAGGCAAACGAGGCCGCCGGCTACTTCCAGCGCGCCTCGCAGGCTTCCCCCGACAGCTCGCGATCGCGCACGGGCCTGGGGTTGTCGCGGATCGCCGCCGGAGATACCGCCTCCGGCATCGAGGAACTGGAGCACGCGATCGAACTCGACGCCGGCAACCAGCAGGCCGACGTCGCGCTGATCGGCGCCCTCCTGCGCTCCCGCGAGTTCGACAAGGCGCTCGCCGCCGTCGACCGCATGCAGCAGAAGGCCCAGCCCACCGACGCTCTGCCGTCGAACCTGCGCGGCAGCGTGCTGGCCGCCAAGGGCGACCTGGCCGGCGCGCGCGCGGCCTTCGAGAAGGCGCTGCAGATCGATCCGAAGTTCCTCGCGGCGGCGACGAACCTTGCCTCGCTCGACATGAGCGAGGGACATCCCGGCGATGCGCGGCAACGCTACGAAACGCTGCTTTCGAAAGACCCGAAGAACACGCAGGCCGCCGTCTCGCTGGCGATCCTCACGGCGCGCACCGGCGGCACGCGCGACGAAGTGCTCGCGCAACTGAAGCGCGCGCGCGAAGCGAACCCGGATGCGGTGCTGCCCATCCTCGCCACCGGGCGCTACCTGCTGGAAACGAACGCGCCCAAAGACGCGATTCCGATGCTGCAGGAAGCCGCCAACCGGAATCCGTCCGATGCACGCATCCTCGACCAGCTCGCGTCGGCGTTTCGCCAGTCGGGACAGTCCGAACAGGCGATCGCCAACTGGGAGAAGGTGCTGCGACTGAACCCGAAGGCCGCTGTGGCGCAGTTCCGTATCGGAGAAACGCAGCTCGCCGACGGCAACCGCGACGCCGCGCTCGCCAGCTTCCGCAAGGCGTCCAGCATCGCGCCCGACGCGATCGAGCCGCGCGCGGCCACGGCGGCCCTGCTGCAACAGATGGGACGCAGCGACGAGGCGATGCGCATCGCCACGAGCATGCGCCAGGACGAGAAGACGAAGGTCGTCGGCCTGCTGCTCGAAGGCGACCTCAACGCCGCCGGCGGCAAGCTGCCCGAAGCGATCGAGAAATACCGGGCGGCCTTCGCCGCCCAGAAGACGCTGCCCATCGGCTCGAAGCTGCACCGCGCGCTGCTCGCCGCGAAGCGCGAGGACGAAGCCGACCGGATGCTGCGCGACTGGATCCGCACCGAGCCGTCCAACCTGCAGCTGCGCATGTTCGCCGGCGAATCGCAGACCGCACGCCAGCACTGGAAGGAGGCCTTCGAGCAGTACGCCGTGGTGCTCGAGAAGGAGCCGAAGAACCCGATCGCGCTGAACAATGCTGCCTGGGCGCTGCACGAACTGAAGGACGAACGCGCCGTCGACTACGGCCGCCGCGCCTACGATGCGGCGCCGAAGTCGGCCGCCGTCATCGACACCTACGGCATGATCCTCGTCGCCAAGGGCGACCGCAAGGGCGTGGACCTGATGCGCGAGGCGGTATCGCTCGCGCCCACCGGCGCGCAACTGCGCCTGCACCTGGCGCAGGCACTGGCGAAGTTCGACGACAAGGCCGGAGCGCGGGCGGAGCTCGAGACGTTGTTGAAGACGACGTCGCAAGGGCCGGTGGCGGATTCGGCAAGGGCGATGTTGACGAAGCTGGATTGAGCTGCGCACTCACAGATCGACGAAGCCTGGGCTACAAAATGTAGCGCTTCGGCTCGTGGAAGCGATTCCACGAGCGAAAACGCTTCAATTTGAAGCGCTGCTGCGCCCGCGCTCCGAGGCCGAAGCGCTCAGCGCACGCTCTCCAGATACCACCCGATCGCCTCGCGCAGCCCCCGCGCCACGTCGTGCGTCGGCTCGTACCCGAGCACCTCGCGCGCGCGTCGCACGTCCGCCAGCGAATGCCGCACGTCTCCGGCGCGGAACTCGCGAAACGACGGCGCGACCGCCGCCAGCCGCGCCCCCAACGCGGGCTCCGCCGCAACCACCGCGTGCCGGATCGCGTCGAACAACTCGAGCAGCGTCGTGCGCTCCCCCACCGCCACGTTGAACACCTCGTGCGGCGTGGGCAACGAATCGGCGAGTCCGGCGCGCAGGTTCGCCTGCACCGCATTCGCTACGTAGCAGAAATCGCGACTCGTCAGCCCGTCGCCATTGATCCACACGGGCTCGCCCGCGAGCAGCGCCGACACCCATTTCGGCACTACCGCCGCGTACGCCCCTTCCGGATCCTGCCGGGGCCCGAACACGTTGAAATAGCGCAGGCCGACGCACTCCATCGCGTAGGTGCGCGCCCAGACGTCGGCGAACAGCTCGTCGGCTGCCTTGGTCGCCGCGTAGGGCGATAACACCCGGCCCACGCGCGACTCGACCTTCGGCAGCGCCTCGTGGTCTCCGTATACCGAGCTGGACGACGCGTAGACGAAGCGGCGCACGCCGGCGCGTCGCGCAACGTCGAGCAGCTTGACGAAGGCATCGACGTTCGCCGCGAAGGAACGAACCGGCTGCTCGATCGACCGAGGCACCGACCCGAGTGCCGCCTGATGCAGCACGACGTCTACGCAACCGCTGCCGCCATCGATGGCGGCAGCGCCGACCTTGCCAGCATCACCACCGCACGCCGCCTCGCCGAGCGCCCCAACGCCGCACACGGCTTCCGCACACACCGCCTCGTCGCAAAGATCCCCCTCGACGAATCGAAACCGCTCCCACGCCCCCTCGCCGACCGCCGCCCTCACCTCGTCGAGATTGCGCCGATATCCGGTGGCGAAATTGTCCACGCCGACGACCTGCTGGCCACCGCGCAGCAGTGTCTCGACGAGATTCGAGCCGATGAATCCGGCCGCGCCGGTGACCAGCCAGCGCCGCTCGACGGCGCCGAGCAGCGCAAGATTCGCGTCGGGCCTTTCGCCCCCGCTCACAGCCTCCACAGCCGCATCCCCGCCTGGCCGATGCGCTGCGGATCGAAAGCGGACTTCACGTCGACGAATACCGCCCCCGGCAACGCCCGGGCGGCGATCGCCTCGATGCCCAGCTCGTGGTACTGCGCGTGCGAAACCGCCGCCACCACGGCTGCCGCCTTCGGCAGCTCGTCCCAGGGCACGAGCTTCACGCCGTATTCATGCATCGCCTCGCCGGGCTCGGCCACCGCGTCGTGCACGTGCACCTGCACGCCGTAGCTCTGCAGCTCGCGCACCACGTCGATCACCTTCGAGTTGCGCAGATCGGGCACGTCTTCCTTGAAGGTGAGCCCGAGCACGATCACCGGCGAGTCCTTGATCGGAAAGCCCGCCGCGGCCATCTCGCGCACCGTGCGCTGTGCGATGAACGCGCCCATGCCGTCGTTGATGCGCCGGCCGGCGAGGATGACCTGCGGATGGTAGCCGAGCATCTCGGCCTTGTGCGTGAGGTAGTAGGGATCGACGCCGATGCAATGGCCGCCGACGAGCCCGGGGCGGAACGGCAGGAAATTCCACTTGGTGCCCGCCGCCCGCAGCACCTCGTGCGTGTCGATGCCGATGCGATCGAAGATCAGCGCCAGCTCGTTCACCAGCGCGATGTTCAGGTCGCGCTGCGTGTTCTCGATCACCTTCGCCGCTTCGGCCACCTTGATACTGCTCGCGCGATGCACGCCCGCCCGGACCACTGCGCCGTACAGCTGCGCGACCCGCTCGAGCGTATCGGCGTCGTCGCCCGAGACGACCTTCACGATGCGCGTGAGCGTGTGCTCCCGATCGCCGGGGTTGATCCGCTCGGGCGAATAGCCGACGTGGAAATCGGTGCGCCATTTCATGCCCGAGCTTTCCTCGAGCACCGGAATGCAGACCTCCTCGGTGGCGCCCGGGTACACGGTGGACTCGTAGACGACGATCACGCCGCGCTTCATGTGACGGCCGCAGGTGCGGCTCGCCGAAACCAGAGGAGAGAAGTCGGGCTTGTGCCCGATGTCCACCGGGGTGGGCACCGCGACGATCAGGAAATCGGCGCGCGCCAGCTCGGCCGGATCGTTCGTCACGTGCAGCCGCTTCGCCGCGGCGAAATCCTCGGCCGCCACCTCGCCCGTGGGGTCTTCGTGCCGCCGGAAATGCTCGATCTTCGAAGCCGAAAGATCGTACCCGATCGTCTCGAACACCTTGCCGAATTCGACGGCGAGGGGCAGACCGACATAACCGAGACCGACGACGCCGACAATGCTCATGATGGGGTAGGGAATTCCGACTGTGTTAGAAAGAGACCGCTCGCAGGCAGCGATGCTACGACTACGCTCGCGCAAGGACGAGGAAGAATTCACCGTCCGGCAGGGCCGCCGATCTTACAATACGGTCCCGAAACCTTCGAATAACATGATCCGCGCATCCGGTTCATTCGCCGCTTCGATGCTGCTGGCGTCGTTCCTTGCCGCGTCCGCCGCGGCGCACGCGGCATCGAACGCGAACGAACTCGTGCGCGAAGGCATCCGCTACGAGAACGCCGAAGGATTTCCTCGCGACTACGACAGGGCGCTCGCGCTGTACTGCGCGGCCGCGCGCATGAACGATGCCGACGCCTTCCTCCGCATGGGCTGGATGTATGCCAACGCCCGCGGCCAGGCGCGCGACGACCAGATCGCCAACACGCTGTTCCGCCGTGCGGCGTCGCTGGGCAACGAAACCGCCGCGCGGCTCGCGCAGATGGTCCGCGGCGAACAGAGCCAGGACAAGCTCCCCGGCTGCCTCGTGCCGCGCGCGTCTTCCGCGCCGTCGCTCGACGACGGCCTCACGCCGGTCGTCGATCGACCCGCCGAGTTCGGCGCGATGCCCGCCGCAGCACGGCTCGCGCTCTCGCGCAAGGTGCTCGAGCTGGCCCGCGAGTTCCAGCTCGACCCGAGACTCGTGTTCGCGGTATTGCGCACCGAATCGAACTTCGACCCGCTTGCCCGCTCCGCGAAGAACGCGCAGGGCCTGATGCAACTCATCCCCGAAACGGCCGAGCGCTTCGCCGTGCGCAACGCGTTCGACCCCCTCGAGAACCTGCGCGGGGGCATGCGATACCTGCGCTGGCTGCTGTCCTACTTCAAGGGCGACGTGGTCCTGGCGTTGGCCGGATACAACGCCGGCGAAGGCGCCGTCGATCGGGCGCGAGGCGTTCCTCCCTATCCGGAAACGCTCGCCTACGTGCAGCGCATCCGCGCGCTCTACCCGCACGACCATCATCCATTCGACGCCCGCGTGACCGAACCGTCGCCGTGGCTGCAGAAGCAGGCCCGCCAGGCGGCGCTCGAGGTGCAGCAAACAACCCGACCCCGGTGACGTAGTTCCGAGCGCTTCGGCGCCCGGCGTGGCATCGTTGCGGGCGCCGCCGACAGACGGCCTCCCTCGCAGGTCCGAATCGGGAACAAACTGTCAGATGCTCCGGAAGCAGTCGAGCCGGGGTGGGAAAACACCGGGTCCGGAACCCGTACAAACGAGGAGTGTTTCGATGCTTCGATCCTTCGTCGCATTTCTGGCCGCCGTGGTGGTGGCGGGCTGCGCGTCCACCCTGCCGTCGGCCCCCCCAACGGCCGCCGAACCCGACTATCTGTACATCATCGGCCCCGGCGACACGCTGAACATCGTCGTCTGGCGCAACCCCGAGTTGTCCACTTCAGTGCCGGTACGGCCGGACGGCCGCATCACGACGCCGCTGGTCGAAGACCTCGTCGCGCAGGGCAAGAACCCCACGGCACTGGCGCGGGAGGTAGAGACCGCACTGAAGAAATACCTGCAGGATCCGGTCGTCACCGTCGTCGTCACCGGCTTCGGCGGCGGCAACGACGAGCAGATCCGCGTTCTCGGCCAGGCCGTCAAGCCTGCAACCTTGCCGTATCGGCAGAACATGACGCTGCTCGACGTGATGATCGCCGTCGGCGGCCTCACCGACTTCGCCTCCGGCAA
>CALCZN010000101.1:0-3478 GCA_937903095.1 uncultured Burkholderiales bacterium
AGATCGGTGATCGCCGCCGTCGGCAGGCCGCCGACCCAGATCAGCGCATCGATCTTGCGGTCCTTCATCGCGTTCACGCCCTCGGCCACCGAGAGCCGCTCACGCTGGAAATCGGTGCCCACGCCCGCGGCCTCGAGCAGGCGCATCGCCATCACCTCGGTGCCGCTGTTCGGCTCGCCGGTGGACACGCGCTTGCCTTTCAGGTCGGCGATCGACGCGATGCCGCTGTCGGCGGTCGTCACGACGTGCATCTTGTTCGGATAGAGCACCATCAGCGTGCGCGCCTCGACCTTGCGGTCCTTGAACTTCGCGTTGCCCGACACGGCGTCCCACGCCGCATCGGCCATCGTGAAGCCGATGTCCTGCTTGCCCTGGCCGATCAGCTGCAGGTTTGCCACCGACGCGCCGTTGACTTCGGCGGTGGCTTCCCAGCCGGGCACGTATTTCGAGAGGACGGCCGCCATGCCGCCGCCGAGCGGGTAGTAGACGCCCCCGGTGCCGCCGGTGCCGATGGACAGCCGGGTGGTCTGCGCGGCGGCGAAGGACCCCACGCCGAACGCCACGATGGCGAGGAAAGCGAGCAGAATGCGTTTCACGAGTCCGGTCTCCGATGTTCGATGTCGTTCGATCGCGCGCGAACGAGGCGCGCGGCGTCGCGGCTGGGCGCGACGGTCGATGCGCCGTGATCATAACCGTCGACCTCCGTATTCGTCACCACGGGGCCGCAGCTATAATCGATCCGTCTTCCAGCCTGGGCAGGACGGGTGCCCGCTTCGGCCGCCCCGCCTGACTGAATGAGCGAATCCGAGCCTCGATGGCGCCGCTTCGGCACCCGTCCCCCGCTGCGCGAGCCTGACCGAGCGGTGCGCGAGACCTGATGGAAATCGCCCTCCTGTTCGCACTGATCGTGCTGAACGGTCTGTTCGCGATGTCCGAGATCGCGCTGGTCACCGCGCGCAAGGCCCGGCTCCAGAAGCTCGCCGAGGAAGGCGACCGCGGCGCGGCGGTCGCCCTCGCGCTGGGCTCCGATCCGAACCGCTTCCTGTCGACGATCCAGATCGGCATCACGTCGATCGGCATCCTGAACGGGATCGTCGGCCAGGCGGCGCTCGCCGACCCCTTCGCCGACTGGCTCGAGACGCTCGGCGCGCGCCAGCCGTATTCCAACTGGGCGGCGACCGCGCTCGTCGTCGTCGTCGTCACCTACGTGTCGATCGTCGTCGGCGAGCTGGTGCCGAAGCGGCTGGGCCAGATCAATCCGGAGAACGTCGCGCGCTATGTCGCGCGCGCGATGACGATCCTCGCCAAGCTCACGCGGCCTTTCGTGCGGCTGCTGTCGTGGTCCACCGAGGTGCTGCTGCGCGCCTTCGGCGCGAACCGCATCGCCGCGCCCTCGGTCACCGAGGAGGAGATCCACGCGATGCTCGCCGAAGGGTCGGAGTCGGGCGTCATCGAGCGCAGCGAGCACGCGATGGTGCGCAACGTGTTCCGGCTGGACGACCGGCAGATCTCGTCACTGATGGTGCCGCGTCCCGACATCGTCTGGCTCGACGTGTCCGACGGCATCGACGCGAACCTGCGCAAGATCGCCGAGTCCGAGCATTCGCGTTTCCCGGTATGCCGCGGCGGAGTCGACGAGGTGCTCGGCTTCGTGCACGCCAAGCAGCTGCTCGCGCAGTCGCTGCGCGACGGCAGGATCGATCTCACGCGCAACCTGCAGGAGATGCTCTACGTGCCGGAGACGCTCACCGGCATGGAGCTGCTCGAGAACTTCCGCAGCTCGAACACGCAGATCGCGCTCGTCATCGACGAGTACGGCGAGGTGCAGGGACTGATCACGCTGCACGACCTGCTCGAGGCGATCACCGGCGAGTTCGCCACCGGCGACATCGACGACAGCTGGGCCTACCAGCGCGAGGACGGCTCCTGGCTGCTCGACGGGCTGATCCCCACGCCCGAGCTGAAGGACCGGCTCGGCCTGCGCACGCTGCCCGAGGAGGAGCGCGAGCGTTACCAGGCGCTGAGCGGAATGCTGATGCTGATGCTCGGGCGCATGCCGCAGACCGGCGACACGGTGGTCTGGGAGAACTGGCGCTTCGAGGTCGTCGACATGGACGGCAAGCGCGTCGACAAGGTGCTCGCCTCGCAGGTGCCGCTCGCCTCGGCGCCCGACGAGGACAGCGCTGCGGCATCGGGCGAGTGAATGGCCGGATTGCGCGCCGCGGTCCCGCTGATGGACAATGGCGCGCCTTCCGCACGACCCTCCGCAGGGAGCGCCCCGAGGTGATCCGTTGAATTCGCTGCTCGCGCTGTCGCGCGCGATCGACGCGTTGAACGACCGCGTCGGCCGCACCGTGCTGTGGCTGGTGCTCGCCTCGACGCTGATCAGCGCGGGCAACGCCACGGTGCGCAAGCTCTTCAGCATGAGCTCGAATGCGCTGCTCGAAATCCAGTGGTACCTGTACGCGGCGGTGTTCATCCTCGCCGCCGGCTACACGCTGCTGAACAACGAGCACGTGCGCATCGACGTACTCAGCGGACGGCTTTCCCCGCGCGGACGCGCGGTCATCGACATCCTCGGCGCGATCTTCTTCCTGCTGCCCTTCGTCGTGCTGGTCGTCGTGCTCGGCTGGCGCTTCTTCTGGAACGGCTTTGTCTCGGGCGAGATGTCGTCGAACGCGGGAGGGCTGATCCGCTGGCCCGTCTACCTGATCGTGCCGGTGGGCTTCACGCTGCTCGGCCTGCAGGGCATCTCGGAAACGATCAAGCGCCTCGCGTTTCTCGCCGGGCGCGGCCCCGATCCCACTGCGCGCGCGCCGGAACCGAGCGCCGAGGAGGCGCTGGCCGCCTTCGTTCGCGACCAGCAGGCCGACGACGGCACGCCGCCGCCGTCGAAGGTCACGCGGTGATCCTCTCGATGAGCGACCGGTGAGCGCCTTCCTGTCCGCGAACATCGCGCCGGTCATGTTCGGCGCGCTCGTCGTGTTCCTGCTGTTCGGCTACCCGGTCGCCTTCTCGCTGGCCGCCTGCGGCCTGGCCTTCGGCGTCGTCGGCATCGAGCTGGGCCTGCTGCCGCCGCTGCTGTTCCAGGCGCTGCCGCTGCGCATCTTCGGCATCATGGCCAACGAGACGCTGCTCGCCGTCCCGTTCTTCACGTTCATGGGGCTGATCCTCGAGCGCAGCGGCATGGCCGAGGACCTGCTCGACACGATCGGCCAGCTCTTCGGTCCGATCCGCGGAGGTCTCGCCTACGCGGTCGTGCTGGTCGGCGCGATGCTCGCCGCCACCACCGGCGTGGTCGCCGCCTCGGTGATCTCGATGGGCCTGATCTCGCTGCCGATCATGCTGCGCTACGGCTACGACCGCCGCGTCGCCACCGGCGTGATCGCCGCCTCCGGCACGCTGGCGCAGATCATCCCGCCGTCGCTGGTGCTGATCGTGATGGCCGACCAGCTCGGCCGCTCGGTCGGCGACATGT
>CALCZN010000102.1:0-11792 GCA_937903095.1 uncultured Burkholderiales bacterium
GCTTGGCGTTCTCGAGCGTCTTCGGCGGCGAGTAGGCGTCGTCGTACCAGGTGAACTTGATTCTGCGCGTCTTGCCGTCGGCCATGCGCACGCCGCCGAGTTCCTCGTTCACGTAGCGGAAGTACGCGGCCTCGCCGGCGCAGGTCGTCTGGAACGACGCGAGGTTGCCGCTCGCGGCGCACGAGCTGCCGAGCGAGACCTGGGTGTCGGTGAAGCCCTGGTCGCCGGTGTCGGCCCGACCGGCCGGGCTGAAAGCCATCGCGGCGAATGCGAGGGCGGTAATCCAAGGGGTTGTGGCACGCATGTGTCTGCTCCTCTGGTGGTTCTGGTTCACGCTGCTCAGGACGTTCGGGGTTCGGCCCTTTCCGCCAGTGGCCGCTTGTCGAAGGCTGCGACGAGCCGGGGTCCGATGCTCGCAGCGCCCTCCGGGGCTGCCAGGAGCACGACGATCAGGACGACGCCGTAGACGATTCCGGACAGCGACGGATCGATCTCGCCGGACCACACCGGCACGTACTGGATGAAGACCGCGCCGAGCAGCGGGCCGACGACGCTGCCGAGGCCGCCGACCACGACGCCGATGAAGAAGGTCAGGCTCAGCGCGAGCGGGAACGAATCGGGCGATACGAAGCCGACGTGCATCGTCTGGATCCCGCCCGCCAGGCCGGCGTAGCCCGCGCTGATCACGAAGACGAGCAGCCGATACCAGGCGATGTTCACGCCGTAGGTGGAGGCGGCCAGTTCGTTGACGCTCGCGGCGCGCACCGCGCGCCCGACGCCGCTGCGCACGAGGTTGCGCGCGAGGACGAGACCGGCCGCCGCGAAGAAGAGCGCCACGTAGTACACCCATTGCTCGGCCTGCAGGCCGAAAGGCGCCTGCACCGGCGGCGTCGGCAGTCCCTGCGAGGCGCCGAGCCACTCGAAGCGCTTGAAGAACGGCACCGCGCAGATCGCGACGCCCACCGTCACCAGCGCCAGGTACAGGCCACGCAGGCGCAGCGTCGGCACGCCAAGGACGAGGCCGAGCGCCATCGTCGACAGGACGGCCACCGGCAGCGTGGCGAGATACGGCCAGCCGTAGTGGTGCGCGAGCACTGCGGTGGTGTACGCGCCCATCGCGAAGAGCGCGCCGTGCCCGAGCGAGATGATGCCGGCGAAGCCGGTTGCGAGGTTCAGCCCGATCAGCACCGTGGCGAAGACCAGCGTGCTCGTCAGCTGGCCCGTGCGGTAGCTGTTCAGCTGCAGCGGGGCCAGCGCGAGCAGGACGAGCGCCGCCGCGGCCAGCGCCGCCTGCGCGGCGCCCGGGATCCGGAATCCGGCCACGGGTCTCATAGGCGCACGGCCTCCGGACGTCCGAACAGGCCGGAAGGCCGCACCAGCAGGACGAGCAGGATGACGAACAGCGCCACGCTGACCTTCAGGTCGCCGCCGATCGCCGGAATGTACGTGCCGGCGAGGTTCTCGCCTACGCCGACCACCAGCCCGCCCACTACCGCCCCGACGAGGCTGTTGAAGCCGCCCAGCGTTGCCGCGGCGAAGGCGTAGATCACGGTGAGCAGCATCATGTCCGGGCTGAGCCCGAGTTCGGGCGCCACCGTCACGCCGGCCAGCGCGCCGATCAGCGCGGCGACTCCCCAGCCCAGCAGGAACAGGCGCTGCACGGGCAGCCCGGCCTGGCGGCTCTGCACCGGTGCGGCCGCGGCCGCGCGCGATCCGAGGCCGAGCCGGGTGTGTTCGAAGAAGACATAGAGCGCGACCAGCGTGAGGCCGAGCAGCAGGAAGATGCTCGCGGTGTCGCGGCCGATCACGACCGGGCCGAGGCGCCACGAGGGCCCGGGCAGGATCTGCGGGAAGTCCTTGCCGAGTCCTCCCCAGACCAGCTGCGCGAGGCTGTTGAAGCAGAAGAAGAGCCCCACGGTGACGCCCACCACCGCGAGATGCGATGCATTGGCGAGCGGACGGATCGTCGCCCAGTAGACCGCGGCGCCGATCGCCAGCGAGAGCCCGAGGCTGCCGGCGATCGCCAGGAAGAACGGCACGCCCCACGCGTGCATCTGCCATGCGAGGTAGGTGGAGAACACCGCCATCTCGCCCTGCGCGAAGTTGACGACGCCCGTGGAGCGGAAGCAGAACACCAGCGCCAGCGCGAGGAACGCGTAGACGGCGCCGATGGTCAGGCCGCCGACCACCTGCTGGAGGAACAGGGACACGATCAGACTCCCAGGTACGCGCGACGCACGTTCTCGTCGTCGCGCATGTCGGCGGCCGGGCCGCTCGTCGCGACCTCGCCCGCCTGCAGTATGTAGGCGCGGTGCGCCATGTCCAGCGACAACCGGGCGTTCTGCTCGACGATGAACATCGTCGTGCCGCGTTCGCGGTTCAGTTCGCGCAGCCGTCCGAACAGCTCGCGGATGACGAGCGGGGCGAGCCCCTGCGAGGGCTCGTCGAGCAGCAGCAGCCGCGGCCTCGACATCAGTGCGCGCGCGATGGCGAGCATCTGCTGCTCGCCGCCGCTCAGCGTTCCGGCGCGCTGGTCGCGCCGCTCGCGCAGGATCGGGAAGAACGTCTCCCACGAAGCGATGTCGCGCACGATCTCCTCGCGGTCGCTCCGGAACCAGGCGCCCAGCAGCAGGTTCTCGCGTACCGTGAAGTCGGCGAAGGTGCCGCGGCCTTCCGGGACGTGAGCGATCCCGCGCGCGACGACGGCCTCGGGCGCGAGCCCGCGGATGGGCTCGCCGCCGAAGACGATCCGCCCGCGCGTGCTGTCGACGAGGCCGCTGAGCGCACGCAGCGTCGTCGTCTTGCCGGCGCCGTTGACGCCGAGCATGACGACGATCTCTCCCTCGTCGATGTCGAAGCTCACCGAGTGCAACACTTCCGAGCGGCCGTAGCCCGCGCACAGGCCGGCGACCTCGAGCAGCTTCATTCCGCGCTCCCCAGGTATGCCTCGATCACCGCGGGGTCGTTGCGCACCGCTTCGGGGTTTCCGTCGGCGATCTTGCGGCCGGATTCCAGGACGACCACGCGATTCGCCAGTCCCATGACCAGGCCCATGTGGTGTTCGACCAGGACGACGGTGAGATCGAAGTCGCGCCGGATCTCGCGGATGACTTGGCCCAGGCGCTCGACCTCCTCGGCGACGAGGCCGCTGGCCGGCTCGTCGAGCAGCAGGACTCGCGGCGCGGCGAGCAGGGCGCGTGCGATCTCCACCCGCTTGGTGGTGCCCAGCGTGAGATCGCCCGGTTGACGGTCGGCGAACGCGGCCAGGCCGAGCCGTTCGAGGCTCTCCAGCGCCGATGCGCGCAGGCGGCTTTCCTGTTCACGAGCCCGAGGCAGGCAGAGCGCTGCCGCCAGGGCACGAGGGCGGACGCGATGGTGCGCGCCGAGCATTACGTTCTCGAGCACGGACAGGCCCGGGAACAAAGCGGTGTTCTGGAACGTGCGCGCGACGCCCAGCCCGATGACCTCGTGCCGCGGCAGTCCGGCGATCGGCACGCCGCCGATGCGGATCGAGCCGTCGTTGCCGCGGTACACGCCGCTGATGCAGTTGAACAGCGTCGTCTTGCCTGCGCCGTTCGGACCGATGAGGCCGCAGATTTCGCCTGGGGGCACGGCGAAGCTGACGTCGCGCAGAACCTGCACGCCACCGAAGCGCAGACCGATGCCCTCGAGCTCGAGGGCGTCGGTCGCTTCGCCCTTGCGGCCCTCACGAATCGCGTCGTGCATCGTCGAACAGGCTCTTCGGCAGGCGCACATGCACACCCTGGTTGCCATTGACGACCTGGGTGACGACGAGATCGGCAGCGAGCGAGCACAAGCGATAGGCATCGTCGCGGGCGAGTCGAGTGAAGCTCGTCAGGTGATCGATCATCGCGGTCAGCGCGAGCCGCGCGGCCGTGCGCAGGTCGCGGTCGAAATCCATCGTGATCCAGTGGGTCGGCGTTTCCGCGCGCGGCGCGCTGATCGACGGTCCGGACTCCACCGACAGCCGCAGGCGGGCCAGCTCCATCGAGGTTTCGAGCGCCGTGCCGTTGACCTCGCCGTGCCCCTGCACGGCGTGCGCATCGCCGGCGTAGAAGAGGGCGCCATCGACCTGGATCGGCAGGAAGAGCGTCGTCCCCGCGACCAGGTCGGCGCAGTCGATGTTGCCGCCGAAGGGGCCCGGCAACGTCGACGAGTGCGCGCCCTCGTCCTTCGGCGCGACGCCGAGGATGCCGAGGAAGGGGCGCAGCGGCACCCGGATGCCGTCGGCGAATTCGGCCGTCCGGCGCTCGCGGTCGAAGCGGAAATGGCGCACGCTGCCCTGCGGGAAGTCGTCGGCGAGCAGTCCGCGGCTGTTCGGTCCGTGCGCCATCAGGTTCATTCCGAAGGCGCCGACCTCGAGCTGGAGGATGTCCACGCGAAGCACCTGCCCGGCTCTCGCGCCGCGCACGGCGATCGGTCCGGTGAGGCTGTGCGGCCCGCGTCCTGCGTAGCGCGCGCGCACGCGCATCACTTCCTCGAAGGGGGCGCCGAACGCCACCTCGCCGGCCCACAGGCCGAGCGTGGACAGATGGACCTCGTCCCCCGGATCGACGGTGAGCAGCGGCGGAAAGCTGCGATCGATCAGGCCCACGCGGATGGTGTCCGGACCTGCTTCGAGTCGATGGATCGCCATGGGAGTCCTCAGAGAACGGCGATCGGCCGCAGCGGCGATCCGGTGGCGCCGGCCATGCGCAGGGGCAAGCCGACGAAGAGGAAGCGGGTAGGCCGCTTCCGGCCCAGCTGCTCGAGATCGAGGTTCTCGATGATGTGGATCGCACGATCCACCAGGAGCATCGCGTGCACGGAATCGCCCACCGACGGGATGACCTCGAAGGCCGGCGTATCCGACCCGACCATCGACGCGCCGTGGTCGAGGAGCCACTGGGTGCCGTCGCGGCCCGGCCCGGGCAGGCCGCCGCGGCTGCCGTTGAAGAGCGGCGAATCGCGCCAGTGCCGCGCCCAGCCGGTGCGCACGAGGACGAGATCGCCGGCGCGGAATTCGATGCCGTGCTGCCGCAGGCACCCCTCGAAATCGGCGGGCGTGATTTCCTCGGCCGGCTGCAACGCGTCGACGCCGCGATAGCGGGCGACGTCGAACAGCACCGCGCTTCGCCAGATCGGCGCGATGTCGGTCACGTCGAGCCGCGAGAGGCCCTGCGCGGTCTCGATGCTCTGCGCGGACGCGCCCCCGTGGACGCGGCCGCAGCGGGAGAAGTGGCCGAGCGCGTCGATGTGCGTGGACGTGTGCGACGACATCACCACGATCTCGTTGGCGAAGCTCGACTCGGCGATGCGAGGCTTCGGATGCGGATCGCCGTGGCGGCGATGCAGCGACAGCGTGTAGGGCGCGTGATAGGGATAGACCGGCATTCCGGTGTCGAGCGCGTGCGACAACTCGACGATCTCGCCGGTGGAGACCGCCTCCTCGAAGATCGATCGGGCCGAGGCGTCGTGGCCGATCTCGTCGGCAGTCGAATGGGGGGTCATGGACATCGCGTGGCGGTTTCGTTCGACGACCGGGATGGCGTGCCGTTCAGGTCTTCGCGGTGACGCCCTCGTTGGCGTCGAAGGCCTCGGCCTGCTCCCCGCGCAGCGATTCGACGAGTTTCTGTACGGCGATCGTCGCGCCCTTGCCGGCCGTGTTGCCGTAGATCAGCCGCGCCAGCTGCCCGCCCAGGTAGGGATGGAAGCCGAGGTCGTAGAGGGCGCGGAAATCGCGCCGTTCGATCGCGCGACGTTCCTCGGGGCGCAGCGGATAGCGGTCGAGCACCTCTGCCTCGTTCGTGGCGAAGCGCTGGCGCAGTTGCGCATCCCATTTCAGGTCCTGCACGAGGTCGTGCGAGGCGAGGCCGGGGTCCAGCGCGCCGAGCAGCGTCGGTTCGGTGGTGACGGGGCCTGGATCGCGAACCGGCCGGGGGACGTCGACGCGCGTGTCCAGGTCCCAGGTGACCGCGCCGATCCCGCACTTGAAGTTGGTGTGCAGCGCATAGGCCGACTGCGCGCCGTAGCGCGGACCGATCGCGCCGGCGACGATGACCCACGCCAGGACCTCCATCGTGCCGCCCGAGCCGGCCTGCTCCATGCGGGCCACCGTCAGGTCGCGCAGCAGCTTCTCGTGGTCGCCCGAGGCCATCAGCTCCATGAACCAGAGATCGAAATCCTTGTCGATGTACCAGTAGCGCGAGCCGCCCGGCTCGTGGCTCAGGCCTCCCGAGCCGAGCAGCGCCACCCGCAATCCGGCGGGCAGGTCGCGCGCGACGAGGTCGGCCAACGACTGGCCCAGCGCGTAGCACTGGCGGGTGTCGGGCAGCGGCGGCACGGTGCAGTTCTGCAGTACGGGCACCACGCCGATGTCGGTCTCGTCCAGCCGCAGGTGCAGCGACGGGATCGAGAGGTTGTCGTCGAAGCGAAGGTTCTCGCGCTGCGCGTACATCCGGTGGCCGCGCCGGCTCATGCCGCGGAACAGCGCTTCGGCGACTTCGGGACTGCCCTTGACCCGATAGTCGCGGCAGCCCAGCCATTCGCGGTACCACTCGTAGGGGCCGGAGTGCACCGGCGCCATTCCGATCAGGAAATCGGGATAGGCGCGCGGACGGCTGTTCGCGAGGTGATCGTTGGCGAAGACGAGGAGCACGTCGGGCCGGGCCGCGAGCAGCTTCTCGCGCAGATCCGCGTACATGCCGCGAACGAAGTCCTGCACGTCGGCGGGCGCCGCATCGAGCAGGCCGATCAGGCCCGGCGCATGCGGAACGCCGGCAGCGAAAACGATTTCAGCCATGTCGCGTCTCCAACGGGAGGGAGTGTCGATGGGACTTCGGCGGCGCTCGCGCCGTCAGTCGGTTGCCGGGAGTGATCCGTGCACGATCTCGCCGTCGACGATCGTGCAGGCCACGCGGGTTGCCAGCGCGCTCTCGAGGCTCGACAGGTCCGGATCGGATTCGAGGATCGCCAGGTCGGCCGCCGCGCCCGCGACGAGCCTGCCGGTGGACGCCTCCCGCGAACCGAACCAGGCATTGCGCTCGGTGTAGCAGCGGAAAGCTTCGCTCTCGGTGATGGCCTGTCCCGCATCCATTCGTTCGCCGGTGGCCTTGCAGACGCGGTTCATCGCGTGCCAGGCGCCCATGAACGGATGGAACTGGTTGACCGGCGCATCGGAGCCCAGCCCGACGTGACAGCCGCGGTCGAGGAAGGTGCGCAGCGGAACCGCCGACTTGCCGCGCTCGCCGTGGTACTGCGTGTAGCCCTGCCCCATGTTGTAGAGGAAGAGCGTCTGCGCGGCGACGAGCACCCCGCGATCGGCGATCCGGTCGATGTCGCGTTCGACGGGGAACTGGCAGTGAACGAGGATGAAGCGTCCGTTGCGGATCGCCGCGGAGTCGGCCACCGCGTCATAGGCGTCGAGGACGTGCGCGATCGCGGCATCGCCCGAGGCGTGCTGCGAGATCTGGATCCGGTTCTCCAGGCACAGGCGCACGATGCTGCGCAGGCGCTCGGCCGGGGTCACCTGCAGACCGTTCGTCCATTCGCCGTAGGCCGTGCGGTAGGGCCGGGCGAAGTAGGCCGTTCCGAGCGCGACGCCGCCGTCGATGAACACCTTCACGCCGTCGAGCGTGACGCGGTCGCCGGGAGACGAAGCCTGCCGGATGCGGCCGACTTCGCGGATCGCTTCCCCGTCGTCCTCGACCTGCGAACCCGGGCCCACGTGCAGGTGCGCCGAGACCTTCACGCTGAGCCGGTTCGCGCGTTGCGCCGCGCCGTACGCCTCCCAGGTTTTCCACGGTATGCCGTGTTCGCAGACCTGGGTGATGCCGAGCCGGTTGAGCTTGCGCGCGGCCGATTCGATCGCCGACACCCGGCGTTCGAGACTGGGCTCGGGCAGTCGCCGTTCGACCAGCGTCGTCCACGCGGCTTCGTAGAAGCGCCCGTCGAGTTCGCCGTCGGGCTGCGGCTGCCGGCCGATCTCACCGCCCTTGGGGGATGGCGTCGAGCGCGTGATGCCCAGCCGCTCGAGCGCCTTCGTGTTGAGGATGCCGACGTGGAAGGAGCGCACGCACACCGGGTGGTTCGGCGCGGCCCGGTCGAGTTCGCGGCGGTACGGATAGCGGCCTTCCCGAAGCTCGTGCGAGATCACGCTCTCGCCGACCTGCGTCGTCATGATCCACGCGCCCGGTTCGGTCGTCAGCGCAGCGGCCCGGATCGCTTCGAGCAGGTCGTCGATCGAAGCGATGCCGCTGATGTCGCAGCCGAGCGAGCCCTGGCCGACGATCGACAGGTGGTTGTGCGAGTCGATCAGCCCCGGGATCACGCGGCGGCCGCCGAGGTCGTGCTTCCGTGTACCGGGACCGGCCAGCGAGAGCAGGTCGCGATCGCTGCCGATGGCCAGGATCCGCTTGCCGCCGATCGCGATCGCCTCGGTCGTGCGGCCGGGCACTTCGTCCGCGTGCACGCGGCCGGAATGGAGGATCCACTCGGGCGCCTGCGGAATCGGAATCATGGGACGGCGTCCTCCTCCTGTTACCCGTAGGGCGGTTCGGGTTCTTCTTCTCGTCGGGGGATTAGAGCATCGTCATCGAAACGCGTCAACATTTTCCAAAATCCTTTGGAAAATGTGGAGACTGCCGCCGTATACTCGTGCGATGAATGCACGACTTCGTCCCGAAGCCGGTCATGCGAACGGTGCTCCGAAGCCTGCCGACGCGACCGAGCCGCCTTCCTGGGGCCCCAGGGCAGGCGCGCCGCGCGGCATCGAGCCGCGCACGCTCGCCGGACGAACGGCCCAGCAGATCCGCCGCGACATCATCTGCAACCGCTTCCAGCCCGGCGAGCGCCTCACGATCGAGAAGCTCGCGCAGCGCTACGGCGTCGGCACGAGCCCTCTGCGCGAAGCGCTGTTCCAGGTGGCCGGCGACGGCCTGGTGCACGTCGTCGATCACAAGGGATTCGTGGTCGCGCCGCTCAATCCGCAGGAGATGCTCGACGTCTCGTCGCTGCGCGCGTACCTGGAGATCAACGCGCTGCAGCGATCGATCCGGCAGGGCGACGACAACTGGGAGGCGGCGATCGTCACCGCGGCCCATCGGCTGGCGAAGGCGGCGGCGCGTCTGACGGCTTCGGCCACCGGCGATCCTTCGAGTGCCCAGGACGAATGGGAGCAGCGGCATCGCGAGTTCCACTACGCGCTGTGCAGCGCCTGCGGATCGCCGTGGCTGCTGCATTTCTTCGACGTGCTCTACGATCAGCTCGAGCGTTATCGGCGCCATCTGTGGCGCTACGGCGAGCGGGTGCACGACGCCGACGACCAGCACGAGCAGCTCAAGAAGGCCGCGCTCGCCCGCGATGCGAAGCAGGCGCGCAAGGTGCTCGAAGAGCACTTCCGTCGCCAGGCCGAATTGACGACCGTTCCGCCGCAGGCCTGAATCGGCCGCAGTCGCTCAATCCGCCAGCGACCACCCCCCATTGCGGATCTCCAGCATCGGATAGGCGTTCACGTCCAGCCCCATGTGATCGGTGCTCGACATGTTGTACGTGCCGGCGGTGAGCACCATGCCCTTCGTCTGTTCGAGCGCGTCGCGTACCTTCGCCTTGTCGGTGGAGCCCGCGCGCTTGACGGCATCGAGGTAGAGCATCAACGCGTCGAAGGCGCAGCCGCCGAAGTGCGAGACGTCGGACTTCCACAGATTCCGGTAGGCGCTCGCGTAGCTGCTGACGACCGCTTTCTGCGGATTGCTGTCCGGCAGATCGTCGGCCACCAGCATCGCGGTGCAGGGCAGCAGCGTGCCGTTGGCGGCTTCGCCGGTGAGCCGGATGAAGTCGTTCGAGCACACCGCATAGGACTGGTACAGCGGCTTGTTCATGCCCAGCTGCCGGTAGTTGCGCGTGACGACGGCCGGCCCCTGCCCCGCGCCGAAGACGAAGATCGCCTGCACGTCCGCGTCCTGCTTGATCCTCGTGAGTTGCGGAGTCGTGTCGACGTCGGTGGCGCCGTAGACTTCCCGCGCGACGATCTGCACGCCGTACTTCGCGGCAACGAGTTCCGACTGCGCCTTGCCCGACTGGCCGTAGCCGCTGTTCTCGCTGAACAGCGCGATCTTCGTGATGCCGCGCTTGCGCATGTCGCGGAAGACCATCTCCGCGACGATGCGGTCGGTCAGCGAAGTCTTGAACACCCACTTCTTCACGGGTTCGATGATCGAAATGGCTCCGGCCATCGTGATGAACGGAACCTCGGCCTGCTCGACCAGCGGAATCATCGACATCGCCGCGCCGCTCATCGACCCGCCGATGACGACGTCGACGCGATCGCTGTTGAGCAGGCGCTTGGTGAACGAATTGGCCTTGTTGACGTCGCTCGCGTCGTCGTAGGCGACGAGTTCGAGCTGCCGGCCGAGCACGCCGCCCTGCCGGTTGATCGAGTCGACGTACATCTGCAGCGTCTTCATCTGTGGATCGCCGATGATGCTGGCTGATCCGGTGGCCGAAACTACCGATCCGATGCGGATCGGCTCGGCGGCGTGAGCGAACAGTGCAAAGGCGGTGAGCGCGAGAAGGGCAAGCCAGCGATGCATCGGGATGTTCATGATGTCTGTCTCCTCTGGTTGAACCGGCAATGGGCGATCGACTCCTAGAGATCGAGAACGAGACGCTCGGACTTCGCGCGCGAGACGCAGACCACCATCGTTCTTCCGGTTTCCTGCTCCTGCGGCGTCAGGCAGAAGTCGCGATGTTCGATGGCACCTTCGCAGACGACCGTCTCGCAGGTGCGGCAGGTGCCTTCGCGGCACGAACTCACCACCGGAATCCCGTTCTGCTCGAGGATCTGCAGAATGGTCCTGTCGGCGGGCACCGTCAGCGAGCGTCCGCTGCGGCGAAGCTCGATGGTGAAAGGTCTAGCATCGGCGGGAATCGCGACCGAAGCGCCGGACGGCGCGTTGAAATACTCGAAGTGCACGCTCGCGGGGTCGCGATGGCTGGCAGCCTCCTTCACGGCCGCCATCATCGGCGCGGGACCGCAGCAGTAGACGTGCTCGCCGTGCGGCGCGCCCGACAGCCACGGCTGCGGATCGAAGACGCGCGATTCCTGCTCGTCGCAGTGCAGGTGGACCGAGCCTCCGCCGATCCCCGAGAGGCTTTCGAGGAACGCGGCGCGCTCGGCGCTGCGCACTGCGTAGGCCAGCCGCCACCGGCGGCCCTGCGCCTCGCACCAGCGGATCATCGCGAGGATCGGCGTGATGCCGATGCCGCCGGCGAGGAACAGGTACTGCGTGGCCGAAGCATCGAGCGGAAAGCCGTTGCGCGGCGCGGCGACGTCGAGCGTCATGCCCTTGCGCAGCGACTCGTGGACGAACTGCGAGCCGCCCCTGCCGTTCGGCGCACGTGCGATTCCGAGCACGTAGCGATCGCGTTCGCGCCAGTCGTTGCTCAGCGAGTAGTGGCGGATCAGGCCGTTGGGCAGGTCGACCGCGACGTGGGCGCCGGGCTCGAAGGCGGGCAGTTCGCCGCCGCCGGGCGCGCGCAGTTCGACCTGCACGACGTCGAGCGCTTCGGTGCGCACGTCGGCGACCTCGAGCCGCAGCTTCGGGCTCGCCGTCGGCAGAACGGCGCGCGCGCCGTCGCCTGTCGTCGCGCCCGCCGCTTCGGGAATGCCGGGGCTCTTGATGAACAGCAGCACGAGGCGGCTGTCCGGGCTCGCTGCCAGGCCGTGGCGGATGCCGGCCGGAATGAAGATCATGCTGGTCGGCTCGACCGCGAGCCGCTGCTCGCCGACCCAG
>CALCZN010000103.1:0-6777 GCA_937903095.1 uncultured Burkholderiales bacterium
GCGCCCGATGGGGCGAGGTCGTCAGGGCATCGGGCGCGAAGGTCGACTGACGCCGGCGCGATTGCCACAAAGGAATTTAGCCCGATTCTCGATCCCGGCGTGAACGAGTGAGCATCGGGGCTCCGAGCTCGTCCGGCAGCCTGGCTTTGGCTTTCCTGCGTGCGGGTGCGAGTTCACCCACCCGCGCCCTCAATCGTGCGAGCGCGCCGACGATCGTGTCGATCTCCTTGTCCGAGAACGATTCGAGCAGCGCGTCTTCCCAAGCGGTGGCTACTGAGCTGATCACATCGAAGATCGCTCTCCCCCTGGTCGAGAAGTCGAGCTTGAGCAGACGATTGTCCACCGGATCGATCTCGCGCGTCACATACCCTAGTTGAACAAGGCGGCTGACTGCGCGACTGACGCGTACCTTGTTGATTGTCGTGTACGCGGCCACCGTCTTCGTCGAGAGAGGGGCGAAGGAGCCGATCACCGCCATGATGCGCCACTCCGTCATGCTCAGCTTCGTAGCGTGATGAAGTGCGGCAGCAAGCTCGCCGCTGACGATGTCTGCCGTGATCGCCAGATGATAGGGAAAGAACCGGCCGAGCCGCAGCGATTCACGGTTCCTGTCTCCGGCGGAAGAACGGGCAACTGGCCGCTTTACCTTCTTGTGCTTGGCGTCGGGCATTCGAATCGGATCTCCGGTACGGAACTTGTTGGTCCGCCAGCAGCGGCGCGTTGACATTGCGGAACGCGCAATAGTAAAGTCATTACAAATGAAACGATCGTAGAAGAACCTCAGAGACATATGGAGGGATACGACATGGCAGCGTCCGACGATTGGCGCACCCGGCTTTCGCCGCCAGTGTTCGAGATGGACGAGTGGCAGATCGAAGTGCCGGTCAGAGCGCGTGACGGTACGCAGCTGTTCGTGGACGTATGTCTTCCGAAAGGGCCCGCGGGAGCCCGCTATCCCGCTCTGCTGTCGATGTCGCCGTATGGCCGCGAGATCCAGCACCTCGCGCCGCCAGTGGGCCGTGAGTCGGATTACACACGCGGCACCGGTGGCATCGAGAGTGGCATGACCGACTACTTCGTGCCACGCGGTTATGTGCACGTCCATGGCGATCCGCGCGGGATTGGACGATCGGGCGGGCAATACCTGCATTTTGGCGAGCAGGAGCAACAGGACGGATACGACCTCGTCGAGTGGATTGCCAGGCAGCCGTGGTGCAACGGGAACGTCGGCATGCTCGGGATGTCGTATTTCGCAGTCAATCAGTTGCTCGTTGCGACCCAGCGACCGCCGAGCCTCAAGGCGATCTTCGTGCACGACGGCTACACGGACATGTACCGTCAGCTCGCGTACCACGGCGGGATCTTCAACTTCGGCTTCTATCAGCACATCTGGCGACTATTCCCCACGTCGACCACGCAGCCGATGTCGAGGACGCTCCTGAGCGAAGACGAGTACGCAGCGCGCCTCGAAAGCATCCGGGGAGATCGAGACCTTCGCGGCTACCCGTATCTCTACAAGCTCACGATCAATCCGGAAAACAACCCGCTGATGCTGGATCTGCTGATGCATCCGTTCGACGGCCAGTTCTACCGCGAGCGGTCGGCATATCCCGACTTCGACAAGATCCGGATTCCGGTGTTCATCGTGTCGAGATGGAGCGCCTGGGCGATTCATCTTCCAGGAGCCATCGATGCCTTCCACAACCTCGACGCGCCGCGCAAGATGATGGTGACCGAGACGTCGTGGGAGGGCGGCTTCGGCCGGCCCTGGCACGAGAACCACGATCTCGTGCTGCGTTGGTACGACCACTGGTTGAAGGGCAACGACACCGGCGTGATGGACGAGCCGCCGGTACGCTACTTCGTCAAGGGCACGAACCGTTGGGACCAGGCCGACGCGTGGCCGCCGAAGGACGTCTCGTATCAGCCGTACTACCTGCACGAAGCGGGAGTCCTGTCGGACCAGGCCCAGATGCCGCACGAGCGGCCGAGTCGCTTCTTCAACGAGCCCTGGCAAGCGCCGGGGCAGTCGAGCGAGAACGTGAGGTTTACGTCGGCGCCCGTGTCTCGAGGGCTGGAGATTGCAGGCCCGGTGGCACTGCATTTCTGGGCGAGTCTCTCGTCCGACGATGCGAACTGGTTCGTGCAACTGCGCGACGTAGCGCCGGATGGAACGTCGAAGATTGTCACGAAGGGTTGGCTGAAGGCGTCGCATCGAGAGCTCGATGGGGAGCGCTCGACCCCCGAGCGCCCCTATCACCCGCATCAGCGTCGCCTGGAAACGAAGCCCGACGAGACCTACGCCTACCAGATCGATCTGCGGGACACGGCGCACGTCTTCCTGCCGGGGCATCGAATCCAGATCCTGATCAAGGGCCAGGATTCTCCCTGGGAGGATTTTGCAATCTGGTACCACGTGAACAACATGACGAGGACCGAGCACACGATTTATCACGACTCGCTGCAGCCGTCACATGTGTTGCTTCCTGTTCGAAGAATGGCCGACTAGGACGATCGAGGAGACGAGGATGTCGATTTTCACGACCCGAGCACGCTCATTCGCCTTTGCCGCATTGCTCGCGATGAGTGGCGCCGCAGCAGCCGAAACGACGGTGCTGCGACTCAGTGATCTGTTTCCCGCTTCGTACCCGTTCGGGCAACTCACCACGCAGTTCGCACAGGACGTCAAGGCGCGCACGGGCGGGAAAGTGGAAGTACAGGTCTTTCCCAGTGGCACGTTGACGACGCCCGCGCAGTGTTTCGAGGGCGTTCTGCAGGGGCTGTCCGACATGTGCCAGGCGGTTCTGGCCTACACTCCCGGCCGCTTCCCGGTAATGGAGTCGGTCGACCTGCCCGGTTACCCGATCAGCGGACGGCTCACTACGCGGGTGGCCAACGAGATCTACCGGAAGTTCACACCGAAAGAGCTCTCGCAGGTTCATGTGCTGTACGTCCATGCACACCCGCCGGGGTCCATCCTGACCGCATCCAGGCCGGTTCGGAAGCTCGAGGACCTCAAAGGCATGCGTATCCGCTCGACCGGGCTCTCCGCACGGATCTTGACGGCCCTGGGCGCATCACCTGTCAGCATGCCGATCACACAAGCCTACGACCCGCTGAAGCGTGGCGTGGTCGATGGTACCGACGGCACTTTCAATACGCACCGCTACTACCGGTTCGCCGAGGTCACCAGGTTCACGACGGTCTCGACGGATGTGGGATATGTCACGACGTTCGCGGTGGTCATGAACAAGGACAGGTGGAATTCGCTTCCTGCGGATGCCAAAGCGGCTCTCGGGTCGGTCTCCGACGAGTACGCGGACAAGGCGGGCGAGTTGTGGGACAAGATCGAGATGGAGGGACTCTCCTACGCGCGCGAACGCGAGCACGAGTTCATTCGTCTGGAGCCGTCCGAGATGGCGCGTTGGCGTGATCTTGTCCTGGCACCCCTGGAAGCCGATTACGTGAAGCGCATGGAGGCGGCCGGCTTGCCGGGTCGTGAGATTCTCGAAGTGAAAAAAGAGGCCATCCGCAAGTACACCTCCGAATACCCGCCATTGGATCCGAACTCGGGCAACAAGTAGACGCAGAGAAAGAAGCCGCCTGGTCCGACCATGCCGATTCGCATCGCGTTTCGTCTTTCCGATGCCTGTCTATTCGTGGCAAAGCTTGCGATTGGTGCGATGACGCTCTTGACTGTCGCAGACGTCGTCCTGCGCATCTTGTTCAGGGCTCCGGTGCCGGGCACGTATGAACTCGTCAGCATGCTCGGGGCCGTTGGAGTCGCCGGTGCGCTGCCTCACGTGCAGCGCACCGGCACGTTCATCTTCGTCGAAACCGTAACGGAGCGCCTTACGGAACGCGCCAGCTGGCGCCTGCGCGGACTTACGCTCGCTGTCGAAGTCGCCTTTTTCTTCGTGCTCGCAGCACAGTTCGTTTTCGCCACCGAAGCGATGAAGAGGTCCGGCCAGGTTACGGACATCCTGCACATGCCGCAGTGGGTCGTCTACGCGGCCGTATCGATCGGCATGATCGCTGTGACGGCCGTCGCGGCCCTGCAATTCATCGAACTCGTAAAGGGGCGAAGACTTTCATGAGCCCTGAAATAGCCGGTCTCCTCGGCGTCCTGTTCGCGCTCGGCCTGATCTTTCTCGGGACCAACGTTGCCGCGGCGATGGCGGTCGTTGGCATGGCCGGCGTCAGTCTTTGGGTCGGGACGGCGGTGGGCTTCGAGAGCCTGGCCCCGACGATCTACGCCAAGATCGGGCAATACGATCTTGCGGTGCTGCCACTCTTCATTCTCATGGGGCAGCTGATGTTCGCCGGCGGAGGCGGAGAGCGACTCTACTCGGCTGCACGTGCGTGGCTCGGTCATATGCCGGGCGGGCTCGCCGTCGCAACAGTGGCCGCTTGTGCGGGCTTCGCCGCGATCTCCGGATCGGCTATTGCCACGGCCGCGACCATCGGCGCGTTCGCCCTGCCCGAGATGCAGCGCGCGAAGTACCAGATGGGCTTTGCGGGTGCAACGGTTGCGGCCAGCGGCACGCTTGGCATCCTGATCCCGCCCAGCGTCACCTTCATCATCTACGGCATCCTCGTCAACGAAAGCATCGGGCGCCTGTTCGTCGCGGGAATTGCGCCTGGAATCATCATGGCAATAGGGTTCGCCGTGATGGTCGTGTTCGTCGAGCGGCGTCGCACATTGAACACGGAAATTGCGCCGCCCACGTCGTGGTCGGTCCGGTTCCGCTCTCTCACCGGACTCATCGAACCGGCGGTACTGCTCATCGTGGTGATTGGTGGCATGTTCGGTGGCGTCTTCACGCCGAACGAAGCGGGTGCAGTCGGTGCAACGGGTGCATTCCTGTTCGGCGTTGCACGTCGGTCGTTCAAGTGGGAATCGCTGTCGAAGGTCTTCACGGAGACGGTGGTCACCTCGGCCGTAGTCGTATTTATCATTGCCGGATCGGCCGTTCTCAGTACGTTCCTCACCGTGACGCGCATTCCGTTCACGCTGGCGGAAACAGTCATGTCGTCCGAGCTTCCGCACATCGCCGTACTCGTGCTGATTTCCGTCGGTTATCTGATCGCAGGAATGGTGATGGAAATTCTGCCGGTCATCATCATCACCGTACCGATCTTCGCGCCGATCATCGTCAACATGGGATACGACCTGATCTGGTTCGGGGTCCTGATCGTCGTTCTCGGCCAGGCCGGGATGATCACGCCGCCGGTCGGCGTAAACATCTTCGTGGTCAAGCGGATGATCCCGTTCGTCAGTCTTGGTGAGTTGTTCAAGGCAGCCTGGTTATTCGTTGGCGTGATGGTGGCGTTGATCGCGGTCATGATCGCGTGGAAGGACTCCGTCCTGTTCTTTGTTTCATGGTTCGAGTGAGCGGCATGATCGAAGCAAGCGCAAGAGACGAGCTTGTCGCAGCATTGAGCGGTCGAATTGCCCTCCTGGTAATCGACATGCAACGGGACTATTGCTTGCCTGGCGGTGTCATCGATGCGCTCGGACACGACACCTCTCACTTCGCTTCGGTGGGCGCTCGTCTCGGCGAATTCCTCTCGAGAAACCGGGGTGCTTTCGATCTTGTCGCTTTTGCACGTACCGTCTTTCCTTCGTGGCCACTATCCCGAGCGCTGACGGCTCACTATGCACGTACCGCACTGAGGCGCGTACGTACTCCTGAGTTGGCCGACTGGTTCGCCGTGCAACCCGAGGTGGGTGACTTTGTCGTCGACAAGTTCCGATATTCGGCTTTTGCCGATACCGGACTCGATGCCATGCTCCGTGCGGCCCGGATCGACACGATCGTCGCGTGCGGCGCGACTACGGACGTGTGCGTCGATACAACCGTCCGCGACGCATTCATGCGCGACTATTCGGTTGTCATCCTGTCCGATTGCTCGGGCGGGTCGACACCGGCGCGTCATGCAAATGCACTCGACGTACTCGATGGCTTTTTCGCGCGAGTCCATACCTCGGTCGAGGTGGAAGGCGCACTTGCTGCTCGCTCCGACAGTCGAGCGACTCGAAAGTGTTGATCCGGTCGGCCCTTCTCGTGCGCTGAATAACGGTACGGGTGAGGGCCGTTCGTCGGGAGTCGCTGAGATCGGCTCCCTGCGGCGATCGATTCGTCCCGGCTGTCCCGGCTATCGCGAGAATGCGGATCTTTCCGCCCGATTCGCGCGGCAGCAGCACGCCCAGCGTGTCGACCGCTACCGGTATGGTTCCGGCTCTCAAGTCGGTGATCGACGGCGCCGAACCGTGACGATCCGCCGCCGAGGTCGGATCGCCATGTGCCAGGCGCGTGCTGTATGCGCAGACAAGTCTTGTCACCCGACGCTCGGAGGAGGTGCGAAGCTGAAGTTCTGCCACGGGCGCGCCTGGCGGCGGGCGCCGCGCTTGCATCGCCTCGGATCAGCCACACCGAGGAGCAGGGCAATGACGGAACGACGAAACGCTTCGGTGGACTCCGCCGCCGGCGCGCGACAGCGGTGGCACGAGGCCGATTCGCACCGCCGGGAGCCGGAGCACGACCCGCGCCACCCCGGCGAAACCGACCCCACGCTGACCGACGCGCAGCGCGAGCGCTTCCTGCACACGCGCAACGGCGTCTTCTATCCTACGGGGAACGCGGTGCTGGTGCTGCAGCCCGACGATGCGAGGGCGCTGCGCGACGCGCTGTACGACGCCGGCTTCGGGCGCGACGAGCTGCTGCTGCTGAATCCGCGACAGACGGCCGACCTGATGCGCTCGAGCGAGGAGCA
>CALCZN010000104.1:0-11031 GCA_937903095.1 uncultured Burkholderiales bacterium
GTCGAAGCCCGGCTGGTCGTCCACGCCCGACGCGGGCAACGGGCGGTTGCGCTGCTCGACGACCTCCTGCGCCTGCCCTTCTTCGAAATCATCTCGCCCGATGCAGCAACGGCCGACGCGGCTTACGTGGCGTTCGTGGTGTACGGGAAGGGCAGCGGGCATCCGGCTGCGCTGAACTTCGGCGATCTCTTCAGCTACGCGCTGGCCAAGACGACGTCGCTTCCATTGCTCTTCAAGGGAGACGACTTCGCGCGCACGGACGTGGCGCCCGCGGTGGGAAAACAGCGAATAGGGGCGAGCGGCGCGCCCATAACACGAACCGAGAACTGATGTCGGCGTCGCCGTTTTTTACAGTGTGGGATGGAGTCACGAAGGCGGTTGGCCTTTTTTTTTTGCCATTCAACGAAGTAGCAGCAATTGGCACGAACCCTGCTTTATAGCAGCCACGAGCCGAAATCCGGGCTCGCATTTCAGGGAACGGGGAACAAGAACATGGTCAAGCTCAAGCAAGCGGCGGCAGCACTCGCCGTGGTCGGGATCGCCAGCCCGGCTTGGGGCGCAGGATTTATCAATGGGGGCTTCGAAGACGGCACCACCAACGGCTGGACGATCGGTGGCGGCTATCGAGCACCGTACTACAACAACACCTACAGTCCGGTCATGACTCCCGCGCTTTTCCTGCCGGGCGGCGCCGCGTACAACGCGTCGATCGCCAATGGGCATTCGGCGGTCATCGGGACCGGCTATGTCGACCCGAACGTTGGCGGCGTCATCGGCACCACCGTGTACTCCGGCAACTATTCGCTTCGCGTCGAAGACACGACCGCGGGCGGCTACGCCTCGGTGGCGACGCAGGAAGTGCAGAACTACACGGACGCAAACATCTACTTCGCGTGGAAGGCGGTGCTGCTCGGCGCCCACAATGATTACGACGCGGCGACGATGATCATCACGCTGACCGACAAGACCACCAGCACGGAACTCATCCGCCGCGAATACAACGCGGCCAGCGGCGGTGGCGGCGTCGATCCACGCTTCTCGATCTATAACAACAATTTCTACACACCGGACTGGCAGATCGAGCAACTCCCGATCAATGCCTCGCTGCAGGGACACGATTTTGTTCTGTCCGTGCTGGCGGCCGACTGCGAGCCGACCGCGCATTGGGGCTACGTGTACCTGGACGGCTTCGGCGCGGTGACTCCGCCCGTTGGTGGTGTGCCGGTGCCCGGCGGGCTTGCGCTGCTCGGCATCGGAGCGTTGGGCCTGGGCTTCGCGCGCCGCAAGGCGTGATGCACGGTCCCTCCGGGGAGGCGCAGTATCGAAACGCCGGCGCGAGCCGGCGTTTCCTTTTTCGGGATGTTGGAGTCCGGCGTGTGCGACCGTGCGTCCGAACCGCCACGCGGCCTTTTCAAGGCGACGCGAAGAACACTCCCCGCCCCAGCATCTCACGCATCCGCACCGCGCCCCGCTCGCCGTCCCAGCCAACGATGCTCGATCCGTCGGCGAAGACGATGATCGGCGTGGCGAGCCTTCCCCGGCCAAGGAAGAAGCCGACGTCGACGAACGCGTCCCGGGGATAGGAGCAACCGCTGCGCTCGCGCGTGGCGGTCGATGGCTGAGCCGCATCGACCACGAAGGCGTTGCGCCAGGCGGCGGCCGGGTTCTCCGAGCACCAGGCCCGGGCAGCACGGGCGAAACCCTGCTCCGACAACCCGACCGGCACGACGTACACCGAGATCCCCTCGTCATCAAGAAACTGCTCGAGACGTCTACAGAACGGGCAATCGGGCGCCGACCACACGACGGCAACGAAGCTCGTCTCGCGCCGGACCGGGATCGCCCACCTCAGCGGGATCGAGCCCGCCAGCGAACGCTGCCATTGCGCGAACTCGGCCGCGCTCGGACGTCGCCCCTCATCGATCGACCAACCGGCCGAGCGCACGTTGGCTGTCCAGCGCAGGTCGTCGCGGAAATACGCGCTCTGCCCCGACGCATTGCGAAGCGCGTAGTAGTGCGGGAAGAGGGTGGGCTCGACACGGAAACCGGGGCGCAGCGGGGCGCCGGTAGCCTTCTCGAACGCGGCCTGCGCCGCGACGACGTCCGCGTTCCAGTCGACGGCCGGCGCGGGCGATGCGGGCGCTGCCTGCAACGCAGGGACGACGCAGGCGAGCGCGGCGGCAAGGGCGGCGCGAAGGAAGGCGCGGTGAAGGAAGGCGCCTACCGGAGATCGTAATGGAATACGCGACATCGGTGCTTCCTCCCCTACAGCTTCTCCGTCTCCCCCGACCTCGGCTGCCACTTCATCAACCGCTTCTCCGCGACCCCCACGACGGCATCGAGCACCAGCGCGAACAGGGTGAGCACCACGACCCCGGCGAACACGGTGTTGATGTCGAAGGTTCCCTCGGCCTGCAGGATCAGGTAGCCGACGCCGCGCGCCGAGCCGAGGTATTCGCCGACCACCGCGCCGACGAAGGCCAGGCCCACCGAGTTGTGCAAACTCGAGAACACCCAGCTCGTCGCGCTCGGCAGGTAGACGTGGCGCAGCAACTGGCGCCGGCTCGCGCCGAGCATCCGCGCATTGGCGAGCACGTTCGGGCTCACCTCGCGCACGCCCTGATAGACGTTGAAGAACACGATGAAGAAGACGAGCGTGACGCCGAGGGCCACCTTCGACCAGACGCCCAGGCCGAACCAGATCGAGAAGATCGGCGCGAGGATCACGCGCGGCATCGAGTTCGCCGCCTTCACGTAGGGGTCGAAGATTGCCGCGGCCGTCGGGCTCAGCGCGAGCCACATGCCGACCGCGAGGCCGCCCACCGTGCCGATGGCGAACGCGGCCACCGTCTCGAACAGAGTGACCCCGAGGTGGATCCAGATCTCGCCGCTGGCGAACCAGTCGACCATGCGCAGGAACACCTTCTGCGGCTCGCCGAAGAAGAACGCCGCCTGGTGCGGGTTCGAGAAATAGAAGTTCGGCAGCAGCGTGGGGCTGGTCAGCGCCCACCACAGGAAGATCCCCGCGGCGAGCATGAGGAACTGGTACAGGCGCAGACGCAGCGAAGCGGCGTTCACTTCAGCTCGCACGCTTCTGCTGCGCGTAGCCCTTGAGCACCTCCTCGCGCAGCACGCCCCAGATCCGGTCGTGCAGGTCGAGAAACGCGGGCTGCGAGCGGATCTCGGCGACGTCGCGCGGACGCTGCAGGTCGACGCGGAACTCGCCGATCGGATGCGATCCGGGGCCGGCGGCGAGCACGACCACCCGATCGCTCATCGCGATCGCCTCGTCCAGGTCGTGCGTGATGAAGAGCACCGCCTTGCGCTGCGCGGCCCACAGCTCGAGCACCTCGTTCTCCATCAGCTGCCGCGTCTGGATGTCGAGCGCCGAGAAAGGCTCGTCCATCAGGATGATGTCGGGATCGAGGATCAGCGTCTGCGCGAGCGCGGCGCGCTTGCGCATGCCGCCGGAGAGCTCGTGCGGATAGCGGTCGCCGAAGCCGCGCAGGCCCACCCGCGCGAGCCAGGCTTCGCCGCGTTCGCGCGCCTGGGCGTCGGGCACGCCGCGGAACTGCAGCCCGGCGATCACGTTGTCGATCGTGCTGCGCCAGGGCATCAGCGCATCGGTCTGGAACATGTAGCCGGCGCGCCGGTTGATGCCGTCCAGGCGCTCGCCGAACACCTCGACGTGGCCCGACGACGGCGCGAGCAGCCCGGCGCCGACGTTGAGCAGCGTCGACTTGCCGCAGCCGGTGGGTCCGACCACCGAGACGAACTCGCCGGGCGCTACGCGCAGCGTGACCTCGCGCACCGCGGTATGGCGCTGCCCGGGGTCGTCGCGCGAGACGAAGGTGCAGGTGATGCCTTCGAGCGCGAGCGCAGGCGCAGGCGACGTGGAGGCGGCGGAAGCGGCTGCAGGCGCCGGCCGATTCGCGCCGTTCGTCCGCGTCATCGGCCTCGCGCCCGGTTCGTCCGCTGCATGAACCCCGCGCTCACTTCAGCGAGGCGAGCGCCTTGCGCGTGAACTCGTTCGTGTACGTGCGCGAGAGATCGATCTTCTCGGGCTGGATCTTCGGGTTGAAGCTCGCCAGCGCCTTCAGCGTGGTCTTCGCGCCCGCGTCCGGAATCAGGCCGTCCGGGCTGATCGCGTCCTTCACGTTGTTGTACGACGCGAGATAGAGCGCGCGGTCGCCCAGCAGATACGCTTCGGGGACGGTCTTGACGATCTCCGACGGGCCGGCCTGCTGCAGCCACTTCAATGCCTTGACCATCGCGGTGGCGAGCGCCTGCACCGTGTTCGGGTTCTGCTTGACGAAGTCCTCGGGCGCGTAGAGGCAACCGGCCGGCATCGGGCCGCCGAACAGCGCCTCGGTGCCCTTCAGCGTGCGCGTGTCGGCGACGATCTTCACCGCGCCGCGCTGCTCGAGCATCGTCATCACCGGATCGACGTTCGACAGCGCGTCGATCTGGCCCGACTCGATCGCGGCGATCGCGGCGCTGCCCGTGCCCACGCCGATGTACGAGACGTCGGAGGCCTTCATGCCGTGCTTCGACAGGAAGTAGTTGGCGACCATGTTGGTCGACGAACCGGGCGCGGAGACGCCGATCTTCATGCCCTTCATGTCGGCCGGCGACGAGTACTTCGCTTTCGTGGAGACGCCGATCGCGATCTGCGGCGCGCGGCCCTGCAGCACGAAGGCCTTGAAGTACTGGTTGTTCGCCTGCAGGCTGATCGTGTGCTCGTAGGCGCCCGAGACGACGTCGGCCGAGCCGCCGACCACCGCGCGCAACGCGGCCGAGCCGCCGGCGAAATCGAGGATCTCGACGTTCAGGCCCTGCTCCTTGAAGTAGCCGAGCTGCTCGGCAATCGTCAGCGGCAGGTAGTAGAACGCGGCCTTGCCGCCGACGGCGATCGTGAGTTTCGGCTTCTCGGGCTTGCCCTGCGCATGCACGGCGAAGGGCACGACGGCGAGCGCGGTTGCGGCGAGCGTGCAAGCGAGAAAGCGTCTGCGCATTTCGGGTCTCCTCGGGTGGCCGTTTCGTGTTGTGGGCGCCAGCGTGCGGCTAGCCGTCAGGTTAACCGATCGGGCCGATGACGAAACGATGCCCGGGAGCGCAGACTGGATCTCGAGGGAGCAACGAAACGCCTTTGCCGATTCCGGCGTCGCATCCGCTAAAATGGTCATCCAGATGACCATTTGGAGGAGACTCGGATGTCGGAAGTATCGATTGCCGAAGCCAAGACGCATCTCACGCGAATCATGAAAAAGGTCGAGACGGGCGAAGCGATTCGCATCACTCGCCGGGGCAAGCCTGTTGCAGTGCTGGTGTCCCAGGACGAGTACGAACGCAACCGAAAGGGGCCTCAGACTTTCCCGGAGTTCGTCGAACGCGCGGCTGCCGCGGCCGGCTTCGTCGTCAAGCGCTTCGGCAACGGCCTGTTGCTGCTGCCCACGCATTCCCCCTGGACGATCATGCGCGAGGCGCTCGAGGAATTCGAGCCGGATCTGAAGCTCGAGCGCGAACAGCCCGAGCAGCAGGAGCGCGCCGCGTGGACCCGGTGAAATATCTGCTCGACACCAACATCTGCATCTACATCGTGAACCGACGGCCGGCCCGCGTGTTCCAGCATCTCGAGCGCCTGTCGTATAGCGAAGTCGGCATCTCCTGCATCACGGGAGCCGAACTGCACTTCGGCGTCGCAAAGACGGGATCGGAACGAAACCGGAACGCGCTGGAGAAGTTCCTCGCTCCACTCGTGCCGCTCGCGTTCGATGAGGCGGCGATGCGCGCTTACGGAGAACTGCGCGCGGAGCTCGAGCGGCGCGGAAGGCCGATCGGCGCACTCGACACGCTGATCGCCGCGCACGCGCTTTCGCTGAATGCGATCCTGGTGACGAACAATCGACGCGAGTTCGACCGCGTCCCCGGGCTGCGGTGCGAGAACTGGGCGTGAGCGCGAAAGCCGGTCAGACGGCGCCGCTCTCGCGCAGCTTCCCGATCGCCTCCTCGTCGTAGCCCAACTCGCCGAGCACCTCTGCCGTGTGCTCGCCGAGCGCCGGCCCGACCCAGCGCGTCTCGCCCGGCGTTTCCGAGAACTTCGGCACGATGCCGGGAATCGCCAGCGGCGTTCCGTCGGGTAGCGTCGTACGCTCGATCATCGCGCGCGCCAGATACTGCGGATCGTCGACCATGTCGGCCGCGCTGTATATCCGCCCGCTCGGCACCTCGGCCCGCGCCATGACATCGAGCGCCGCCTCGAGCGACTGCGACGACGTCCACTGCGCGATCGCGTCGTCGATCTCCTGCGCGCGCGCCGCCCGGCCGGCGTTGTCGGCGAGCGTGGGATCTTCGGCGAGGTCGGTGCGGCCGATTGCGCGCATCAGCCGCTTGAAGATCGAATCGCCGTTGCCGCCGATGACGATGTGCCGGCCGTCGGCCGTCGGATAGGTGTTCGACGGCACGATACCGGTGAGGTTGGTGCCGGTGCGCTCGCGCACGATGCCGTAGCGGTCGTACTCGGGCAGCGTGCTCTCCATCAGGTTGAACACCGCTTCGTAGAGCGCGACGTCGACCACCTGGCCGCGGCCCGTCTCGCGCCGGCGGTGCAGCGCCATCAGCACGCCGATCAGGCCGTGCAGCGCGGCGAGCGAGTCGCCGATCGACAGGTTCAGCCGTACCGGCGGACGATCCGGGAAGCCGGTGACGTAGCGCATGCCGCCCATCGATTCGGCGATCGCGCCGAAGCCGGGACGATCGCGGTACGGCCCGCTCTGCCCGTAGCCGGACAGCCGCAGCAGGATCAGCCCCGGGTTGCCTTTGGCCAGTTCGTCGTAGCCCAGCCCCCATTTCTCGAGTGCGCCGGGCCGGAAGTTCTCGATGACGATGTCGCTGCGCGCGGCCAATTCGCGCGCGATGCGCTGGCCCTCGGCGTTTCGCAGGTCCAGCGTGATCGAGCGCTTGTTGCGCGCCTGCACGTACCACCACAGCGAGGTGCCGCTCGCATCGTCGGGATGTAGCTTGCGCCACTTGCGCAGCGGATCGCCGCCTTCGGCGCCGGCGCGCGCCGGCGGCTCGACCTTGATCACGTCGGCGCCGAAGTCGGCGAGCATGCGCCCGGCGAAGGGTCCGGCGATCAGTTGGCCGAGTTCGAGCACGCGCAGGCCGGCAAGCGGACCGCTCGCGCCTGTTCCGCGCGCAGGGCCTGCGCTGTCCCGCGCGTCGGCGCCTCGCTCCCCGGCCTTGCGCGGGCCCGCGCCGGCCTTCGCCCTCTCGTCGCTCATGTCGATGCTCCTCCGCGCACGTCATCCTCGGCCACCGACCGCCGATCGCGCAGCGCCTGCGCCACCGTGCTCGGATCGACGTATTCCAGCTCGCTACCCACCGGCACGCCGCGCGCCAGCCGCGTGACCGCCAGGCCGCGCGCGCGCAGCAGCTCGCCGATGTAGTGCGCGGTGGCCTCGCCTTCCTGCGTGAAGTTGGTCGCGAGGATCACCTCGCGAACGACGCCGTCGCCGGCGCGCTCGAGCAGCCGCTCGAGTCCGATCTGGCGCGGCCCGATGCCGTCGAGCGGCGACAACCGCCCCATCAGCACGAAATACAGCCCGCGGTAGCTGAGCGTCTGCTCGATCGTCAGTTGGTCGGCCGGCGTCTCGACCACGCACAGCAGCGACGGATCGCGCCGCGGCGACGCGCAGGTTTCGCAGACCTCCAGCTCGGTGAAGGTGTTGCAGCGCGCGCAGTGGCGGATGCGCGCGCACGCCTGCGCGAGCGCCTGCGCGAGCTGCGTCGCGCCTTCGCGATCGTGCTGCAGCAGGTGGTAGGCGAAGCGCTGCGCGGTGCGCGCGCCCACGCCCGGCAACCGGCGCAAGGCGGCCGTGAGCGCGTCGAGCGGCGCCGGCTGCTTCATCGCGGACACTTTGCGTGCAGCAGCGCGCCGCCCTCAGAACGGCATCTTGAAACCGGGCGGCAGCGGCAGGCCCGCCGTCATCGCGCCCATCTTCTCGGAGGCCGTCTGCTCGGCCTTGCGCAGCGCGTCGTTCATCGCCGCGACCAGCAGGTCCTCGAGCATGTCCTTGTCCTCCTCGAACAGCGTCGGGTCGATCGCGATGCGCTTGACGTCGTTGCGGCAGGTCATCGTCACCTTGACGAGACCGGCGCCCGACTGCCCCTCGACCTCGATCTGCGCGAGCTGCTCCTGCGCCTTCTTCATGTTCTCCTGCATCTGCTGGGCCTGCTTCATCAAGCCCGCGAGCTGTCCCTTCATCATTCGCTACCTCCTGGGGTCTGTCGATGCTCGCGCGGGCGCACCGAGCCCGGCACGATCGAGCCGTCGAACTCGTCGATCAGCGTGCGCACGAAAGGATCGGACTCGATCGCCGCCTGCGCCTGCGCCTGGCGGTCGGCGCGCTGCTGCGCCGAGACGACCGCGGCGGTCCTGCCCTGCACGGGCCCGACTTCGACGTCCAGGCGCACGTCGGCGCCGAAATGCGCAGCGAGCGCTTCGCGCACGCGGCGTACCGTACCGGGTTCGGCGAGCGGGCGGATCGGCACCCGCACGCGCAGCCGCGGTCCGTCGGTCTCGAGCAGCTCGCTCTGCTCCATGAACTGGCGAACGAAGCCGCTGACGTCGAGGCGCGCGGCGAGCGCGGGCCAGTCGCCGTCGAAGGGCTGCCGGTCGGGCGGCGCGGCTCGCGGTGCTTCGGAGCGCGCGGCCGGCGAGGCATCGGGCGCCGCCGCCGACGCCCGCGCGACACGCGCGGCCGCCGGCGGCGCGACGCGCTCGGCCTTCGAGGGCGCAGGGCGCGCGCGGGGCGGCGCAGCCTCCGGCCGCGACGACTCCGTTCCCGTCGACGGCCGGAACGCCAGCAGGCGCAGCAGCACCATCGTGAAGCCGGTATGCGCATCGGGCGCCAGAGGCAGCTCGCGCGCGCCGTGCGTGACGATCTGGTAATAAACCTGCAGGTCTTCGGCGGCGATCGATTGCGCGAAGCGCTGCAGCGTTTCGGGGTCGTCGGCGTCGCCCAGCGCGCCGACCTGGGCGAGCGCGATGCGCTGCAGAAGCTGCGCGAGATCGGAGAGCGCGCGCTCGAAGGGCGCGTTCGCCGTCAGCATCGAATCGGCGATGTCGACGAGCGTGCGCCCATCGCCCTCGACCAGCGCGTCGAGGATGCGAACGAGCCAGCCGGCGTCCACCAGCCCGAGCATCTCGCGCACCTCGGTCTCGCGCACGCTGCCCGCGCCGAAGGCGATCGCCTGGTCGAGCAGCGACAGCGCGTCGCGCATGCTGCCGGCCGCCGCGCGGCCGATGCGATCGAGCGCGCCCGCGTCGTGCTCGACGCCCTCGGCCCCGAGGATCCTCGCCAGGTGCCCGGCGATGGCGGGGGCCGGCATGTTCTTCAGGTTGAACTGCAGGCAGCGCGACAGCACGGTGACCGGAACGCGCTGCGGGTCGGTGGTGGCGAGCACGAAGACGACGTGCGGCGGCGGCTCCTCGAGCGTCTTGAGCATCGCGTTGAACGCGTGCGTGGACAGCATGTGGACTTCGTCGATGACGTAGACCTTGTAGCGTCCGGCGGTGGGCGCGTACACCGCGTTCTCGAGCAGCTGCGTCATTTCGTCGACGCCGCGGTTCGACGCCGCATCCAGTTCGATGCAGTCGACGAAGCGGCCGGCGTCGATGCCGGTGCAGGCTTCGCATGCGCCGCACGGACGCGCCTGCACGCCGCGCTCGCAGTTCAGCGCCTTGGCGAGGATGCGCGCGATCGTCGTCTTGCCGACGCCGCGGGTGCCGGTGAACAGGTACGCGTGATGCAGCCGGCCGGTTTCCAGCGCGTGCGACAGCGCGCGCACGACATGCTCCTGTCCGACCAGGGAGTCGAAATCCCGGGGTCGCCATTTGCGAGCCAGCGCGAGATGGGTCATGTCGGGAACGCGATCGGACGAAGCGCGCGGGTTCGGGTGAAGCTCGCCGGCAGCGAGTGGGGTGGGCGAGCCGGAACCCCGGCACGCGCGGGAAATGGCTGTGGCTGCTTCCTTCCGGACCTGACCAGGTTGACCACGCCGCACTGCGGGGAGGCCCGCCCGCGCCGATTCTAGCAGCGGCGCGCAGCGCACCGAGCGACGACGTGCGCGTGTACCATTGATCGGAGGGCGCCATCGCTGCCGAGGCGCCGCAATCCAGGAGGGAGAATGGCGATCCAGCACGTATCCGACGCATCGTTCGAGCAGGATGTCCTGCAGGCCGAGGGGGCGGTGCTCGTCGATTACTGGGCCGAATGGTGCGGCCCGTGCAAGATGATTGCGCCGATCCTCGACGAGGTGTCGCGCGAGTACGAAGGCAAGGTCCGCGTCGCGAAGATGAACGTCGACGAGAACCAGTCCACGCCGTCGAAATACGGCATCCGCGGCATTCCGACGCTGATGCTGTTCCGCGGCGGCGAGGTTGTCGCAACGAAGGTCGGCGCGTTGTCGAAGTCGCAGCTCTCGTCGTTTCTGGACAGCAACCTCTGATCGGGTGTAAGCTCACGGCCGCCCGTTGAGGTGCGGCCGTAGTGCCCGCCTTCTCGCGGCGCGAGGCGCGCGAGGCAAGGCGCGACGCGAATTCCCCACGTCGTAGACCCCTCCCCCGCCTTTCCAGGGCCTCCCGGCCCGATCCTCCGACCCGTTGTCGATTCCTGCGGCCCAGGCCGCTCGTGCCCGCCCGTCGTCGCACGCGTTCCAGCCAGCTTCCCTGCGGGGAGAACCAGCCCGATGCACCTGTCCGAACTGAAGTCGCTGCACGTTTCGCAGCTGATCGAGATGGCCACCGCCCTCGAAATCGAGAACCCGCAGCGCATGCGCAAGCAGGAGCTGATGTTCGCCATCCTGAAGCGCAAGGCGAGGACCGGCGAGACGATCTTCGGCGACGGCTGCCTCGAGGTGCTGCCCGATGGCTTCGGGTTCCTGCGCTCGCCCGAGACCTCCTATCTCGCGAGCACCGACGACATCTACATCTCGCCGTCGCAGATCCGCCGCTTCAACCTGCACACC
>CALCZN010000105.1:0-5895 GCA_937903095.1 uncultured Burkholderiales bacterium
GCCGGCGAAACGAGCACGCGCATTCATGGCCAGGACGTGCCCGTTCGCGCCGAGGTGCTGGCGCTGGAAGGAATGTCGGCACATGCCGATGCGCAGCAACTGGTCGACTGGCTCGCCACTTCGCCGACGCCACCACGCAGCATCTTCCTGAACCATGGCGAACCGGGTCCGGCCGATGCGTTGCGGCAGCGCATCGAGCGCCGACTCGGCTGGAGCGCCTACGCCGTTCGGCTCGGCCAGCGCATCGACCTCACATCGTGAGTGACGGCGCCCCTCCGAGCCCCGACCGAGGCGACGGCGGCGTCGTTCTGGTCGCGCGCGAGCTCGGCATCGACACACACCAGGAGTACGTGATCTACATGCATCGCGACTGCCCGGTATGTCGAGCCGAAGGGTTCGCGGCGCAGGCGCGCGTCGCGGTGCGGATCGGCGAGCGTTCGCTCGTGGCCACGCTGAACGTCGTGCAGGCCGATTGGCTCGCGATGCACGAGGTCGGGTTCTCGACCAGCGCATGGAACGCGTTGCGTGCGAGCACAGGCGGCCAGGTCTTCGTTTCGCATGCTCCACCGCTCGAATCGGCGAGTGCGCTTCGCTCGAAGATCTTCGGACACCGCCTGGACGCGGCGCAGATCGGCGCCATCGTCGCCGACATCGCGGCGGGCAACTATTCCGACGCGCACATCGCTGCGTTCCTCAGCGCGGGCGCCGGCGGCCGAATGGACCTGCAGGAGACCGTCGACATGACCGCTGCAATGGTCGCCGTCGGCGACCGCCTCTCGTGGCAACGCACGCCGATCGCCGACAAGCATTCGGTCGGGGGCCTGCCGGGCAACCGGACGACGCCGATCGTCGTGGCAATCGCCGCAGCTGCGGGCCTCACGGTGCCGAAAACGTCTTCGCGTGCAATCACCTCCCCGGCCGGTACAGCCGACGTCATGGAAACGATGACGCGCGTCGCGCTCGACCTGCCGGCGATGCGCCGTGTCGTGGAGCGTGAAGGTGCGTGCCTCGTGTGGGGAGGAGCCGTCAGCCTGAGTCCCGCCGACGATCTGCTGATCCGCGTCGCACGCCCGCTCGATCTCGACGGAGACGCACAGCTCGTGGCGTCGGTACTGTCGAAGAAGCTCGCAGCGGGCGCCACGCACGTGGTCATCGACATGCCGGTCGGTCCCACGGCCAAGGTACGCAGCGAGTCCGACGCGAACCGGTTGCGCGAGTTGCTCGAGCAGGTCGCGTCCGCGCTGGGCTTGCACGTCCGGGTGCTCCTGTCGGACGGAGCGCAGCCGGTCGGTCGCGGGATCGGCCCCGCGCTCGAGGCGCGCGATGTGCTCGCCGTACTTCGCCGGGAGCTGGCCGCGCCCGCCGATCTGCGAGCGCGGGCGATCGCGCTGGCGGCAAGCCTGCTCGAATTCTGCGGTCGCAGCCGGGCGGGCGAAGGGCAAAGCGATGCGACGAAGATCCTCGATGCCGGCTTCGCGTGGAACAAGTTCCAGGCGATCTGCGAAGCGCAGGGAGGGCTGCGCGAACCCGTTCGTGCGGCGCGCACGCACCCCGTTCTGGCGGAGCACGACGGCTTCGTTTCGGCCATCGACAATCGCCGTCTGGCCCGGCTGGCCAAGCTTGCCGGGGCGCCCGCGGTTGCGGCGGCCGGGCTCGAGCTGCATGTTCGGCTGGGCGAGAGCGTAACCCCGGGAACGCCGCTCTTCACATTGCATGCCGAGGCGCCGGGCGAGCTTGCGTATGCGCTGAGCTACCTCGCTTCGCATCCGGTCCTGTCGATCAGCCGGGAGGAAAAGCCGTGACGCCGATCGTGCTGGCGATGCCGGGCAACGAGCGCGCGGCGGACGAGCTCGCCCGGATGATCGGGGCCGAGCGGGGAAGCGTGACGATCCGCCGGTTTCCGGACGGCGAGTCGTACGTGCGCATCGAGTCGTCGGTGCAGGATCGACGCGTCCTCGTCGTCTGCACGCTGGATCGGCCCGATGCGAAGCTCGTCCCGCTGCTGCTGCTCGCGGCGGCTGCCCATGACAACGCCGCGCTCGACGTGGGGCTCGTCGCGCCGTACCTGCCGTACATGCGCCAGGACCGGCGGTTTCATCCCGGCGAGACGATCAGCGCCCGGCATGTCGCGAACTGGATCTCGTCGGCCTTCGACTGGCTCGTTACAGTCGATCCGCACCTGCATCGCATCGAACGCCTGTCGCAGGTGTATTCGATTCCGGCCGGCGTCGTGCACGCGGCTCCCGATGTAGCCGCCTGGCTGCGAGAGAACGTGAGACAGCCGCTGCTCGTCGGTCCCGATTCGGAAAGCGAGCAGTGGGTAGCGGACATCGCGAACCGGATCGACGCTCCGTTCGTCGTGCTGCAGAAGAATCGACGGGGCGATCGCGACGTGGAAGTTTCGGTGCCGGACATCCGGCGTTGGCCGGAACACACGCCCGTGCTCATCGACGACATCGTCTCGACGGCGAGGACGATGGTGGCCGCGCTCGAGCACCTTCGTGCCGCGGGCGCGCCGGCCCCGGTCTGCGTCGCCGTGCACGCGATCTTCGCGGGCGAGGCGCTGCTCGAGCTCCGACTTGCGGGTGCGGCGGATGTCGTCAGTTGCGATACGGTCCCGCACGTGTCCAACCGCATCCCGCTGACGGGGGCGATCGCGGAGCAGATCCGCCTGTTGTTCGAATCGGGAATCTCCCCGTCGTCTGCCGATGAATCACGGGTGAACGACAACCGGGGAGAGACGCGATGAGAGCGGGGAGTGGCGAGTCCCCCTCGTTCATCGACCCCTCTGCGCGTCGTGCGCTCGAGCGCGTCGAGCTTGTCTCCGCAGCCGGCGTGGCGCTCGCAGGGGCAGGGCTTGCGCTGCTGTTCGCCGATCGGCTCGCGCCGTTCACGGTGCTGATCCTCTCGTCCGGGCTCGTGATTCACGCCATCGCGATGTTCGGCAAGCGCAGGATCGAGTATCGCGCGAACCTTCCGAGAGAACGCTGGATCGATGTGCTCTACCGGATCTGCTGGATCGCGCTCGGAGGTCTGGGGCTTCTTGTTTTTACTGGGTGACAGACCTCGCAACGAGGACCGCTCGCTCATGTCGGCATCGCAGCACGCTCCGCTTCGCGACTTCGGCGAGTCGCGGCTCGACACGCTGCAGCGCCATGCGTTCGAGTACTTCCTGCACGAAACCAACCCGGCGAACGGTCTCGTTGCGGACACCTCGCATCCGGGGGCCACAGCGAGCATCGCAGCCACCGGTTTCGGGCTTGCGGCCTATCCCGTGGGGGTGACGCGCGGGTGGGTCGGGCGGGCCGACGCCGTCGAGCGCACGCTGGCGCTGTTGCGGTTTCTGCGCGACAGCCGGCAGGGACCGCAGCCGGACGCGACCGGCTACAAGGGCTTCTACTATCACTTCCTCGACCTCTCCAGCGGCCGCAGGGCGGGAGGCTGCGAGTTGTCGACCGTGGATACCGCCTTCCTGCTGGCAGGAATGCTGGCCGCCGCGGCGTTCTTCGACGGCGAGTGCGAGGAGGAGGACGAGTTGCGCCGGCTTGCGAACGCACTCTATCGACGCGTGCAGTGGAGCTGGGCATGCAACGGCGGCGCGACCGTTACCCACGGATGGACGCCCGAGGGCGGCTTCCTGCCGTATCGCTGGCAAGGCTATGACGAATCGCTGCTGCTGTACGTGCTGGGCCTGGGCTCGCCCACGCACCCTCTGCCCGCGGAGAGCTACGAAGCGTGGCTGTCGACCTACCGCTGGAAGATGATCTACGGCCACGAACTCATCTACGGCGGCCCGCTCTTCATGCACCAGTACTCGCACATCTGGCTCGACTTCCGAGGCATCCAGGACCGGTTCGTGTGCGAGAAGGGGATCGACTACTTCGAGAACAGCCGACGCGCGACGTGGGTGCAGCGCGAGTACGCGATTCGCAATCCGCTTGCGTTCGTCGGCTACGGCAAGGACTTCTGGGGGATCACCGCGAGCGACGGTCCAGGCTGGACGACAAGGCGCATCGACGGTATCGACCGCTCGTTCTTCGATTACGCAGCTCGCGGCGCGCCGTTCGGGCCCGACGACGGCACCGTTGCCCCGTGGGCCATCGTTGCCTCGCTGCCGTTCGCTCCCGAGATCGTGCTGCCGGCCGTCCGCAATTTCCAGGACGTGTACCCGCAGGTGACGGGGAAGTACTGCTTTCGCTGCAGCTTCAACCTGACCTTTCCGGATGACGTCGAAGGTGGAACCGGCTGGACCTCGCCGCATCACTTCGGCATCAACCTGGGGCCGGTCGTGCTGATGTGCGAGAACTATCGAACGGAGCTTCTGTGGCGGCTGATGCGCTCGTGCCCATACGTCGTGGCCGGACTTCGACAGGCCGGGTTCCGGAACGGATGGCTGTAACGCAGATATCGATTCGCCGGGAGTTGCGCATCGATCACGGCCATCGTCGGGCGTCGATATTGCTGACACGGAACACGATCCGCGGCCGTCGCTTCGGGCCGCTCGAAGGAGAGCTTCCGATGTGCGCCAGTGCCCGCAAGCGCATCACTGTTGGTCGCGGGCCTCTTGGGTCTGCGCCGCGCACTTCGTCGATCCGCAGGGACAAGAGACATGAACGGAATGTAATCTCCCTGTCCGGTTGGCGTCGGGGACGCACGCATAGAGTGATGCGTGTACGTCGAAGAAGCGCAAACGTCGCGAGGGAGGAAGCCGGAATGTTCTCGAACGCCCTGATCGTCGTCGCCATCGCCTTCGCCGCCAGCTCGACGCCCGCGTCCGCTCGGAACCATCTTGGCTTTCCTGATATCGAGCGAGGCGCTGCCTCGGCTGTCGCGATTGCTGCCGAGGAGCGCGATGCAGTATCCGCTCAGCCCTATGGACCAACGCGACTCGGCGCGGCCCCGCGGGAGCGGCCGACGGCGAATTCGTCTTCCGACTCGGCTGCGCGCGACCGTGCATCGATCGAGTGCCAGAGAGCGCGATCTCGACACGATCACGCCGCCGAGCGAGGCGCAGCGCCGGCATGGATCACGCCCTGCGCGCAGTCTGGCGCGCGCGGGGACGACTTATCATCCGCAACACCCGGCCGAACGCCGCTGCACGACCACCGCAGGTTCCACAAGCAGCAATGAACTGCGTTTTCGGGGAGCCAGCTCTGAGGCAATGGCGTGACGCAATGCGGCCAAGGTGCGCGTTTCTGATTCCCCGCAGGCCGAATCGGAGGACCCTATGCAACGCACTACCGGCGTCAGAACGAGTCTGGCGGATGACATTCTCGCCGCGTATGAACGTGCCCTCCTCGAGCAGGACATCGAGGTTGCCGGCGTCCTGCTCGGCGCTTTGGAGGTGCTGAGCGAGTCGCAGCCATTGCACAGGAGGAAGCTCGAGCGCGCATATCTGATGATCGCGGAGAGAGACGGTAGCGATTCGACTTCCTCGCCCAGTTCCAGGTGCAGATGAACGGTACGTTCAAGGTTCGGTCGGTAGCCGAGCCGCTCCTTCCTGCGCTCCACGTCTGCGTCGTAGATCAGGTGCTCGCACGCAGATTCTCCTCTCGGCTCAGAAAATAGAAGCCGCCCCACCAGCGCTCGAACTCCAGAAACCGTTCGCGCTCGGTGTCGATCCTGTTGAAAAGGTGTGCATGCTTCTCCCACACTGCCTTTTTCGGCTGGAGATTCTCGAAGTTCTGCGCGAGCCACGCGCCATCGAAACGACCATCCCCGAGGTCCGCGGTGAAGTACGTCAACCAGCTCCCGCCGAGCAGCCCGCCGGCGAGCCGCATCGGATTGACACCCGGCTCGCCATCCCAGTAGGAAAGCGGAGAGCAACACGTCCGATAGCGTCTGGCCCGGAACCGGCTCGGGGAAAAAGACGACGAAGTAGACCGGATGGCCTTC
>CALCZN010000106.1:0-3051 GCA_937903095.1 uncultured Burkholderiales bacterium
GCCGGACCTCGCCGCTGGTGCGCACCGTCATCGAGCACAGCGCGCGCAGCGTCGTCGTCTTGCCTGCGCCGTTCGCGCCGAGCAGCGCCGTCACCGATCCGCGCGCCATCTCGAAGCGAAGGCCGTGCAGGACGCGCGTGGGCCCGTACGACGCGACCAGGTCGCGCACGGCGAGCAGCGGAGCCGCCTGCATTTCGTCCGTGCTCAATTCGCACCCGCTCCGAGATACGCCTCGACGACCTCCGGGTGCGCCCGCACCTGGCCGGGGCTGCCTTCGGCGATCTTGCGTCCGAAGTTCAGCGCCACCACCTTGTCGGAGACGTTCATGACGAGGTTCATGTGATGCTCCACGAGCAGGATCGTGAGGCCGAGCCGGTCGCGCAGCGCGCGGATCGAGCCGGCGAGCGTTTCGATCTCCTCGTGGTTCAGCCCGCTCGCCGGCTCGTCGAGCAGCAGCAGCCGCGGTTCGGCGGCCAGCGCACGCGCCAGCTCGACGCGCTTGCAGGTGCCGAAGGGAAGCTCGGCCACGGGCACGTGCATCACCGCGTCGAGCCCGAGGAGCTCGAGGCGCTGCGCGGCGCGCTCTCGCGCCTCGCGTTCCTCGGCCGCCACGCCCGGCAGCCGCAGCGCGTTGGCGAGAAAGCCGCTGCGCGTGCGGCTGTGCGTGCCGACCAGCACGTTGTCGAGCACGCTCATCGTGCCGAACAGCGCGAGGTTCTGGAAGGTGCGCCCGATGCCCAGCGCAGCGATGCGGTGGCGCGGCAATGCGCCGAGGTCGACGCCGTCGAAGCGGATCCGGCCCGCGTCGAACTCGTAGAGTCGCGACAGGCAGTTGAACAGCGTCGTCTTTCCGGCGCCGTTCGGGCCGATCAGGCCGCACACGATGCCGCGTTCCACGACGAAGGAGACGCGGTCGAGCGCGACGATGCCGCCGAAGCGCACGCCAAGGTCTTCGACGGAAAGCAGCGGATCGGGGGGGATGAGCGTCGGCACGGCAGTGGGCAGCGTCGCTTCGGCAGGCTGGGCAGCGGTACGAGACGATGCGGCCCGTGCGGCGCCCGTCGATGATCCGCGTGCCGCCGCGCCGGGCAATGCTCGCATTCCCGCAGCCGCGTGCGCAAGGCGCCGTCGGAGGCGGCAGCGTTTCCCTTTATAATTCAAGGTTTTCCGCATTTTCACGCTGCCGCGTTGCGGCAGCGGATTTCGAGCCGAAGAAATGCCGATCTACGCGTATCGCTGCGATTCCTGCGGCGCCGGGAAGGACGTGCTGCAGAAGTTTTCCGACGCCCCGCTCACCGTTTGTCCCACATGCGGGGCCGAGTCCTTCCACAAGGTGCTCACCGCGCCCGCCTTTCAGCTCAAGGGCAGCGGCTGGTACGTCACCGATTTCCGCGACGGGAACAAGGCGAAGCAGTCGGGCTCCGGCAACGGTGGCGATGCGTCGAAGTCCGACGATGCGGGCACGAAGGTCGGCGGCGCGAAGGCCGACGCCCCCGCGAAGAGCACCGCGTCGCCCGCCGCATCCAGCGGCAGCGCGTCGGCCGGCTCGACGGCGGATTGAGCGTCCCGCCCGGGACGCCACGCGATGAGCCCTCCGATCCTTCGGCCGCAGCGAAAGCGGACGGCCGAAGCCGACGAGCCCGCGCCGCGCCCGGGACAGCGAGCACGAATGCGCAAATACCTCGTCACCGGCCTGCTGATCTGGATTCCGCTCGTCATCACGCTCTGGGTGCTGAACCTGATCGTCGCGACGATGGACCAGAGCCTGCAGCTGCTTCCGGCGCAGCTGCATCCGCGCAGCTGGTTCGGCCACGACATCCCGGGCCTGGGCGCGCTGCTGTCGATCGCCGTCGTCGTGCTGACCGGGATCGCCGCGCGCAACATCATCGGCGAGCGTCTTCTGCTCTACTGGGAAGGGCTGCTCGGGCGCATTCCGATCGTGCGCTCGATCTACTCGAGCGTGAAGCAGGTGAGCGACACGATCCTGTCGCCCAGCGGGCAGGCCTTTCGCCAGGCATTGCTCGTGCAGTACCCGCGCAGCGGCGTCTGGACGATCGGCTTCCTCACCGGCGTGCCGGCCGACGAAGTGCGCCGGCACATCGACGTCGACATGATCTCGGTCTACGTGCCGACGACGCCGAACCCGACCTCGGGCTTCTTCCTGATGATGCCGAGGTCGGAGACCGTCGAGTTGAACATGAGCGTCGACCAGGCGCTGAAATACGTCGTTTCGATGGGTGTCGTCGCGCCGCTCGACCGGGGCGCGCCGGTCCCTCGCCCGCCCGGCGCGCAGCCCCGATCCGACGTCGAACCCGTCGTGCCCACCGTGGCGCCGCCGCTGAACCGGAGAACCTGATGCGGACCTGCTATACCGGCGAGATCTCTGCCGAGTACCTGGACCGGACCGTCACGCTGTACGGCTGGGTGCATCGCCGGCGCGATCACGGCGGAGTGATCTTCATCGACCTGCGCGACCGCGAGGGCCTGGCGCAGGTCGTCTGCGACCCCGACCGGCCCGAGGTGTTCGCAACGGCCGAGCGCATCCGCAACGAATACTGCGTGAAGGTCGTGGGCCACGTGCGCCGTCGCCCCGAGGGAACGGTGAACCCGAATCTGCGCAGCGGCGAGGTCGAGGTCGTGTGCGACCAGCTCGAGATCCTCAACGCTTCGGTCACGCCGCCGTTCCAGCTCGACGACGAGAACCTCTCCGAGACCACGCGCCTGACGCATCGCGTGCTCGACCTGCGCCGTCCGCCGATGCAGCAGAACATGATGCTGCGCTACCGCGTCGCTCGCGAGGTGCGCCGCTATCTCGACGCGCAGGGCTTCGTCGACATCGAGACGCCGATGCTCACGCGCTCCACGCCCGAGGGCGCGCGCGACTACCTCGTGCCATCGCGCGTGCACGCCGGCGAGTTCTACGCGCTGCCGCAGTCGCCGCAGCTGTTCAAGCAGATGCTGATGGTGGCGGGCTTCGATCGCTACTACCAGATCGTCAAGTGCTTCCGCGACGAGGACCTGCGCGCCGACCGCCAGCCCGAGTTCACGCAG
>CALCZN010000107.1:0-2032 GCA_937903095.1 uncultured Burkholderiales bacterium
CAGGCTCGCGCGCGAAGCCCTGCTCGAGCGCGCGCGGTGAATTCCACGCCCCGCATCGTCGCGCGATCCGCGCCGATCGAAGCGCAGAGCCGGCTGATCGATGCCGGCATCGCGCCGGTACTGGCGCGTCTGTACGCCGCACGCGGCATCGCCGACGCCGCCGCGCTGTCGCGCGACTTGGCGAAGCTGCTGCCGCCGCAGCCGATGAAGGGGCTAGCCGAAGCGGCCCGGCTGCTCGCCGACGCGATCGAAGCGGGCGAGCGCCTGTGCGTCGTCGCCGACTACGACTGCGACGGCGCGACCGCCTGCGCGGTCGCGTTGCGCGGACTGCGACTGCTCGGCGCTCGCGCCGATCGCGTCGATTACCTGGTGCCGAACCGCTTCGAGCACGGCTACGGGCTTTCGGTGCCGATCGTCGAACTCGCCGCAGCGCATCCGCGGCTCGGCCGTCCCGACTGGCTGATCACGGTCGACAGCGGCATCGCCAGCGTCGACGGCGTGAGCGCCGCGCGCGCGCTCGGCATGCGCGTGATCGTCACCGATCACCACCTCGCCGGCGAGCGGCTGCCCGACGCCGACGCGATCGTGAATCCGAACCAGCCGGGCTGCGGCTTCGCGAGCCGCCACCTCGCCGGCGTGGGCGTCGCGTTCTACCTGCTGCTCGCGCTGCGCGCCGAACTGCGCAGGCGCAGGCCCGATGCGGCGGCGGCGCGCGCACCGCTGCAGTCGCTGCTCGATCTCGTCGCGCTCGGCACCGTCGCCGACCTCGTCCCGCTCGACGAGAACAACCGGCGCCTGGTCGCCGCCGGACTGCAGCGCATCCGCAGCGGGCGAGCGCACACCGGCCTGCGCTCGCTGCTGCACGTCGCGGGTCGCGACGCGCAGCGGGCGACGAGCGCCGACCTGGGCTTTGCGCTCGGCCCGCGCATCAACGCCGCCGGGCGTCTGGCCGACATATCGCTCGGCATCGAATGCCTGCTCACCGACGACGATTCCCGCGCGCACGAGCTGGCGGTCGCGCTCGATGCGATGAACCGCGAACGCCGCGGAATCGAGCGGACGATGCGTGAAGAGGCGCTGGCTGCGCTCGATCTCCTCGATGCGCTGCCCGCGCCCCCCAACGCGTTCGTGCCAACGCGGTACGCGTTCGTGCCAACGCGGTACGCGTTCGTGCTGTACCGTGCCCAGTGGCACGAAGGACTCGTCGGCCTGGTCGCCTCGCGCATCAAGGATCGCGTTCATCGCCCGGTGGTCGCGCTTGCTCCATCGGCAAACGACGCCGCGTTGCTGCGCGGCTCGGGCCGCTCGATCCCCGGCGTGCACCTGCGCGACGCGCTCGACTGGATCGACAAGAAGGCGCCCGGCCTGCTGCTGCGCTTCGGCGGGCACGCGATGGCCGCGGGCCTGACGATCGCCGCCCGCCACGTCGACGACTTCACGGAGCTGTTCGAGCGCGCCGTGCAGGCCTTCGCCGACCCGGCGTGCTTCGCGCAATCGCTGTTCACCGACGGTCCGCTCGATCCGTCCGACATCGACCTCGCGCTCGTTTCCTGCCTGGATGCCGAGGTGTGGGGCCAGGCTTTCCCGCCGCCGCTCTTCCACGACGAGTTCGTCGTCGCGCGGCAGGCCGTGGTCGCCGAACGTCACCTGCGCGTCGAGCTGCGCACGCGTTGCGGGCGCCGGCTCGAAGCGATCGCCTTCGGCCGCACCGAACCGCTGGCCGCGCGTTCGCGCGTCGCCTATCGCCTCGTGCGCGACGACTATCGCGGCGTCGCCACGGCGCAGCTGGTGATCGAGGCGGTCGAGCCGCTCGAGTCGCTCGATGGCGACGCGCAGGCGGCAGCACGGCCGCAGCCTCTATAATGTCCGGTTCCCCGCCATGCGTCGCATTCCATGGAAGCCGAGCGCCAGAACCAACTCGAATCCCTGATCGACGACCTGCGCACGCGCGTGGGCGAGCTTCGGAGGTATCTTTGACTACGACGCGAAGAAGACGCGTCTGGAGGTAGTCCAGCGCGAGCTGGAAGACCCC
>CALCZN010000108.1:0-23933 GCA_937903095.1 uncultured Burkholderiales bacterium
CGCCGGGTTTCGCTGCGCTATTCTGACTCGGAAGCGACGCTGACTCCACGATGCCGGCGCACTTGCGTCGAAAGGCCTCGCCACAGATGCCGCATGGCCGGGCAATGGAGGATTCGAAAGTCAAGACGTCATTCGGGACGCCCCAAGCGGCCATCAATCGAGATTCGCCCGAAGCTCCTACGCGTCTCCGCACAAGACCGCCCTGGGCACCTGTCAAGTGAATGACAGCGGGAAGCAACGAATCCAGCGCAGGAGATGAAGAATCGAGAACCTCTTTCTCGCTCGATGCCATCGCCCTGCTCCTCTCATTCCGGTGCTCGTCGCAATGAAGCACCTGCGCTGATGCGATGCGCATCCGCAGATCAAACCACGTTCACTTCCTCACTGCTCATTCGCTGCACCGACAGTGACTTACCTGGGAACTTGATGCGTGAGGCGGAACTGGAAGATGCGCGCCGCGCCTTGACCAGTTCCGAGAGGACGGCGGTGGCAATCTCAGCGGGCGTGTTGTCTCCCAGCTTTTCTCCAATCGGGCAGGAGATGGCATCGACAAATGCAGGCGGCACCCCGCTGCGCAGGAGATGTCGGCGCATGATGCTCGCCTTGGAAGCACTTCCGATGACTCCCAGGAAAGGAATCGATGCTTCGCATTGAGCGAGCGCCTCGAGAATCGGAGCGTCTGTTGCCTGCCCCATCGTCATCACGACGACCGCCGCGCCGTGTCGTACCGAATCTACACCTTCGACAAACGAAGGCACGTGACGGATCTCGAGCCTGTCGCTCTTGGGAAGCTGTGCAAGCCATTCGATCCGTGTGTCAACGCACACAGTGCTGCAGTCGAGTTCGACCAGGAAACGGCAAAGCTTTTGCGATACGTGACCCGCGCCGAAGACAACGATGTTCCAGCGATCCTGTGGACGGTGCATTTCGTAATAGAGAGCGACTTCACCGGCACAGGTCATTCCGACGTCACGGTGAAGATTCAGCCGCTCGAAGCGAGTTCGCGAGCCGACTTCTCGCGCCAGCATCTCGCGAACCTGTTCCGCGCAGCGCAACTCGACACGTCCACCTCCAATGGTGCCAAACAGGAGGCCTTCGCGTCCGAAGACTGCGCTGGCACCGACCTCCTGCGGGATACTGCCTCGCGCATCGACGATCGTGACTGTGCAATACGGAGTTTCCGCGTGCTGCAGGCGGCTCACCTCGGTCACGAAGCGTTTGTCGTACATGGGCGTCTCCGATTTCGACTTTGCTGCGCGCCAACGATCGGTTTGGTTATCAAACTAATATGCCTTGAGCGCTTCGTCAAGCCCTGTCTCCGCAGGCGCGAGACGCGGGGATGCCATATCGAAAGCACCGGCAATCCGGGAGAGCATGTCGAGAAGATGCGCGCGCTCCCCGGGCCGAAGCACTGCGTCCATCATTCGTTCCTGGGCGTCGACTCGCGCCCTCACCTTGCGCAGCACCCTTCGCCCGGCTTCGCTTAGCCACAGCGCGTAATAGCGGTTGTCCAGCGGTCCCCGCACTCGCCGTACCAGCCCCCGTTTCGCCAGGCTGCCAAGGCTTAGCGACAGCGTCGACTTGTCGACCTTGTAGAGCGAGGTAAGCGATGTCTGGCTTACGCCGGGATTCGTTTCTATAAGCGTCAGTAGACTGAATTCGCCAGGCGTAACCTTGAGGCTGCTCGTAATGTTCGAGAAGTCCTTGAACAACGCAGTTTGTGCCTGCCGGATCTGATAGCCGAGCAACTGCGGCAGCGGCCCGAACTCAGGGTCCCTGCCACGAATCCCGCCCTTGGCGTCGTCCAGCTCTTGCCATTCACTCATCGGTGCTTTCCGTCTGTTGATGAGAGCGATGCTATAGCACCGATCGGCAACGCTGCCACGGCGGGAAAGGTGACGACAAACGAGGCGTCACCCAACGACGCCGACAGTCCAACGGTCGCCCAGCTGCAGCTCGCCCCCAGGTCCCTCGTCGGTCTGTTCCGCCATCGAGGCCAGCCGCTCTTTGCGGCCACGTTCCACCGAGGAACGTGGCCTGTGAGCGCTGACCCCGAGCAACTGAACGAGAAGTTCCTTGTCGGAGGCGAGATCGGCGCTCGCGCCACGGTAGGCGACCGCTCCACGCTCGAGAACGACTGCGGTGTGGCTCATGGAAAGCGCAATTACCGGACGCTGTTCGACGATGATATAAGGCAAACCCTCCTGCCTGCTCATCGCCTCAATGGCAGCGGCCAGTTCCGCCACGATGATTGGCGCCAAGCCTTCCATCGGCTCGTCGAGCAGGAGCAGTTTCGGATTCGTCATCAGCGCCCGACCGATTGCCAGCATCTGCTGCTCACCGCCCGAGAGCTGATTGCCGTAGTTGCGCGCGCGCTCCTGCAGTCGTGGAAACAAGGCGTAGACGCGGCGTACGGTCCAAGGCCCCGGCCTCGCCGCTACGGTCAGGTTTTCATCGACCGTCAACGACGGAAAGACTTCGCGCTCCTGCGGAACCCACCCGAGCCCGCGCATGACCCGGCCGTACGGCGGCATGTGGGTAATGCGCACTCCATCGAATACGATGGAACCGCGCATGACGCGCGTATTTCCCATGATCGTTTCGAGCAGAGTCGTCTTTCCGACGCCGTTTCGTCCCAGCATGGCAAGGCTCTGTCCGCCCGCAACGCTGAGCGACAGGTTGTCGAGAACAACCGCGTCGCCGTAGCCCGCTCGCAAGCCTTCGATCTCGAGCAGTTCAGACATCTGCGTCTCCCAGATAGACCTCTCGCACTCGTTGGTCCCTGGCGATCTCCTCGGGGGTACCTTCAGTCAAGAGCGCCCCCCCGACAAGAACGGAAATCCGACGCGCGAAACGAAACACCAAATCCATGTCGTGCTCGATAAACAGCACGCTGATGTGCCGCGGCAGGGCATCGATAACCTCAAACAACTCCTCCCGCTCTCCTTCGGGAACGCCCGCCGCGGGTTCATCGAGAAGAAGGATGCGCGGGCGGGCCGCCAGCGCAAGCGCTATCTCCATCAAGCGCTGCCTGCCGTAGGAGAGCTCGTGCACGGCAGTATCCGAAACCTCATCCAGGTGCAGATCGGCCAGCAAAGCGTAAGACTCGTCTCGCAGGTCAGAGCAGCGCTCTAGCGAGCGCCACCAGACCCTGCCTCCACCGTTGCGCTCCGCGAGAGCGAGCATCGTCGAGCGAAGCACGGTGAGGTTAGGAAACAAAGTGTTGATCTGGAAGGTCCGTGCGAGGCCGAAGCGCGCTCGACGGTCGGTGGGCCACGACGTGACATCACGTTCGCCGATGTGAATCGTTCCCGAGTAGGGACGCAGTACGCCGGTCAGCAGATTGATCAGTGTCGTCTTCCCGGCACCGTTGGGGCCGACGAGCGCCTGCCTCGCGCCAGGCTCCAGATGCAGCGTGACGCCGCTGACCGGAAAAAATGACCCGTACCGCACGCTCACGCCGTCGGCTCGCAACGCCGACGAGCCATTCAAGTCGACAGCGTGACAACTCACGGCCGAGCCACCCGTACGAACCGGGAAAGCCAGCCCATGACCCCGCCACGTCCGATCAGCACGACCGTGATGAGAAACATGCCGAGCCAGAACATCCAGTACTGGGGATCGATGTCAGAAAACCACTCGTGAATGCTCATATAGACGAGCGCACCGACAAGCCCTCCATACAAGCGCCCGGTACCACCGAGCACGAGCACGATCAGCACTTCGGCCGAGCGCTCGAAACTCAGCGTCCCGATCCCGACGAACTGCGAGGTCTGCGCGAGCAACCCTCCCGCGATGCCGGCGACGCCGGCAGAAATCGTGTAGGCGCCCCGCAAACGGGAAGAGACTGGCGATCCAATGGACTGCATCCGCCTCGGACTATCGTGGATGCCTTGCAGTGCAAGACCGAATGGCGATTCGAGAATGCGCCGCACGACCACAAACACAGCCAGAACGACGCAGGCGCTATAGACGAACGCGGTGCGGCCGAACAGATCGAAGCGAAAGACGCCGAGCAACGGCCATACTTCAACGCCCTGCAATCCGTCGGTGCCACCCGTGATGCTCGATAATTGGCTCGCAGCCTCGGCCAGTAGCACGGTGACGCCGATCGTGATCATCAGTCTGGTGAGATCGGCCCCGCGCACGATCAGGAAGCTCAACAGCCAACCGAGTGCAACGCAGATGAGGAAAGCAAAGAGCAATCCCGACAACGGCTCGCCCCAACCATATCTGGCGAGCAGTCCAGCGGAATAGGCGCCCGCACCGAAGAACGCCGCATGCCCGACAGTCAGGATGCCCGCGTACCCAAGAGCGATGTCGAGCGAAACGGCAAACAAACCGACGATGAGGATCTGGCTCAACAGGGAAAGCCTGTCGGGGAAGAAGAAGTAGCAACTGCCGAGTACGAGCCAGAACACGACTTCCAAAGCCACGACTGCCTTGCGGGACACCTGGATCGACGTCACGGCAACAACCCCCGGCGTGCAACGAGTCCGTTCGGGCGCAACAACAGCCCGACGATCATTACCAGGTAAACGAGAAATGCGCCGGCTTGCGGTATGAAGTACTTCCCAGCGACGTCGACCATTCCGATGAGCAGCGCAGCGATGAATGGGCCGACGATCGTGCCGGCGCCTCCCACGCCGACGACGATGAGGAACTCGACCATGTACTTCAACGGAAAGAACGGATCGAGACCCAACATCCCGAGGCTCAGGGCGCCTCCCAATCCCGCGAGCCCGCATCCGAAGGAAAACGTGAGAAAGAACAATCGTCGAACGTGAATCCCCGTGCATTGCGCCACACGTCGGTTATCAACCGCCGCGCGCACCCTTGCCCCGAGTCGGGTCCTGTTCAATGCCAGTACGAGTCCCGAGATCACCAGCACGCCGCAGACGATCAGGAACACGCGATAACGCCCCACGGACAAGCCTGCAGCATTGACGTTTCCCTGCAGATAGGACGGCGCAGTAAACGCCTGCATGGTCGGGCCGAACAGATACGTTGCGGTGGCGATTGCTACGAAGACGATGCCGATCGACAACAGCACCTGATCGAGCGGGTGCGCACCATATAGCCTCCGAAAAAGCGTGTACTCGAGGAACGCTCCTGCCACTGCTGCAGAAGCGAAGCCGAGCAGCAGGGCGACCGGAAAACTCAACGTCGCGGTGCTCATTGCGATGCTTGCGACATAGCCGCCCAGCATGGCGAAGACGCCATGGGCCAGGTTCACGAAGTTCATCATGCCCATCGTGACGGACAAGCCGACGCCGATCAGGAACAGCAGCATCCCGTACGCCAGTCCATCGAACAGCACTGTCGCCATCGCTGCTCCTCCTGCAAAGCGCACCTATTGAGCGATGTCCTTGCCCGGATCCTTCACAGCGGGCAGTGTCGCGAACTCGATGCTGTAAAGCTCGCCGTCGCGGCGCTCTACCTTGCGGATATAGATGTTCTGGACGATGTCACGGACGTCCGCTTCGAAAGAAATCGGGCCGCGAGGGCTCTCGAACTTCAGGCCCTTCATGACCTCGATCGCCTGCGCACCATCGATTCGCCCGTCGAGTTTCTTCACCGCCTGGTGAATAACGGCCATTCCGTCGTACCCGCCGACCGCCATGAAATTCGGTCGAATGCTCTTCCCGTAGAGTCGTTGATACCCCGCGACAAAGGCCTTGTTTTGGGGCGAATCGTGCGCAATCGAGTAGTGCGAGGCCGTGATCAATCCCACCGCGGCGTCGCCCATTGCGTTGACAAACATGTCGTCGACCGCGTCGCCGGTACCAAGAGGCTTGATTCCCGCCTGCTCGAGGCCACGCTCTCGGTACGCCCTCACCAATGCTGTCGCTAGCTCCCCAGACGGGAACCACATGAAGACGGCATCCGGTTTCGCGTCCTTTACACGTTCCATATAGGGACCGAACTCGGGGTTCTTCAGCGGTACCCCGATTTCGCCTACGACCTCCCCGCCGGCGGAGGTGAAGGTCTTGCGAAACTGGTTCTTCGCGTCATTGCCAGGCGCGTAGTCGGCATACAGCATGAAGACGCGTCTGATGCCATTCTGCGCGGCCCACGTCGCGATACCCATCGCGCCCTGCGCGAGCGTGAACGACGTTCGAATGATGTACGGTGACTTGAGCGGGATACTCGATGTCGCAGCGTTCATCACGACCATCGGCACCTTGGCCTCGGTGGCAATGGGAGCGACGGCCAATGCGTTGGGACTGAAACCGAATCCCGCCAGAAACTCGACGTTCTCGCGCGTGATCAACTCGCGCGCCAGCCGTTTTGCGACCTCGGGATTCGGGCCCCCCACGTCCTTCACAACCAACTCGATCTTGCGGCCTGCGACGACGTCTCCGTGCTCGCTGAGATACTGCTTGATGCCGTTGGTCATCTGTAGGCCGTACTCGGCTTGGGCGCCCGTCATCTCGGCGACAACCCCTATCCTCAACGGCTTCTGGGCATATGCGAATGCGGACGTGGCGATTGTCAACGCCGCAACGGCAATTCGTGCGTAACTCGTCTTCCTGAAGCTCATGACGTCACCCCTCTTGTAGTCTCTGCTTTCTCTCGCTCCGCCAACTGGCGCAACACGTAGCGCTGCACCTTTCCGGTAGCTGTGCGAGGCAACGCATCGATGAATCGGATGGCCCTCGGACACTTGTAGATCGAAAGCGTCGACTGAAGCCGACGCCGGACCCGCACCTCGAGCTCGCTCTGCGTTTCTCCAACAGCAGTGCTTCCGTCCGGGACCAGATACAGCGCAATCCGTACCAGTCCGTCACCGTTCTCGACTCCGACGGCTGCCGCTTCCAGAATTCCGGGCACTTGCACCGCGCACTCCTCGACCTCCCCGGGGCTCACCCATTGCCCGGAGATCTTCAACAGGTCATCACTTCTCCCGTGGTAGTGCCACCACCCGTCGGTATCCACGCTGAACGTATCGCCGGTTCTGAACCAACCGTCGCGGAATGCCGCAGCAGTTCTCTCAGGTTGGCGCCAGTACCCTCGGCACAGCGACGGCATCCTCACCCACGCCGTGCCGGCCGCGTTTGCTGCAGTCACCGGCTGATCCTGCGAGTCGAGAAGCTTCACCTCGGCGTAGGACACGGGTTTCCCGGTCGCGCCGGGCTGGTGTTCCAGCGGCGTTCCGGAGATGAACATGAAGATCGTCTCGGTGGCGCCGATGCCCTCGATGATCGGTACTCCGGTCGTATCCCGCCATCGCTCGTACAGATTCGCCGGAAGCGCTTCTCCCGCCGACAGATAGGTGCGAACCGACCGGAAGCCGGGTCTATCGCAATCCCCCTCGCGCAGCAGGTTCCGAAAGAGTGTCGGCACGCTCAGCATGACGGTAGGTCGATACTTCTCGACGACGTCCGCGATTGCGCCTGCATCGGGCCATGCATCGTAGAGAACGACTGTCGCCCCGGCTCGCAACCCGCCCAGGATCGTGTGCCCCAACGCAAAGGCGAAGAAAAGCTTCGAAGACGCGAAGACGCGCTCCCCCGGACCCAATCCGAGAGCGCGCATGTACCCGTCGCCGACGAGCACGTCACCGTGGCAGTGAATTGCCGCCTTGGGTGCCCCTGTGGTGCCAGACGAATAGAGCCAGAACGCCATATCGTCCGCCGACATCGGGCGGCTTCGAGCCCATTCGGACGCGGAACTCACGAGGTCGACATACGAGACAGCACCTGACCCTGCTTCGCCGTACACCGCCACCAGCGGGGGAACCATCGATCGCCCTGCCGTAGCTGCCCGGAAGACGGGCACGAACTCCTCATCGAGCACGATGGCTGCCGCGCTGCTGTCCTCGATCACGAAGGCGACATCACGCGCAGCCAGTCGAGTGTTCAGCGGGACGGCAACGCAGCCCAGTCGCATGATCCCGATGAACGAAGCGACAAAGAGGGGACTGTCCTTCAGCAGCATCAAGACGCGGTCGCCGGTCTCCAGGTATGGACGCAAGGCATTGGACACCCGGTTCGCCAGTGATTCGAGCTCCCCGAAGGACACCGCGGAACCTCGGTACAGGAGCGCGGCATCTCCTTGCCTGCCCGCCGCCAGCGCACCGCCAAGAATCAGGTCGGCAGCGTTGATCTGACTGACTGTGTCGATCGAGCCGGTGGGCATCGGCGTCCCCTCCTCTTCCTTGCCTCGTTTCACCGGAAGCGTGCGCATCGCGCGATGCGTACACCCGGTTCCAGACAGCCGAGCACGACCGTGTGCGGTCGCCGGTCGCGACGCCCGCTCAGAGACTCGAGAGCAGGCATCGCGGCGGCGAGCCGATCCGCGTCATCGCACTGGTTGATAAAGAGGATCCGCCTTGCATGCTCGGGAGCCTTTCGGGCGAAGCCATCACGGTGAACCACCATTTCCGCGAGCGAATCTGGAGTTACCGTTCCGCCGATCGGAATTCCCGTGCGTTGCGACCAGAACTCGGCACGAAACACCGTTGCTTCGTCCAACCGCAGGTTCAAACCACTCGCGCCAGCCACCATCACTACAACCTCGGTGGTGGCCGGAAAAACCGGCTCATGATCGCCGGGCGCCTTTAGCGGCCGACGTGCCGAACCATCGGCTTCGACCAGAATTCGGGTAAAGCGGCTTGTCTGCGCAAGGAGATCGATCTCCTGCGCGCTGTAGCCGATCGCTTTGCCCCGTGCCTCGTCGATGTCCCTGTAGGCGATCACCGGCGGTCCCGGGTCATCTGCCATCGTGGAGATCGCTTGCAGGTCGGCACCTCTGACGCTGCGCCAGCGACCTACCTGCTCCCAGGACATCCTGGTTGTCGTGGAGACGAGCACACGCTCGCCAAGCTTCACCAACTCCTCGGCAAGCGCAAAGATCAAGGTGCTCTTTCCGCCGGCGCCGCAAAGCGAGACGACGCGTGCAGAGCCGAGATCCAGGCTGCTGATCAGTATGCTCATGTGAGCAACGGTCGATTGAAGCGGCGCAGGATCGCCTCTAGTACCGCACCGCCCAAGGCCCTGGCCTTGTCGGAAATGACGAAGCAGTTGTCTTGCTGCCAACGTGGATCCACATCGCCCAGCTTGAGTCCGGCGCTCGCGACGACGCCGGATTGGATCAATCCTCGGAGGACGCCGCCGACGCGGGCGCGGACCGGGTGGCCAGCTACCGTGCCGACCATTTCCCCCTCGGCTACGAGATCGCCAATCGAGTGTGAACTGGTGAATTTCCCCTCGCGGTCTGCGCGAAGGACACGTTCTTCCGTGTAGCCCGCGATATCGCCCGGGGTTCCGGTGTTCGCCTCGGCGCATCCCTGTTCGACGACGCGACCGAGCCGATGGCCGCGGTTGGTCTCGATCACGTAGTGGCAATCGACTCCGGCCGTGAACCCCGGCCCAAGGCCGACGACCAAACGAGCATCGTCGATACTCGTGCCCACATTCCTCTTGGCGAGAACCGCATCGATCACGACGTCCGGTGTGATGTCGTCGATGGCTTTCCAGTCGTCCGTGCGAATCACGGGGACTTCGCCGACGCGCCACGCCGCTCGAATCTCAGCGGATTTGCGCACGGCTGTCGCCTTGATCCCTTCGACCGAAACGGATCCGGTCTCGAGCGCCGGGCAGAAGGAAACCGTACGCCGGACGCATAACGGCGCGTCGAGATCGATCAGGCAGATCCGGCGCATGTTGGCCATGTACAGCCGCCACGCAATTCCCGTCGCCATTTCACCGGCACTGCGAATCGCGATGATCGGCGTGATGAGCGACGACTCGTTCATGGCAAGACGCGCCGGCCTACTTGCTCAACTCCGCTATTTGCTCGACCGGCTCATCCGTCTTCTGCCGGGACTCACGCCTGAGTTGCTGAAGTCCTTTCAGGATCTTCTCGGGCGAGAACGGAGTCGAGTACATCCGGACGCCTGTAGCGTCATAGATCGCATTGGCAATCGCAGCCAGGATTCCGGAGACAAGCCCCTCACCGACCTCCTTCACACGATAGGGCTTGCCGACCGTGTACTGCTCGGTGATGACCTCGGCGTCGTCCGACTCGGTCATCTCGTGAATGGTCGGCATCCGATAGTCGAGCCACGTCGGGTTCAGCGTGTATCCGCCCTTGGTCATCACCTCTTCAAGGAAAGCGTGGCCCAACGCCATCGACACTTGCCCGTCGACCTGGCCGCTGACGAGCGCGGGGTTGACCGGGAAACCGCAGTCATGGACCGTCAGGGCGCGGGTTACCCGCGCCTCGCCCGTCTCGCAGTCGACTTCGACCTCAGCCACCTGGCAGCTGAACGCGTAGTTCTCGCTCCAGCGCCCCTTGGTCGTGGCAAGACTCGGGTGGGCAGGCTCGTCGCGCATCGTCCGCCAGTAGCCTTCGCCGATGATCGTGTCACCGCGCCGGGTTGCGACGCTGAAGGCGATGATCTCGCGGTACGTCATGCGTTGTTCCGGCTGTCCACGCCGCTGCACGCACTTGCCGCCGATCTCCAGGTCCTCAACGGAGCACTCGAATCGCTCCGCGACCAGCCGCAACATCTTGTCGCGGGCGTTTCCGGCCGCCTGCCTCGCGGCATTGCCGGTGACGTAGGTCATCCCGCTGATCCATGCGCCGATATCCTGAGGGGTGGTATCGGTATCCGAAGAGATGATCTTCACGTCCTCGATGGGAAGGTACAACTCCTCCGCGACGATCTGCGAGATCACGGTCTCTGCGCCCTGCCCGACATCGATCGCACCAGTCAGGACAGTCGCGGATCCGTCATCGGCCATCTTCACGATCACACCCGATCCGTTCGGGTAGATAAGCGAGCCGCCGAAATAGGAGCTGACGCCCATTCCGATCCCACGACGAATCGTCCCTTCGTTCTTGCGTCCCTGCCCGTACTTTGCGAGGAAATCCGACTTCTCCGCCGCAACCTTGATGCAATCGATCAGACCGGCTTCGTGAACGTTGTCGCCGTTCGGCAACTCCTCCCACGGCCGACGAGCGTTTCGCAGTCTTATCGTCACCGGATCGATGCCCAGATCCTGAGCGATCCGGTCGAGCTGTGATTCGATCGCGAACCGGATCTGTGGACAGCCATGGCCGCGTTGCGGCGCACGTACCGGATTGTTGGTGTGGACGGAAAGCCCCTCATACGCAAGGTTGGGGATGCGATAGGGAAGCATCGTGAAGCCCCACGCGAGGAAGATGACGACGACGCCACTTCCCCGGTACGCGCCCGCGTTGTTGATCGCGCGCACCTGCTGCGCCACGATCGTTCCATCCCTTCGGACACCCGTCTTGATCTCCATGACCAGCGGTTGACCGTGTCGATACGCAGAAAAGATCTCCTCGCGAGTCGCAACGATGCGGACCGGGCAACCGGTGATCATTGACAGACGGGCAGCACAGTATTCGTGCGAGTAGAGATCGATCTTCCCGCCGAACGTACCGCCGACATACGTCTTGTGAACCCGCACGGCAGAGAACGGCAAATCGAGAACCTTCGCGAGTTTCGACCTCTTTACGAACGTCCCCATCGAGGACGTCCACACGTTCAGCTTGTCGTCCTCCCAATGCGCGAGCGTCGCTTGCGGCTCCAGGTAGCCGTGCGTGCGCAAATGGCTCTCAAACCGGTCCTCACGAACGTAGTCCGCTTCACGAAACCCTTCCTCCACGTTCCCCCACCCGGTGGCCGTTCGGCCGCCGATATTGGAGAAGGGCGTCTCGCCTTTCACCTTCGGATGGGTTGGATGAACCTCCGGAGCGTCCGGTTTCATGGCTTCAAAGGGGTCGAACACGGCGGGAAGCAGTTCGTATTCGACTTCGATGAGATCGATAGCCTTTTGTGCAGTGAACGGGTCGATCGCCGCTACAGCAGCGATTTCTTCGCCAACGTGGCGCACCTTTTCACGCGCAAGCACCTCCTGGTCGGGCGGATAACGTGGCGTCTCGACGAAACCGTGCTTGATGCCCTTCGTGTCCTCCACAGTCATGACCGCTTTGACACCCGGCAGCGCCATGGCTTTCGATGTATCGATGCGCACGATTCTTGCGTGCGGATGAGGGCTGCGCAGAATGCGGCCCGTCAACATCCCGGGCAGTTTGACGTCCTGCGTGTAGACCGCCCGCCCCGTAACCTTGTCGGGACCGTCCTTGCGGGCGCAACTCTTTCCCACATACGACAACTGGCTCATGGAATATCTCCGAGCAACGCAACGGTTACCGGGTTACCGGGAGCACACCCTGATCCGAGGCCTGCAGCACTGCCTCGACGATCGCGTTGTACCCGGTGCAGCGGCAAAGGTTTCCCTCGAGCGCTTTCTTGATCTCGGGCACGGTCGGCTTCGGGTTCTCTTCCAACAGCGAAGTGATCGACATCAGCATTCCAGGAGTGCAGAAGCCGCACTGGATCGCGCCCTGATCGAGAAATGCTTGTTGAATCGCGCTGATCTTCCCGCCTTCGGCGAGTCCTTCAACCGTACGGATATCTTTTCCATCGCAGTCCACCGCCAGCGTGAGACAGGACAGCATGGGGCGCCCGTCGATCAGGACGGTGCACGCGCCACAGGTTCCCTGCTCGCAACCATCCTTCGTGCCTGTGAGCCCGATGACCTCCCTGATCACGTCGACCAGAGCGTTACGCGGCTCCACGGTTACGTAGCGCCACACGCCGTTTACGCAGAGTTCGACGATTCGCCGCGGCGCCGATTTGCGCCTTTCCGCCCGCTTCAGCATTTGCTCGATTCCTCCTGGAGTGCTAACGGCCGCGCGCCTTGTGCGCCGCGGACTCGAGCGTGCGGCGCAGCTTGATGCGCACGTCGTCGCGTATGTAACTCTTCGTGAACCCGTGATGCGGAAGAGGATTGAGCTCTTTCGCTGCAGCGGTGGCGACTTCAGCAAGAGTCGCCTCGTCGGGAGCGCGTCCGGTAAGTGCCTCTTCCGCAGCAACGAGCCGCACCGGTCGCTCGCGAACGGCGCCGATAACGATTCGCGCCGAACGGCACACCCCGGACGTTTCATCGAGCCTGAGCGATACGGCGATGACTGCTATGCCAAACTCGAGCCCGCCTCGCCGCGCCGACTTGCAGTACCCCCAGCCAGAACGCGCCGGTGCTCGCGGAATTACGACTGCGGTCAACAGTTCGTCGTGCGCCAGTTGGATCGGAGACATGCCGTCGCCGGTATAGAGTGATTCGACGTTCATCCGACGTATTCCCGCTTCGCCGTGAACCTCCACTTGTGCGTCGAGCGAAATCAACGCCGGAGCGGTATCGGACATGTGCACGGACCAGCACGTCCCTCTCGCATTCGTCGGGAACGGGTAGCACAGGTCTCCGCCGCGCTTGTAGCAGGGCGCCTTGAACTGGTAGTCGTGCTTCTGATTGAGATAAAGGCAGCGAGTCTCCTGACACAGGTTCCCGCCGAGCGTCCCCATTTGTCGGATCTGGTTTCCCGCCACCGAGGCTGCCGCCTTCGCCAGCATGGGCAACGCTGTACGGACGAGGGCGAAATTCTCGAGCGCGGCCAGCCGCGTCAACGCATCGATTCGGATGCTTCCATCGGGGAGGAGCGAAGGCGGTTCGGGAGACAGTGCTGCCAGGCTGATCGGCGTCGCGGGACGCACGATCTCGGTTCGCATGTTCGGCAGAAGATCCGTTCCGCCGGCCGCCACGCGCGCTCCCGCGCCGAGTCCCCTCAACTTCTCACTTGCGTCTTCGAAGCTCGCCGCACGCTCGTAATCGAAGTCGTACAGGATCATGCACGTAGTCTCCAGGGGCGGAGCTGCGACGCTGCAGATGCCACGCCGCTTCGCGCTCACACAGTTTGTAGGGCCAACTATGTGACTCGTCGAGAGGCGAAACAATCACCCTTTGGTAGGAGTTTTCTTCACGCTTGAAGATGATTCACGCCGGCGTGATCGGGACACAGCACGCAAGAGCTAGCCGAGCCGTCGGCGACTCGCTCGGACGTGAACGACCCGGTTGCGCAGCGCAATGCTGCAAGGCTTGACACGTCCGGACTCCCATGATCGAATGAACGTTCATTTAATGGGAGGTCAACGATGGAGTCGCGAAGGGCGGTGGTGCTCGGCCTGTCGGCCGTCGCTGTATCAACGGCTATCGCCACCAGCGCGTGGGCGGCAAAGGATCCCCTGAAGATCGGAGTGCCGACGGCGTTGACCGGCACCTACGCGCCGCTGGGCGAGGAAGTGAAGCGCGTCGTCGAGTTCGCGGCCAACGAAGCCAATGCCGCGGGCGGCGTCGACGGCAGGAAAGTCGAAGTTCGTTTCCTCGACACTGAAGCCAAGCCCGAACTCGCGCGCCAGCAGGCCGAGAAGCTGGCGCTCGACGGCTACCGGATCCTGACCGGCACGATCGCGTCGAGCGAGGCGCTCGCTATCGCGCCGATGCTCAATCGCTGGAACGCGCTGTTCGTCGCGACGATCAACAAGGCCGACGACATCACCGGCAAGCAGTGTCAGCCCCGCGTATTCCGGGTGAACCACCCCGACTACTCGGATGGCGCGACGGTCCAGCCCTGGCTGGCCACGCGCTCCGAGAGCAAGTGGGCGATCGTCGCTGCCGACTACGCGTGGGGCAGGAACTCCGGCGAGAGCTTCAAGAAGGCCGCGGCCGCCTCGGGCAAGACCGTCGTCTCGGAGAACTACCCGGCGCTCGGCAGCAACGACTACGCGGCACACATCCAGAAGGTGATCGACTCCGGCGCGCAGGGCATGTGGGTCGCGCTGGCGGGTCGCGACGCGATCACCTTCGCGCGCCAGGCCAGGCAGTTCGGGCTCTTCGACAAGGTGACCACGGGCGGCGTCAGCTTCACCACCGACGGCACCGTCAAGGTCCTCGGCGACGTCGTGCAGGGCATCCACACGATCATCAACTACAGCTCGACGCTCGACACCCCCGGCAATACGAAGTTCGTCGCCGACTTCGCGAAGGCGCATCCGGGCGACGTCCCGACGAATTTCCAGGGCGAGACCTACGTCGGCATGCAGGTGATCTTCCAGGCGGTGAAGAAGGCGGGCAGCGTCGCGCCGGCGGACGTCGCGAACGCGATGTCGGGGAGCACCTTCGAGACGATCCTCGGCACGCAGGTCATGCGCAAGGAAGACAACCAGCTCGTCGGCCCCAATTACTTCGGCACCGTCGAGGCGGTGAACGGGCGGCTGCAGCCGGTCGTCAAAATGACCGTTCCGGCGAAGGACGCCACGCCCGGCCCGGACGGCAGCTGCAAGCTCTGATCCACTACGTACGCACCTCACCCGCAGCGGCGAAGCGACCCGGTCGCACTCGCCGCTGCCGGTGACGGCCGACCGGAGCGTTTCCTTCGATGATCCAGATCATCAACGGCCTCGTCTACGGCAGCTTCCTCTACGTGCTGGCGGTCGGCCTGGTCCTGATCTTCGGGCTGCGGCGCGTCACGAACTTCGCGCACGGCGGCTTCTTCATGCTGGGCGCCTACGTGTCGTATGCCGCTGCGGCCTGGCTCGGCTTCTGGGCCGGCATGGCGGCTTCGGTGGTGGTGCTGGCCTTCCTGGGCGTCCTGCTCGACCGTTTCGTGTTCCGTCCGCTCGCGCGGGAAGAGCCCATCGTCACCCTGCTGGTGACGTTCGGACTGCTCTTCGTGCTGGAGGACGCGGTCCGGACGATCTGGGGCAAGGATTTCATCTCGGTCGACGCGCCTGCCGCGCTGGCCGGATCCGTGGTGATCTTCGGTTCGCAGTATCCGGTGTACCGGCTGTTCGTGATCGCCGTCGCCGTAGCGGTCGCCGCTGCGCTGGCTGTCTGGCTGCGCTCGAGCCGTATCGGCCTGTACGTGCGCGCATCGAGCGTCGATCCCGTGACAACGGCCATGCAGGGCGTGGACACCGATCGGCTGAGCGCGCTCGTCGTCGCCATCGGCACCGGGCTCGCGGGCCTGTCGGGCACCATAGCCGGTCCGCTGATGGCGCTCTCGCCGTCGATGGGCGCCTACATCATCATCGACTGCTTCATCGTGGTCGTCACCGGCGGATTGACCAGCTTCGTGGGTGCGTTCGTCGCCGCGCTGGTGATAGGCCAGTTCCACAATCTCGGTCTGGCCTATGTGCCCGAAGTCGCTTCGGTGATTCCGCTGCTGATCATGGGCCTGGTGCTGGGCTTGCGCCCGCAGGGCATCGCGGGGCACGGCAAGTGAACGGGCTCGCGGTAGCGCGCTCCTCCGGGATGCCCGGCAGCGGCGCTCGCGCGCGGGTGCCATCGTTCCTGATCGCCGCTGCCGTGCTCGTCGCAGCGGGCTTCGCGGTTCCGTTGCTGGTCGGTTCGCAGCTCGCGCTCACGCTGATGACGCAGGCCGTGATCTACGCGATTCTCGCGGTCTCGATCGGATTCCTCATCCGCCAGAACGGCCTGGCAAGCTTCGGTCACGCTGCGTTCTTCGGCATGGCGGCGTACCTGATGGCGCTGAACGGCAGGTTCGGCTGGATGCCCGCCGAAGCCGCAGTGCTGGCGGCCGTCGCGCTGCCCGCGGCGTTCGCATTCCTCACCGGACTGATCATCGTGCGCCTGCCCGCGTTGTCGTTCTCGATGCTGACGCTGGCGGTCGCGCAGTCGCTGCACGAACTGATGCTGCGCTGGCGCGCCGTGGCGGGCGGCGACGACGGCATGGCGGTGCGCCTGCCGTCGCGGCTCTTCGGCGTCGGCATCGAGGTGTTCCAGTCGCCGGCGACCATGTTCGTCGTGTGCTGGGGCGCGCTCGTCGTGGTGATCGCGCTGCTGACGGTCGTTGCCAGGAGCCGCTTCGGCGTGCTGACCATCGCGATCCGCGAGAACGAGGAGCGTACGCGCTACGTCGGCTACCGCACGCTCGCGCCGCGTGCGCTCGTGTTCGCGCTGTCAGCCGCGGCAGCCGGCCTCGCCGGCGTGCTCTTCTCGCTGTACAACGCCTTCGTCACGCCCGGCATCCTGCACTGGAGCCTGTCGGGCGAAGCGCTGATCATGGCGGTCGTCGGCGGCGCGCAGGCGGTCTGGGGCCCTGCGCTCGGAGCGATGATCTTCTTCATCGTCAAGGACGCGGCCGGCGACCTCACCGAGCACTGGCCGGCGATCATCGGCACGCTGCTGATCGCCGTCACGGTCCTGCTTCCCCAGGGAATCAGCGGCCTGCTCGCGCGCGTCGCAGCGATCGCGCCGCGGAGGAAGCCGTGACCGGCTTTGCACTCGAGGGGATCGAGCTGTCGCGTCGCTACGGCGGCTTCGCCGCCCTCGATCAGGTCTCGCTGCAACTCGAGCCGGGCGAGATCCGCGGCCTGATCGGGCCGAACGGCGCGGGCAAGTCGACGCTGATGGACGCGCTGTGCGGCCGCGGAGGCCCGACCGGGGGCCGCGTGACGCTCGCCGGTCGAGACATCAGTCGCCTGCCGGCGCAGGTGCGGCGCAGGGCGGGCCTGGCGCGCTCCTTCCAGAAAACGAACGTATTCCCCGCGCTGGGCGTGCGCGAGCAGGTGGCGCTGGCGGCGCGCGCTGCCGAGACCGACAACACCGACGAAGTGCTCGACGTGCTCGGGCTGGCCGAACTCGCCGGCCACCGTGCGGCCGACATCTCCTACGGCGACCAGCGCCGGCTCGATCTGGCGCTCGCGCTCGTCGGTCGCCCCTCCGTACTGCTGCTCGACGAGCCCGCGGCGGGGCTGTCGATCCAGGAGTCGCTGGTGCTCGCACGCCTGCTCAAGGAGCTGGCCGGCAGCTGGAAAGTCACGGTCCTGCTGGTCGAGCACGACATGGAGGTCATCTTCTCGGTGTCGGACCGCATCACGGTGCTGAACCTCGGACGCGTGCTCGCGCAGGGAACCGGCGAGGAGATCCGCGCGAACGCCGAGGTCGTGCGCGCCTATCTCGGATCGAGCGTTGAATGAGCCTGCTCAGCCTGCAATCGGTCGACGGCTACTACGGCAAGGCGAAGATCCTCAACGCGACGTCGCTCGAGGTGCGCCGCGGAGAACGCGTGGCCATCCTCGGGCGCAACGGCGTCGGAAAGACGACGGTCGTCAACGTGTGCCTCGGCATCGCGCGGGTCGGAGCCGGCCAGGTCGCGTTTCACGGTCGCCAACAGACTTCGATCCGGCACTTCACCGCCGCCCGATCGGGAATCGCCGTGGTGCCGCAGGGCCGCCGGATCGTTCCCGGGTTGACCGTTCGCGAGAACCTCGCGCTCGGCGCCGCCGTGGGACGACCGGGGCGATGGAACTTCGACACGGTCTGCGACCTGTTCCCGATCCTGAAGGAACGGGCGAATGCGCCCGGTACGGCGATGAGCGGCGGCCAACAGCAGATGCTGGCGATCGGCCGCGCGTTGATGGCCAATCCCGATCTCCTGATCCTCGACGAACCCAGCGAGGGGCTGGCGCCGGTGATCGTCGACGAGCTTGCCGCCACCCTGGTCCGGCTTGCCACCGAGCACACCAGCATCCTGCTGATCGAGCAGAACTTCAGCCTCGTGCACCGGGTTGCGCAGCGCTATTACGTGCTCTCCAAGGGCGCGGTCGTCGAGAAAGGCGACGTGGAAGGGATGTCGATGCAGGACCTGAAGAAGCACGTCGCAGTGTGAGCGCAACCGCCATGCAGTCGCCGGCGCAGTTGCCGCTCGCCGGAATCCGCGTCCTCGACTTCTCCAACCTCCTCCCCGGGCCGTTGGCGAGCCTGTTGCTTGCCGAGGCCGGGGCCGAGATCATCAAGATCGAACGCGCCGGCACCGGCGACGAGATGCGCGGGTACCCGCCGGCGTGGGGCGGCGCCAGCGGCAACTTCGCGCTGCTGAACCGCGGCAAGACCAGCCTGTGCGCGGACCTGAAGGACGAAGGCGATCGCGCGCACATCCGCGAGCTTGCGCGTTCGGCAGACGTGCTCATCGAGCAGTTCCGGCCGGGCGTGATGGCGCGCCTGGGGCTCGATCACGAAACGCTTCGAGCAGACAACCCCCGCCTCGTCTACTGCTCGATCACCGGGTACGGCCAGACCGGCGAACGAGCGCTGAAGGCAGGTCACGACCTGAACTACCTGGCCGAGACCGGCATCCTCGGGCTGACCCGCTCGGGCGACGGCGCGCCGGTACTGCCGCAGGTCCTTGCCGCCGACATCGGCGCCGGAGCCTACCCGGCCGTCATCAACATCCTGCTCGCGTTGCAGCAGCGGGCGCACAGCGGCCGCGGCTGCCACATCGACGTCGCGATGTGCGACAACCTGTTCACCTTCGCGTACTGGGGCCTGTCGGCGGGGCTGGCCGGCGGACGCTGGCCGCGACCCGGCAGCGAGCTGACGACGGGCGGCTCGCCCCGCTACGGCATCTATCGCACCTCCGACGGCGAATACCTGGCCGCGGCCCCGATCGAAGATCGGTTCTGGCGGATCTTCTGCGACGGGATCGGCCTGGCCGAAGCCGACCGCGACGACCGCGCCGATCCTGCCTCGACGATCCGCAAGGTCACCGAGCGGATCGGAACGCGCACCGCCGCCGAATGGCGCGAACGCTTCGCGAGCGTGGATGCCTGCGTCTCGGTCGTCGAGTCGCTGCAGCACGCGTTCTCCGACCCGGCTTTCGCGGGGCGCGGGCTGTTCGACCGGCTGGTGTCGGCGCGAGGCTTCGCGATGCCGGCCCTGCCGGTTCCCGTTGCCGGCTGCCTGCGCGAAGCGAGCAGGGAGCGGCCGTTCCCCGGTCTCGACCCGGCGCGCCGACGCGGGCAATGGTCGCCCTCGCGCGAGCCTGCGTCGCGACCCTACGACCTGGGCGGCATGCGGATCCTGGTGACCGGCGCTTCGGACGACATCGGGCAGGCGACCGCGCGACTGTGCGCAAGCCTGGGCGCACAGCTCGTGCTGGCCGATCGAAGCCCGGTGCCGGCGCTGCTCGACGCGCTGCGCGCCGACGGACGCGACCACCGCTTCCTCGCGTGCGACGTCGACTCTCCCGGCGACATCGAGCGGCTGTGTGGATCCCTCGGCAAGGTCGATGTCGCCGTGCTGAACCCGGTCGTTCTGCCGGCGCGCAGGTCGGGCAGCTGGCGAGCGGACGACGACTTCGATTCCGCCCTGCACGACGCTACGCGCGCGACGGCTCTTCTCGCGCGCAGGCTGATCGGCGCGATGAAGGAGCGTGGTCGCGGCAGACTCGTCCTGGTCGGTGCGGAGGCCTCGCTGCACGCCATGGTCCGCTGCCTGTCTCGCAGCGCGACGCCTCAGGTGCTGGTCAACGCCGTGGCGGTCCGCTCCATCGCCGCTGCGTCGACGCTGCACGGCAGCGAAGAGCCGGCGCCCGACGGGATGCCGGCGCCGCGCTTCGCTCATCCGGATGCGATCGCCTGGCCGATCGCCTTCCTGTGCTCGCCGGGCGCGAGCCTCGTGCGCGAAACCGTGCTCCCGGTGGACGATGGCGCCTGCCCGCGTTGATCCTGGGCGACCGCTTCGGCCCCGGCGCCGGGGCCGAAGCGATCGTCCGACGAGCTCAGCTTCGCCCCGCCTGGAGCATTTCCCGAAGCTTGAATTTCTGGATCTTCCCCGACGGAGTCGCCGGCAACGCGTCGCGAACCTCGAGCCGCTCGGGGAGGTAGTGCATCGACACCTTCTGCGCCTTCAGGAACTCGATCATCGACGCGAAGTCCAGGTGCTGACCGGGCTTCGTGACGACGAATGCGCACGCCCGCTCTCCGAGCCGCTCGTCGGCGTAGCCGACGATCGCCGCCTGGGCGACGGCCGGATGGCGATACAGCAGGGCCTCGATCTCGACCACGGGGATGTTCTCGCCGCCGCGGATGATCACGTCCTTGCTGCGGCCGCTGATCCGGAGCTAGCCGCGCGCATCGACGAAGGCGAGATCGCCCGTATCGAACCAGCCGTCGGCATCGGTGCTGTTCCACTGCGGCCGCTTCAGATACCCGCCGAAGTTCGAGCAGCCGCGAACCAGCAATGCGCCGACGGTACCAGCGGGAAGCGGCTGCCGTTGCGCGTCGACGATGCGCACTTCCATGCCGGGCAGCGGACAGCCGTCGGTGCTCACCGAGCGCTCGTCCTCGTCGTCGAGCAGCGTGGTCGTCACCGCGCCGTTCTCGGTCATGCCCCAGGCGGAGACGATCTTCGCGCCCAGCGCCGCCCTTGCCTGCTCGACCAGCGGGCCGGGAATCGGCGCACCCGCGCAGAGAAAAGTCTTCAGGGTGGGAATCGACTTGCCGGATTGCGACACGGTTCGCGCGAGGTCGGCCAGGAACGTCACGGTGACCGGCCTGCACTGGAGCGACTACCGCGAATGGCATCCGGAGTGGATGCGGCGGGCGCAGTTCGAGCTGTTCGGCCTCTACGAGAAAGGCCTGCTGCACACGGAACTGGGCGGAACGTATCCGCTGGACGCGGCTCCGCAGGCGATGGCGGAACTTCGCGATCGCCGCGTCAAGGTGGTGCTGACCACCGACCGGTGGCGCAGGCATGCATCGGGGTCGCCTTCGCAATGAGCGGGCCCTCGTGCGCGCTCCCGGTGCCCGCCGGTTTCGCACCTTGTCGAATCGCGGACGGGCGCTTCGCCGAGGCCGTCGGGCCGCTGTACATACTCGAAGGAGAACCCGCGCGATTCGGCTTTCTTGCCGAGCCGCGCCACGGAAACGTTCGCGAGACGGTGCACGGCGGGATGCTCATGACGCTGGCCGATCAGGTGCTGGGGCTCACCGTCATGCGCACGGTCGGGCTCGAGACGCCGGTGGTCACCGTCAGCCTGCACTGCGACTTCGTGTCGAGCGTGAAACCGGGCGACTGGATCGAGGGCGAAGCGACGGTGACCCGGACCACCGCTTCGCTGGTCTTCGTTCGCGGCAGTCTGACCCACGTCGGACGCGTGGTGCTGTCCGCCGCAGGCGTGTGGAAGAAGCTGCGCCGCGCTCGTCCCGAGAGCCCGGACATCAGGAACGAGAGAGCATGATCCTTACCGAATCGCAGTCGATGATCCAGGACACCGCACGCACCTTCGCACGCGAGCAGCTTGCGCCGCATTCGGCGCGATGGGACGAAACCGGCGAGTTCCCGCGCGACGCCTTGCGCAGGATGGGCGAACTCGGCCTGCTCGGCATGACGGTGCCCGAGCGCTGGGGCGGGGTCGGCGCCGACGCGGTGTCGCTCGCCGTCGCGCTCGAGGAAATCGCTGCAGGCGATGCGGCCTGCGCCACGATCATGAGCGGGCACAACTCGGTCGGCTGCATGCCGATCAGCAACTTCGGCACCGATGCGCAGAAGGAGCGCTTCCTCGCGCCGATGGCCAGGGGCGAAATGCTCTCGGCGTTCTGCCTTACCGAGCCGCAGGGGGGCTCCGATGCCGGCGCGCTGACCACCCGTGCGCGACGCGCCGGAAAAGACTACGTGCTCTCGGGGACCAAGCAGTTCATCACGACAGGCAGCAACGCCGACGTCGCGCTCGTGTTCGCGCTGACCTCGCCCGAGCTCGGACGGCGCGGCATCAGCGCCTTCATCGTGCCCACCGACACGCCGGGCTACGTCGTGGCGCGCGTCGAGTCGAAGATGGGCCAGCGTGCTTCCGACACCTGCCAGATCGTCTTCGAGGATCTGCGCGTGCCCGCCGATCTCCGCCTCGGCGACGAAGGCGCAGGATACCGCATCGCGCTGTCGAACCTGGAAGGCGGGCGCATCGGAATCGCCGCGCAGGCAGTGGGCATCGGGCGCGCCGCGCTCGAGGTCGCCAGCGCCTACGCGCGCGAGCGCATCACCTTCGGCAAGCCGATCATCGAGCATCAGGCAGTGGGCTTTCGCATCGCCGCCATGGCCACGCGCATCGAAGCCGCACGCCAGCTCGTGCTGCACGCCGCTCAGCTGCGCGACGCCGGCCGGCCCTGCCTGATGGAGGCGTGCATGGCCAAGCTCGTCGCGTCGGAGGCCGCGGAATGGGTCTGCTCGGAGGCCATCCAGGTGCTCGGCGGCTACGGTTACCTGCGCGACTTCCCGGTCGAGCGCCTGTATCGCGATGCGCGCGTGTGCCGCATCTACGAAGGCACCAACGACATCCAGCACCTGGTGATCCTGCGCGAGCTGGAAGGCCGCACGGAACGCTGCGCATGAATCCTGCAGGTCGGCATCCGCGCACACGGAAATCGGGATGAATCAGCATGAACGAGGAGTCGTCGTCGTCGGCGCCGCCGGCGACCTCGGCCGGGCGCTGTGCACGGGCTTTCTCGCGGACGGGTTCACGGTTTTCGCGGCCGACATTGCGCCGATCGACCCGGCCGAGCGCATCGTGCCGGTGCGCGTCGACGTAACCGACCGGAGGCAGGTGTTCGAACTGGCGGAGCGCGCGTCGGTACAAACGCGCCTCGAGGCCTGGGTCAATGCCGCGGGGATCTTCACGGCCTGCCTCGTCACCGACGCGGGCGAGGCCGAATGGCAGCGCATCCTCGCGGTCAACCTGACCGGCACCTGGCACGGCTGCGCGGCCGCGCTGGCCGCTCTGACACGGGCCGGCGGAGGCCGGATCGTCAACGTCGGTTCGGTCTCGGGGCAGGTCGGCGGCGTCGGCGTGCACCCGGCCTACGGTGCATCGAAGGCGGGCGTGCATGCGCTGACCAAGACCTACGCGCTCGAGGGTGCGCGCCACGGGGTGCTGTGCAATGCAGTCGCGCCGGGGCTCATCGAAGGCAGCATGTCGGGCGAGTTCAACGCGCGGCAGCGCGATCGGATGCTGCAGGCGAATCCGATGCGACGCCTGGCGCGCATGGACGAGATCGCGCACGTGATCCGCTTTCTCGCCGGTGCATCGAACACCTACATGAACGGCGCGATCGTGCCGGTCAACGGGGGCGCCTACATGCCCGCCTGAGGGCGGCGCGCCTGTCTGCATGAGGGCACATGCCCGCAGAGGGCGCTGCGTGTGTTCAGGCCGTCGCGGGCGCCAGCGAGCGGGCCAGCTCGCGCAACTGGTACTTCTGGATC
>CALCZN010000109.1:0-4968 GCA_937903095.1 uncultured Burkholderiales bacterium
ACGAGATATTGGCGTGACTGGAGTTCAGACGTGTGCTCTTCCGATCTCGACAGCGCCTCCTCGACGCGGCGGGGGCGCTGCGGCGGCGGCGTGGCGCCGGCGCGTCCTTCGACGCGCGGCAGCATCAGGTACATCAGCCGCTCGAGCAGTTTCGGATCGCGCCAGAACGCGGCGAACGCGGCGTCGAACACCGTCTGCTGCTCGTGCCGGTCGATCATCACGGCCGACAGCGCGGCATGGACGTCGTCGCGGCGCTCGACCCCCACCAGCTCGACTGCGGCGATGCCGGCGAGGACGCGATCGGAGCCGACGGGAAGCCCCGCGGCGCGCAGCACGCGGGCGAAATGCGCAATGTTCTCGGCGATGCGACCGGCCATCGGCGGGCTCTTCGACGAGACTCTAGGCCCGAACCGGATGACGCTCGAGGATTCCCTCCGCGCGCAATTCCTCGAGGATCGCCGCCCCGGCGCCGGAGTCGATGCGCGCGATGTCGTCCTGGTATTTCAGCAGCACGCCGAGCGTGTCGGACACCGACTGCGGATCGAGCGACAGCGCGTCCAGCGCGACCAGCGCGTTGGCCCAGTCGATCGTCTCGGCGACGCCGGGCGCCTTGAACAGATCGAGCGTTCTCGCGCGCTGCACGAAGCCGACCACCTGCTGCGCGAGCCGCTCGCCCGCGTTGCCCGCCTTGCGCCGGATGATGTCCAGTTCGCGTGCCGCGTCGGGGTAGTCGACCCAGGCGTACAGGCACCGGCGCTTGAGCGCATCGTGGATCTCGCGCGTGCGGTTCGACGTGATGACGACGATCGGCGGGTGCTCGGCGCGGATCGTCCCCAGCTCGGGAATCGACAACTGCGATTCGGCGAGCACCTCGAGCAGGAACGCCTCGAAAGGCTCGTCGGCGCGGTCCAGCTCGTCGATCAGCAGCACCGGCGATACGGGCTGCGTGAGCGCCTGCAGCAGCGGGCGCTCGATCAGCATGTCGCGCGAGTACAGGTTGCGCAGCAGCCGCTCGCGGTTCGCCTCGTGGCCAGCCTCGGCAACGCGGATCTCGAGCATCTGGCGCGCGACGTTCCATTCGTAGGCGGCCGACGCGACGTCCAGTCCCTCGTAGCACTGCAGCCGGATCAGCGGCGCCTGCAAGGCCCGCGCCAGCACCTTCGCCAGCTCGGTCTTGCCCACGCCGGCCTCGCCTTCGAGCAGCAGCGGGCGGCCGAGCCGCAACGCGAGGAACACCGCCGTGGCGAGCGAACGGCCGGCGAGGTAGTCCTCGCCGGCCAGCAGCTTCAACGTTTCGTCTACGTCGGCCGGCCGCATCGTGCGCGTCGCCTATTGCTCGCGGGCTTTCGCGACCGCGCGCCCGGCGAGCACGCCGATCATCGCCGCGCGGTACTCGGCCGAACCGTGCAGGTCGCTGTTGCAGCCCGTCGGGTCGACTTTCACGCCTTCGATCGCCTTTGGCGAGAAATCGCGCTCGAGCGCCTGCTCCATCTCGCGCACGCGGAAGGCGTGCGAGCGGGCGCCGGTGACGGCGACGCGCACGCCCTGGTCGCCCTGGCTGACGAACACGCCGACCAGCGCGAAGCGCGATGCCGGCTGGCGCAGCTTCACGTAGGCCGCACGCTTCACCAGCGGAAAGCGCACCGCGACGATCAGCTCGCCCGGCTCGAGCGCCGTGGTGAACAGATCGACGAAGAAGTCGTCGGCGGCGATCGTGCGCCGGTCGGTCTCGATCGACGCGCCCAGGCCGAGCGCTGCGGCCGGATAGTCGGCCGCAGGGTCGGCGTTGGCGAGGGAGCCGCCGATCGTTCCCTGGTTGCGCACCATCGGATCGCCGATGCCCGCAGCCAGCTCGGCGAGCGCCGGGATGGCCGCGCGCACCTCCGGCGAGCGCGCCACCTCGGAATGCCGGGTCATCGCGCCGATCTTCAGCGCGGAGCCTTCGCGCGAGACGCCGCGCAACCCGGAGATCGATGCGAGATCGACGAGCGTGCTGGCCGAGGCGAGCCGCAGCTTCATCGACTGCACGAGGCTCTGCCCGCCGGCGAGATAGCGCGCATCGGCGCCGGTCGCGCGCACCGCATCGGCAACGCTGGAAGGACGCTGGTATTCGAATCCGTACATGTTCGTCTCCTCCTCAGGCGATGCCGTTGGCGAGGCGCCAGACGCGCTCGGCCGTTGCCGGCATCGGCACGTCGCGTACGCCCAGCGCATCGGTCATCGCATTGATGAACGCCGACGGCGAGCCGATCGCACCGGCCTCGCCGCAGCCCTTCACGCCCAGCGGATTGTGCGTGCACGGCGTGACCGTCGTGTCGACGACGAAGCGGGGCAGGTCGTCGGCGCGCGGCAGCGTGTAGTCCATCATCGAGCCGGTGAGCAGCTGGCCCGACTCGGGGTCGTAGCGGCAGCCTTCGAGCATCGCCTGGCCCAGCCCTTGCGCGACGCCGCCGTGCACCTGCCCCTCGACGATCATCGGGTTGACGATGTTGCCGAAATCGTCGACCGCGACGAACTGCACGATTCGCGTCTGCCCGGTCTGCGGATCGATCTCCACTTCGCAGATGTGCGTACCCGCCGGATAGGTGAAGTTGCTCGGGTCGTAGAACGCGTTTTCGTTCAGGCCCGGCTCGAGCTTGTCGTGCGGGTAGTTGTGCGGCACGTAGGCGGCGAGCGAGACCTGCGCGAAGGGCAGCTTGCGATCGGTGCCGGCCACGCGGAACTCGCCGTTCTCGAACTCGATGTCCGAGTCGGATGCCTCGAGCAGGTGCGCGGCGATCTTCTTGCCCTTGGCGATGATCTTGTCCACCGCCATCACGATCGCGGTGCCGCCGACGGCCAGCGAGCGGCTGCCGTAGGTGCCCATGCCGAAGGGAATGCGCCCGGTGTCGCCGTGCACGATCTCGACGTTCTCCACCGGCAGGCCGAGCTTGCCGGCGACCACCTGCGCGAAGGTGGTTTCGTGCCCCTGGCCGTGGCTGTGCGCGCCGGTGAACACCGTCACGGTGCCGGTCGGGTGCACGCGCACTTCTCCGGCCTCGAACAGCCCGGCGCGCGCGCCCAGCGCGCCGGCGATGCTCGACGGCGCGATGCCGCAGGCCTCGATGTAGCACGAGTAGCCCAGTCCGCGCAGCATTCCGCGCCGCGCCGCCTCTTCCTTGCGCGCCGGGAACGCGGCGACGTCGGCGAGCTGCTGCGCGCGGTCGAGCGAGGCCACGTAGCCGCCGCTGTCGTAGGTGAGCCCCACCGGCGTCGCGTACGGAAACTCCTGGATGAAATTGCGCCGCCGGATTTCGGCCGGATCGATGTCCAGCTCGCGCGCGCACTGCTCGGCCATCCGCTCGATGACGTAGGACGCCTCCGGGCGCCCGGCGCCGCGATAGGCGTCGATCGGCGCGGTGTTGGTGAATACGCCCTTCACCTCGACGTGGATCGCCGGAGTGCGGTACTGGCCGGCGAGCAGCGTGCCGTACAGGATCGTCGGCACTGCGGACGCGAAGGTCGACAGGTAGGCGCCGAGGTTGGCGACGGTGTTCACGCGCAGCGCGAGGAAATGCCCGTCCGCGTCCAGCGCCATCTCGGCGGTGGTGACGTGGTCGCGTCCGTGCGCATCGGCGAGGAACGATTCGCTGCGTTCGGCCGTCCACTTGATCGGGCGGCCCACGCGCCTGCTCGCCCAGACGAGCGCCGTCTCCTCCGGATAGAGGAAGATCTTCGAGCCGAAGCCGCCGCCGACGTCGGGAGCGATCACGCGCACTTTCGACTCGGGCAGTCCGAGCACGAACGCGCACATCAGCAGTCGCTCGACGTGCGGGTTCTGGTTCGCCACGTACAGCGTGTAGCTGTCGTCGTGCTTCGTGTACATCGCGTTGGCCGCGCGCGGCTCCATCGCGTTCGGAATCAGGCGGTTGTTCACGAATTCCAGCCGCGTGACGTGCGCCGCCTTCGCGAACGCCGCGTCCACCGCCGCCTGGTCGCCGTGCGACCAGTCGTAGCAGACGTTGTTCGGCGCGTCGTCGTGCACGAGCGTCTGCGCCGAGGCGGCGCCGGCCGTGTCGACGACCGCCGGCAGCACGTCGTAATCGACTTCGACGAGTTCGGCGGCGTCCTTCGCCTGCAGCAGCGTCTCGGCGACGACGAGCGCGACCGTGTCGCCGACGTAGCGCACCTTGCCCTGCGCCAGCACGGGGTGCGGCGGCTCCTTCATGGGCGAGCCGTCCTTCGAGTGGATCAGCCACCCGCAGGGCAGGCCGCCGACCTTCGCTTCGGCCAGGTCGGCGCCGGTGATCACATCGACCACGCCCGCAGCGGCCTTCGCCTGCGCGGTGTCGATCGAAACGATGCGCGCGTGGGCGTGCGGCGAGCGCACGAAGACGCCGTAGGTCTGTCCGTGCAGCACGACGTCGTCGGTGTACTGGCCGGTTCCGGTGAGGAAGCGGCGGTCCTCGCGCCGCTTCAGCGCCTGGCCGATGGGCGAGCCGGGTGCGTTGGAAAGGTCTGTCATCTCGTCCTCCGCCGATTCAGTTGCCGCCGGCCGCGACCTGCTCGATCGCGCGCACGATGTTCTGGTACCCGGTGCAGCGGCACAGGTTGCCTTCGAGCCCCTCGCGGATCTCGGCCTCGGTGGGGTTCGGGTTGTCCTTCAGCAGCTGCACGGCCGACATCACCATGCCCGGCGTGCAGAAGCCGCACTGCAGCGCGTGGCAGTCGTTGAACGCCTTCTGCATCGGGTGCAGCTCGCCGTTGGCCAGGCCCTCGATCGTCGTGATCGACGCGCCTTCGGCCTGCACCGCGAGGATCGAACACGACTTGATCGCGCGTCCGTCCAGGTGCACGGTGCACGCGCCGCACTGCGCGGTGTCGCAGCCCACATGCGTTCCGGTGAGCTGCAACTGCTCCCGGATGAACTGGACGAGCAGCATTCGGCGATCGATTCGGGCGGATACGGGCTTTCCGTTCACCGTCATC
>CALCZN010000110.1:0-4968 GCA_937903095.1 uncultured Burkholderiales bacterium
GTGATCCGGATGTAGCCGCCGTCGAGCATGACCGCGAGGTCGCCGGTATCGAACCAGCCGTCGGCGGTCGCGCGCGACAGTTCCGGACGCATGAAGTAGCCGATGAAGTTGCCGATCCCACGGCACTGCAGCCTGCCCTCGCTTCCGTTCGGCAGGAGCGCGTCGGAAGCGTCCACCACGCGCACCTCCATGCCGGGCAGCGCGACGCCGTCGGTGCCGAAGATGCGATCATCAGGGTCGCCCGGAATCGTGGTGGTCACCGATCCGGTCTCGCTCATCCCCCACGCCGAGATGATGGCTGCGCCCAGGCGCCGGCTCGCGCGCTCGACCAGCACGCGCGGAATCGGCGCACCCGACGACACGAAGATGCGCAGCGTGCCGACGTCGTAGCGATCGACCGACGGCGAGTCGGCCAGGTCGGCCAGGAACGGAGTGGAACCCTTGGTGTAGGTCACGCCCTCGTCCTGGATCAGCCTCGCCGCCTCCTCGGGAACCCAGATGTCCTGCATCACCAGCCTGGCGCCGAGCATCGGCGACATCATCAGCCCGTACATGAAGCCGGCCTGATGCCCCATCGGCGAGGCCATCAGAATCACGTCGTCGTCGCCAAGCCCCAATCGCTTCGCATATTGCTGCAGGATGCTGAGCAGCGTGTTCGAGGTGTGCAGCACGCCCTTCGGCTCGCCGGTGGTGCCCGACGTGTACAGCAACTGGACCGGATCGTTCGGATCAGGGCGGTTCCTCGCGAACAGTGTGGACGTGTCGCACTCGTCCTCCCAGCGACGAGCGAGGAGCACTTCCTCGAAGGAGTCTGGCCCCGTTCCGCCGATCACGAGCACGTGGCGTAGTTCGGGCAGTTCGGCCCGCATCCGGTCGACCATCGACGGATAGTCGAAGCCGCGAAAGCTGCGTGGAACGACCAGCACGCGCGCGCGAGCGAAGCCCAGCATGTAGCGAAGCTCACGCTCCCGGAAGATCGGCATCAGCGGATTCGTCAACGCGCCGATGCGCACGCAGGCCAGATGCAGCGCGACGAACTCCCACCAGTTCGGCAACTGGCAGGCGACCACGTCGCCCCGCTCGACACCGAGAGCCGCGAGACCCGCCGCCATGCGATCGACGCGTCGCCGCAACTGCCGCCACGACAGCGTCACGATGGACCCGGTCATGCTGTTGCCGCCGGTCAGCGCAACCTTGTCGGGATGGCGCGCGACCGAATCGTCGAGGTAGTCGGTGAGGATGCGATCGGGCCACCAGGCCCGTGCCCATTCGGCGGGCGTCCAGTTCCCGGTGCTCGGATGGGTTTTCATGAGGATCCTTCGCAACTGAACTATAATTGAATGATCGTTCATTTTCTTTGTTGCTGTCAACCCGCTCGACATCCCGGAACTGTCGAATTGACACTGGCCACCGGGCGACAGAAGATCCGAATGACTGATCATTTAGCGATCGAAGGAGCACCCGCGCACGCGCGGCTGCGCCTCCCGCGCAAGGAAGTACGTGGACATCATCATCGAGAGCAGCATCGAGAACCCGGAACGGATCGAGCGGCGGCGAGAGCAGATCATCGAGGCCGCGGTTCGGTGCTTCGCGGCCGACGGCTATCATCGGGCAACGATCAAGGACATCGCGGATGCCGCGGGGTTCAGTTCGGGGCTGATCTACTCGTACGTGAAAGACAAGGAGGACGTGCTCTTCCTCGTCTTCACGTCGATATTCCGGACATACCAGCGAGCGATTCCCCCGAGGCTCGAAGGCGTTACCGATCCGCTGCTGCGTTTCTGCATCGCGGTGCGCGCCTATTGCGAGGCAGTCGACGGCAATCTCGGCGCGACCGTCGTGGGCTACCGGGAGAGCGCGTCGCTGCGACCCGAGTTGCGCAAGGCGATCCAGAAAATGGAGCTGGAGACCAACAAGCTCGTCTCCGATCCGATCGAGGAGTGCATCAAGGCCGGGTACTTCCGTCCGGTGAACGTGGACCTTCTCACGTTTCGACTCGTGTTTTTCGCCCACGGCTGGGCACTGAAGCACTGGCACTTCGCCAAGGTCATTTCGCTGGACGGTTACATCGAGGAAGGACTGAACTCGTTCCTGAACGACCTGCTGACTGCCTCGGGTCGGAAACATTGGCAATCGCTCGTCGACTCCGGCGCAGCGGTTGCGGCGACGCGCCCGGCCCGCCCGGCGAGATCGGCCAGGAAGCGATCCGCTGCCAAGGGTGCGACGAAGCGGAAGCGATCGGTCTGACCTGCGTTCCGATTACATTACCGGCCAGGTGCTCAGCGTCAGCGGCGGCCTGAGCATGGTGGGTTGATTCACGAACACAGACAGCAGGAGCACGCGATGTACAAGATTTCCGCCAAGGACCTCCAACCCGAGCACTTCCGCTTCGAGGTCCAGGGCAAGGTGGCCACCCTCACGCTGAACCGCCCCGAGCGCAAGAACCCGCTGACCTTCGAGTCGTACGCCGAGATGCGGGACCTGTTTCGCAAGCTCGCCTACGTCCCGGAGATCAAGACCGTGGTGCTCACCGGCGCCGGGGGCAACTTCTGCTCGGGCGGCGACGTGCACGAGATCATCGGCCCGCTCACGAAGATGGACATGGGCGGGCTGCTCGAGTTCACGCGCATGACGGGCGACGTCGTGCGCGCGATGCGCAACATGCCGCAGCCGATCGTCTGCGCGATCGACGGCATCTGCGCCGGCGCCGGCACGATGCTCGCCTGCGGCTCGGACATCCGGTACGGCACGCCGAAGAGCAAGGTGGCGTTCCTGTTCGTGAAGGTGGGGCTGGCCGGCGCCGACATGGGCGCGTGCACGCTGCTGTCGTCCATCGTCGGGCACGGGCGCGCCTCGGAGCTGCTCTTCACCGGCCGCGCGATGCCGGGCGAGGAGGCCGAGCGCTGGGGCTTCTACAACGCGCTGGTCGAACCCGAGGCGCTCGCCGAGCGCGCGAAGCAGATGGCGCAGTCGCTCGCCGACGGCCCCACCTTCGCGCACGCGATGACCAAGAAGATGCTGCTGCAGGAGTGGAATATGGGCCTGGAGGAGGCGATCGAGGCCGAGGCGCAGGCGCAGGCGATCTGCATGCAGACGCAGGATTTCCACCGCGCTTATCATGCGTTCGTCGCCAAGCAGACCCCGAAGTTCGAAGGCAACTGAACACAACTGAGTCGCAGGCAACCGAGTCCTGGCCGGGTTGCAGCCGGCCGGCTACATCAATGACGCGCTGCAGCCCATAGCCGCGGCGCAAGCGGGATCTCGAGGCGACGCTTACCGAAACTGAAAACCGGGCAGCGCGCGTCACACTCCGACCGAGATCTCCAAACCGCCCTCGCTCTTGATCCTCGTTCCGATCCGAGAAATCGGATCACATAGGCGCCAGGGCCCATCGAATCACGCGACGAACGCCCTGTGGGGTTCGTCGCGCGCCCCCCCATGCTCGTCCAACGCATCCTCACGATCATCCTTCCCGTATTCATCACGATCGCCATCGGCTACGGCTATGCGCGCTGGCGCGGCGACGGCGTGCGGGACGAGATGGCCGCGGTGAACCGGATCAGCCTGGACATCCTGTGTCCGCTGCTGGTGCTCACTGCCTTCGCCTCGAAGGATTTCGATCTCGCGAGCAACCTGGGGCTCATCGCCGCGGGCATCCTGATCTCGCTGGGCTCCGGGCTGCTGGCCTGGCCGCTCGCGCGGCTGCTGGGCTACGACGTGCGCAGCTTCGTGCCGCCGATGATGTACAACAACTGCGGCAACATGGGACTGCCGCTCGCCGCGCTGGCCTTCGGCGCCCCCGGGCTGTCGGCGGCAGTGGCGCTGTTCATGGCCGGCAACCTCGTCTACTTCTCCGTCGGCATCAAGATCGTCGGCAGCGGCCGTGCGGGCAGCGGCGGAACGGCGTGGAGCCTCCTCACCAGTCCGATGATGCTCGCGATGCTCGCCGGACTGCTGCTGGCCGCGACGCACATCGCCCTTCCCCCGCCGCTGTTCACGTCCCTGCAGATGCTCGGCGAGGCGTGCATTCCGCTGATGCTCTTCGCGCTGGGCGTGCGCATGCTCGACGTGCGCTTCGACAGCTGGCGCATCGGCCTGGTCGGCGCCGCGCTGTGTCCGCTCACTGGGATCGCCGTCGCGGCAATGCTCGACCCCTGGTTCGCGTTCACCGCCGAGCAGCGCGCGCAGATCTACCTCTTCGCCGCCCTTCCGCCGGCGGTGCTCACTTTCCTCGTCGCCGAGCAATTCGGCCAGGAGCCGGACAAGGTGGCCGCGATCGTCCTCCTCGGCAACCTCGCCGCGGTGGTGTTCGTGCCGCTCGGCCTGTGGCTGGGTCTGGCGGGCGCCTGAGCGCCAGCGCTCAGTACGTTCGCGCCTGCGCTCAGTATCCGGCGAACTCCTCGGTACGGATGTCGTCCTCGTCGATCTCCATCTCGACGAGCAGCCGGCGCATCGCCTTGACCATCCCCTCGGGGCCGGACAGGTACCAGATCGGCTCGGCGAGCTGCGGCACCCAGCGCCGGATCGTCGCCGCGGCGATACGGCCGCTTTCGCCTTTCCACAACGGCGGCACCGCGTCGGTGAACACCGGCACGAAACGGAAGTTCGGGTTCTGCTCGGCGAAGCGCAGGAAATCGGCCTGGAACGGCGCGTCGTCGATCGAGCGGTTCGCGTGCAGCAGCAGGATCCGGTGGCCGGTGCGATCGTGCGTCGCCTGTGCGACGATGCTTCGCACCGGCGTCGCGCCGATGCCGCCGATGACGAACACCGCCGGGCGGCTCTCGTTGTTGTGCAGCCGGAAATCGCCGTACGGGGCGTCGAGCTTCACTTCGGCGCCAGGGGCGAGATTGCGCAGCACGCGCTTGAACGCCGTGTCGCGCAGTCGCGTGGCGAAACCGATCTCGGCTTCGTAGGGTGCGGTAATGAACGAGAAGCCGCGCACGCTTCCCTCGTCGTCGGTGTCGGCGG
>CALCZN010000111.1:0-3779 GCA_937903095.1 uncultured Burkholderiales bacterium
CCTGATGTTCGAAATGATGGTACGCGAAGGCGCGCAACGACACTCGGCTTTGACGCTTCGTTATACTAATATACGATGAAATCTAGTATAACAGAGTCGATGCAACCGCTCTTCGCAGAATTGTCGTTGTCCGCCCAAACCGCCTACGCGCAGTTGCTGGAAGCGTCCCTGGGCGCCGAGCATCTCCGATCGGTCGCCGATCTCCCGGGCTCATTCAATGCCAAGAGCGTGAAAGGGCGCAGATACTGGTATTTCCAGTACACCGAGCCGGCCGGAAAACTTCGTCAGGTCTACGTGGGGCCGGATACGACGGCGGTACATCGGCTGATGGAACGCAAGGCAGACCCCGGGGCTTCGACGGCACTTATTCCGCTCGCCCGTGCAGCGATCGCGCTGGGCTGTGCGGCCGTACTGCCGCGCCACTTTCGCCTCTTGCGCCGGCTCGCCGACTACGGCTTCTTTCAGGCCGGCGGTGTGTTGATCGGCACTCATGCGTTTCTGGCCTACGGGAACATGCTCGGCGTTCGCTGGGGCAGTTCTGATCGCACCCAGGACATCGATTTCGCTCATGCCGGGAAGGCGGTCTCGCTGCTCCTGCCCGGCACTATGGAAGCGAGGACCGACGATGCAATCACGTCCCTCGGCATGGGTTTTCTGCCGGTTTCGGGGTTGAGCGGCAAAACCGGCGGCGCGTGGCTGATCCCGAATGAACCGGAGTTCAGACTCGATTTCCTCACGCCGCGGCATCGCGGTGCCGACACGCCGTTCGTGCACCCGCAACTGGGTGTGACGCTGCAGCCCTTGCCGTTCATGGAGTACTCGCTCCAGGGCATCGAGCAGGCGGTGCTGCCGAGCGCTGAAGGTGCGGTGCTGGTCAACCTGCCCGATCCGGCGCGCTACGCGCTGCACAAGCTGCTGATCGCCGGTGAGCGCGAAGGCGCCTTTCGGGTGAAGGCGCGAAAGGATCTCGCTCAGGCGGCGCACCTTCTCGCGGTGCTGTGGCAATGGCGGCGCGAATCGCTCACCGAAGCACTGGACGATCTGCTGTCGCGCGGTCGCGGATGGCAGTCGCGGTTCCGCCGCGGCGCGAAGGCACTGCTGGCAGGCTGGCCATCGCTGGAAGCGGCGTCGATGCTCGTCGGGAGTTCCGCACCGAAAAAGCGGTGAGTCGTAGACTCCTTCATCATGCCGGCCGAACCCAGCGCCGAACTGGTCAAGACGGTTGTCCTGCTCGCCGCCGGCGTGCTCGCCGTGCCGCTGTTCAAGCGCCTGCGGCTCGGTTCGGTACTGGCCTATCTCGTCGCCGGTTTGCTCATCGGCCCGTTCGGCCTTCGCTTCTTCACCGAGCCCGAGCACATCCTGCGCGTCGCCGAACTGGGCGTCGTGATGTTCCTGTTCATCATCGGTCTCGAGATGCGGCCGCGGCGGCTCTGGAGCCTGCGCCGGCAGATCTTCGGCGCCGGACTTCTCCAGGTGGCGGTCTGCGGCGCCTTGCTCACCGGGCTGGGCACGCTGGCCGGCTATCGGCCGTCGGTGGCGTTCATCGCCGCGATGGGCTTCGTGCTCACTTCCACCGCCACGGTGATGCAACTGCTCGACGAGCGCGGCGAGACGCTCACCGTACCCGGCCAGCGCATCGTCTCGATTCTGCTGCTCGAGGACCTGGCGATCGTGCCGCTGCTCGGGATCGTCGCGGTGATGGCGCCGGAAGCGAGCGGCGCTGCGTCGCGCGCTGCAGTTGGCTCGAAGTGGCTCACGCTCGGCGTTGCCCTCGCCGCGGTGATCGGACTCGTGACCGTGAGCCGTTGGCTGCTGAACCCGATGTTCGAGGTGCTGGCACGTGCGAAGGCGCGCGAGGTGATGACCGCGGCTGCGCTTCTGGTCGTGCTGGGCGCCGCGCTCGCAATGCAGTGGAGCGGCCTGTCGATGGCGATGGGTGCTTTCGTTGCAGGCGTGATGCTCTCCGAGTCGAGCTTTCGCAACGAGCTGGAAGCGGACATCGAGCCGTTTCGCGGAATCCTGCTCGGGCTGTTCTTCATGAGCGTCGGCATGTCGCTCGACCTCGGCCTGGTGCTCGATGGCTGGAGGTCGATCTTGCTGGCCGTCGTCGGATACATGGCCGTGAAGGCCCTCGGCGTGTATGCGGTCGCGCGCTTCGCGCACGCCGGCCGCCGCGAGTCGCTGGTGCGCGCGACGCTGATGGCGCAAGGCGGCGAGTTCGCGTTCGTGCTGTACGCCGCAGCTGCCGCCGCGGGAATCATCGACGCGCGGACCAGCGCCGTTCTATCGGCGGTCGTCATCGTGTCGATCGCCGTCACGCCGCTGCTCATGCCCCTGCTGCGCCTGCTGCCCGCAGCGCGACGCAACTTCGACGGAATCGAGGCGGTCGAAGACGCGTCCGACGTTGCCGCTTCGGTGCTGATCATCGGTTTCGGACGCTTCGGGCAGATCGCGAGCCAGGCGCTGCTGGCCCGCGGCATCGACATCGCGATCATCGACAGCGACACCGACATGATCCGCGCCGCCGCCGGCTTCGGCTTCAAGGTGTATTACGGTGACGGCACCCGGCTCGACGTGCTGCATGCCAGCGGCGGCGGGCAGGCGAAGGCGATCCTCGTCTGCGTCGACGACAAGCGGAGCACCGACCGCATCGTCGAGCTGGTGAAGCACGAGTGGCCGCTGGTGCCGGTGCTGGCGCGCGCCTTCGACCGCCAGCACGCGATCGCGCTGATCAAGGCGAATGTCGACTTCCAGATCCGCGAGACCTTCGAGTCGGCGCTTTCCTTCAGCATCGCCACGCTGAAGCTGCTGGGCGCCACGGCGGAGGAGGCGGCAGCGGTGTGCGAGGAGATCCGCCGACGCGACGCCGCACGGCTCGAACTCGAGGTGGCGGGAGATCTCGACAGCGGCAGGGCCCTGGTGTTCCGGGATCACCGGATGATGCCGACGCCCCTCACCACGCCGCGGCGTGCGGGGGAGGCGCTCAGCGAGGAGACGGCGGAGGCGTTGGGGAGGAAGCCGCAGGCGGGTTGAAGGGCGAGCGGTTCCCTTCGGTATGAACGGTTAACTTTGGTTGCGACGGGTTCGCCAGTAACCCGGCTTCCTCGCGAACGGCGCGAGGGCGAGCACGTAGATCTCGTCCTGACGATCAAGGTAAACGATAGAAAACGGGAAACGCTTCGGATAGCAGCGCCTTGTCCCGTATTTGTACTTTGCACCCATTTCCGGAAACTCGGACGCCAGTGCAACGGCGTCTTCCACAGCCTCGATAAACCGCTCGGCCAAGGCCCGGCTAAAGCCGTTGTAATAGAGCGCTTCGCGCGCGAACTCGGCCCTGGCTTCGTCGTGAAACCGAACCGGCCTCACGGGATCAACCGGCGGACTTCGGCGAAGACTTCTTCAGCGTGAACGAGCGTTGCAGTTCCGTTCTCGATCTCGCTGATACGGCGCTTGATCTCTTCTTCCCAGGCCGCTTCGATCTCGGCGTCAACTTCCTGCACGGTGGCGAGCAACGCCTCGGCGAGTCGAACACGCTCTTCAGGCGAGAGAGAGAGAGCCTTTTGCGTCAATTCTTCGACTGGAGTAAGCATAGGAACCTCCCTGCCACGACAGTGTAACGCGTGGCCGTGCGGTTGGAATCAGGAGCAGCCGACGATGGCTGACCTCGTGGTTCTTCGTCCGCACAACGCGCTGCGAAGAGCAGCGTTTCCTTGCGCGAGGCGGTTTGCGCAATCAGAAAGGCAGTGTTTTGCAGCGCGGGAAGGAGACGCCTCCCGTCT
>CALCZN010000112.1:0-2602 GCA_937903095.1 uncultured Burkholderiales bacterium
GCGCAGATTCGCGCATTCGGCCTGGGCAAGCTGGTCGAAGACTTCCTCATCTCTTCCGCCCTGTTCAAGATCCGGGCGCTGCTGTCGGGCGGGCTTCGGCTGCGAACCGCCTGCGACCTGACGCTGGCTGCCGAGCCGAAGGTCACGGCGCCCGACGCTTTCCCCCTGCCCGGGCTCTCCGAACTGCAGAAGGCTTTGCCCGCGGCTATCGAAGCGTTAACAGCCGAACGCCTGTTCGCCGAGCCGCGGGTGACGACGGTCGTCTACCGCAAGAAATAGATGTTCGCCCTGGTCTTCCGCTTTCCGGCCGGGCGTTATCACGCCACGCCGTGGGGCCGGCACGTGAACGAAGGCGCAGTCGCCTGGCCGCCGGAGCCTTATCGCATCCTGCGCGCGCTGATCGCAACCTGGCATCGCAAGGCGGACAAGACGCGCTGGAGCGACTCGGCGCTGCATCGACTGATCGAAACCCTTGCAGCGTCCGCACCCGTGTATCGTCTGCCCGGCGCGGTTCACGCGCATACGCGGCACTACATGCCGCAGGGCAGCCTCGAAGGCGGACGCGAACGGACCAGTCTGGTCTTCGATGCCTTCTATCGCGTCAATCCCGATGGGGAGTTGGTGGTCGCCTGGCCCGACTTGACGCTCGATCCCGACACCTTCGCGCTGGCCGCTCATCTCACAAGCCTCATCGGGTACCTCGGACGTGCCGAGTCCGTCGTGGTCGCGCACGCCGTCGATCGCATCGAGGGCGAATTCCCGGTGGCTCCGCAGGCGTCCGTCGCTCCGGGCCCTGCAGCCGCTGACATCCTGGCGCCGCTGACGCCTGCGCAATACGCCGAAACCCGGCCGTCGCTGCTGACGCAGAATCGCGACAGGCCCGGCTCCAAAAGCCGGCTCGCCTTCGAGGCGACCGTTCCCGCCACGCTCACGGATGCCTTGCAGGTCGAGACCTCGCAACTGCAAGCGGCCGGATGGAGCCGCCCCCCTGCGGCGCGACTCGTGCGCTATACCTGCCCGGAGGTTGAACCTCGGCCTCCGGTTCGCCGACCGAGACCGACCGGCCCCGACGATCCCACCCGCTTTCCCGTCGCCCGTTTTGTTCTTGCTGGTCGTCCACTGCCGTCAATCACCGACGCAGTGAAGATCGGTGAGGTTCTCCGCCGCGCGTTGATGGCACGCGTCGGCGAACCGATTCCTGCCGTTCTCTCCGGTCGTGACGAGGACGGAGCGCCGTTGCGGGATCCTCGACACGCGCATGCATTCTTCCTGCCGGAGGATCACGACGAAGACGGATCCATCGACCATCTCGTGCTCTACGCCCGCTCGGGGCTCGATCGCAGGGTGCGCCGGGCCGCCGAAGGCCTGCGAGCGCTCTGGATCACCGACCGGTCGGGCCACGGACGCGAGGAAGAGGAATCCGACGCCGGCCGTCGCGAGTGGCGCGTGGCACTTGAGGGCTTCGGTATGTCCGCGCAGTTCGACGACTGCGCCCTGCTTCGATCCTCGAGAACGTGGGTTGGAGTCACCCCCTACCTGCGTCCGCTGCACCTGAAGGGCGGTGATCCGCTCGAAGAAACGCGCCGGATGATCCGCGTCGAATGCGAAGGCCGCGGCTGGCCGCCGCCGCAAATCACACTCGACGGTGACGGTACGAGCGCCGGACGAAACATTCGCGTTGGCGGGCACACGCGCAACGTGCTCGCCTTCCATCGTTTTCGTAGTCGACGCGGCTTGACGCAGCCCGATCGTACCGGGCTCGCCCTGCGGCTCGAATTCCCCGAGCCGGTCGGCGGACCCGTCGCCCTCGGTTTCGCCTCCCACTTCGGACTAGGCCTGTTTCGCGCCACGTGACGTGTCGCCAGCCAGTTGACGTACGGCAGTTCTCAGGGCCTATCACGATCTGGAGCTGATAAGCCTTGCGTGCTTCCGGACGCTCTCCCCTTGGAGCGTCGCTATTTGAGCAGCTGGCGAGTTGTTGCCCAAGCAATCCGATCGACCACCTCACTCGTCACGATTTCCAGTGAAGCGCCGACACCCATCCGGTCGGGGAAGACGATGAGGTTGTCACAGGGCCATCTCGCGCATGGCGCGATCAAACCGTCGCAACCCAGAAACTCGATTGCCGCGCCGATCTCCTGAGTACGCAGCGGATTGACGCCGCCGTACGTGCTCTCCGGAACGCCCAAAGCTGCAAGGTCCGCCCTGACGAGCTTCAATGTTCGATGAGCTACCACTCGGAGGGTATGCAATATCACTGGCTTGGTAGGGCGCGGGGCGAGTTTCCCCCAATGGAACGAAATTTCAGCCAGCGCACCTTCGCGTGCCAAGCTGGTGTAGAGCACGCCGACCCCGTCGCGCCGCATCCATCTGCCATCGCTATAGGAGCTGGCAAGTGGATCGAGGGTTTGCCGCGTCCCCCGAAACACCTCACCGTCGAAGCTCTCCTTCGGAAGCGCATCCAGCCGGTCGAGTAGCTCAGGGTCGTGAATCATCTCAACCGGGTCTCGAGCCGTCTTCGTCAGAGGTAAACGCTATCGAGCAGCTGATTGATCGAAGCGAGCACTTCATCGACCCGGCCCTGCTGAATCAGCTCGGCGGG
>CALCZN010000113.1:0-7644 GCA_937903095.1 uncultured Burkholderiales bacterium
CATGATCGCAGGCAACAGTATTTAGGTAAAGCTTTTAACGGAACGAAGTACTAGGCCGCAACTCGTTGATTTCCAACGGGCGCGTCGCCCCACATCAGAAAGATACGACATCGTGCTGATGTAGGGTGATTTGGGCGAAAATCGATCCTCGGAGTGGGACGACGCTGAGCGCGAAGGGTCGACCCTGTCCAGGAGAATCCGGTGAACCGCACTGAGGTCCTCGAGAAACTTACGCAGAGCAAGCCCGTTCTGAAGGCCCGTTACGGCGTGACTCGTCTGGCACTTTTCGGCTCGACGGTGCGAGACTCCGCCCGGCCCGATAGCGACATCGACATCCTCGTCTCCTTCGACGGCCCTGCGACCTCGGAGCGCTACTTCGGCGTCCAGTTCTTTCTCGAAGATCTTCTTGGGCGCTCGGTCGACCTGGTCACGGATAAGGCGCTACGGCCCGAACTACGCCCTTTCATCGAGCGTGAAGCGGTGCATGTCTGACGCTGGCGAGCGCGAATGGCGCTTCTACATCGACGACATGATCGCGTTCGCGGAGAAAGTCATCCGCTACACCGCGGATCTGGATCAGCGGTCGTTCGTGTCGAATGGTCTGATCTTCGACGCCACCCTTCGGAATCTCGAGTTGATCGGCGAAGCGGCCATGCATGTTCCGGAGCGTGTGCGCTCGGCTTCGCCGCGTGTGCCATGGCGTCTCATTGTCGCAACGCGAAATCGGCTGATTCACGGCTACCTGGGTATCGAGGCGCCGGCACGCGCTTATCGCGCGCTACCTTCCGTGCGATCGAACAGCGGCAGGCTGCGAGCCCGTTGCTGATCGCACGACGCCGCCGGCTCGCTCGCGATGAATTTCCCGATCGATTCGGTAGCAGTAGCGGGTGGAATCTGTTCGGCCAACCGCGCGAGCGCGCCGGCGCGCACGCCGAGCAGCCGCAGGCGACGCGCAAGATCGACGCGCTTCAGGCACTCGCCGGCGGCGCGCCGGATCGTGCGGGCTTCGCTCGTGCGCTCGGGCAGCGTCAGATCGCGCGTGACGATGCGGAAATCGTCGAAGCGCAGCTTGATGCCGATCGTCCTGCTCGCATAGCCCTTGCGCTTCAGGTCGTTCGCCAACTGCTCGCACAGGCCGGTAAAGATCCTTCCGAGTTCCACTCGATCCCGCACCGCATGCAGGTCGCGCTCGAAGGTCGTTTCGCGGCTGATCGATTTCGGCTCGCGGAAGGTTACGACCGGCCGCGAGTCGATGCCGTTCGCGGCCTCGTGCAGCCATTTCCCGTAACTCGTGCCGAAGCGCTCCACGAGCATCGCCGGATCCGCCGCAGCCACGTCGCCGATCGTGTGCAGGCCGAGCGATGCGAGCTTCTCCGACGCCTTCGGCCCGATACCGTTGATCCTGCGCGCCGGCAGCGGCCAGATGCGCCGTGCGACGTCCGCCTGCGTGAGCAGGGTGAGCCCGTCGGGTTTGTCGAATTCGGAGCACAGCTTGGCGAGCAGCTTGTTGGGCGCGATGCCGATCGAGCAGCTCAGACCGGTCGCCTCCCGCACCGCCTGCTTCAGCGCGAGGCCGATCGCGCGGCCGCCGTCGAGCCGCGCCGCGGGCACGTCGCCGAGGTCGATGTAGATCTCGTCGATGCCGCGGTCCTCGATCACCGGCGTGAGGACGCGCACCGCGTTCTTGAAGAGTCTCGAGCAGCGGCGATACTCGTCGAAGTCGCAGGGCAGCAGCACCGCGTCTGGCGCAAGCCGCGCCGCCTTCATCATGCCCATCGCCGAGAACACGCCGAACGCGCGCGCCTCGTAGGTGCTGGTGGTGACGACGCCGCGACCGTGGTAGTCGCGCAGCCGGGCGAAGCTTCGGGTGCCATCGGCGCGCAGCAGGGGACGGCTGGCATCGCCTCCGCCGATGACCAGAGGCAGCCCGCGCAGCTCGGGGTAGCGCAGCAGCTCGACGGACGCATAGAAGGCGTCCATGTCGAGGTGGGCGATCAGGCGCGATGCGGGAGCGTTCATGAAATGCCGCGCGATCCGTGGGGAATCGCGCCGGTCATCCAGCGTCGCGCCCACAGATCCAGCACTTCCGCAGTGTACACGATGTTCGTGTACACTGCGCAGGATGAAGAACATAACCCTGAGTGCCGACGAACGCCTGATCGAGGCAGCGCGCGAACGCGCGCGCGCCGAGCACACGACATTGAACGACGAATTCCGCCGCTGGCTCGAGGACTATGCGCAGAGCCACGAGCGCGCTCAGCGCTACCAGGCGCTCATGGGCCGCCTGCGGGGGAAGTACGTGGCCGGACGGAAGTTCACGCGCGACGAGATGAATGAGCGCTGACACTTTCCTCGACACGAACGTTTTCGTCTATCACGTCGACGCAACCGACAAGGCCAAGCACGCAATCGCCGAGCGCATCGTTCGCGAAGGTCTGCTTGCGGGGACGACCTGCATCAGCTTCCAGGTGGCGCAGGAATTCCTGAACGTCGCTACGCGAAAGTTTCGTCGCCCCCTCACCCCGGAGCTTGCGCGCGAGTACCTCGATACCGTGCTCGCGCCGATGATGAAGGTTCCGGCGAGCGTCGGGCTGTATCAGCGCGCACTGGACGTGCAGGCGCGTTGGCGTTTCGGCTTCTACGATTCGCTGATCGTCGCGGCCGCTCTTGCGGCGGGCTGCACTCGCCTCCTGACGGAAGACCTGCAGGACGGCCAGCGCATCGAAGCGCTGACCATCGAGAATCCGTTCCGCTGAGCGGATACCTCAGCTCACAGCAGCTTCGTCGCGTCCACCGCCTTGTCGTCCGCCAGCGCCAGCCACCCCTTGACGATCCGGTAGATCACCCAGACGCCCACCGCGATCATCAGCGGAATGCCGATCAGCACGAACATCAGCAGCCACGAGATCACCGCGCCGGCGAGCCCGTACCAGAAGGTCCTGATCTGCCACTCGAAGTGGCTCGCCACCCAGGTGCCGGCGACGTCGCCGCGCTTCAGGTAATTCACGATGATCGCGGCGATCGCGGTGACGCCGATCACGCACGACAGCGCGTAGAGCGCGTAGCAGATCGTCGCCAGGCGTTTGGCGTCGGCGATGCGATTCTCGGCCACGGCGTTCTCCATCGTCTTCTCCTTTGAAACGTCACGCGGGCTTCTGCTTCGGCACCCGCCCCATCAGGTAGAACTCGGTGTTCGGCATCATGCTGCTGAGGTTCGCCATGCGGTTCGACAGCGCGAAGAAGGCGGCGATCGCGCCGATGTCCCAGGCGTCCTCGTCGGTGAAGCCCTGCGCGTGCAGCGCGGCGAAGTCCTCGTCGCCGATCTCGGCCGAGTTCAGCGAGACCTTCATCGCGAAGGCGATCATCGCGCGCTGGCGCGGCGACAGCGGCGCCTTGCGCCAGTTCGTCGCGAGCTGGTCGGCGATCGTCGGGTTCTTCTCGTAGATGCGCAGGATCGCGCCGTGCGCGACGACGCAGTACAGGCACTGATTCGCGCCGCTGGTCGCGACGACGATCATTTCCTTCTCGCCCTTCGTGAGATTGCCCGGGCGCAGCATCAGCGCGTCGTGATACGCGAAGAACGCGCGGAACTCGTCGGGCCGGCGGGCGAGCATCAGGAACACGTTCGGCACGAAGCCGCTCTTCTCCTGCACCTCGACGATCCGCGAGCGGATGTCCTCGGGCAGGTCGTTCAGTTCGACGATCGGATATCGGTCGGGCGAGCTCATCGGTTGCCTCCTTTCAGGCATTCGCATACTGGATCCGATACAGCCGAGCGTACAGCGAATCCGCCTCGAGCAGTTCGGCGTGCGTGCCCTGCTCGACGATGCGGCCATGGTCGAAGACGAGGATGCGGTCGGCGCGTTCGATCGTCGACAGCCGGTGCGCGATGACCAGCGTGGTGCGCCCGCGCATCGTGTGCTCGAGCGCGATCTGCACTTCGCGCTCGGTGGCCGAGTCGAGCGCCGAGGTGGCCTCGTCGAGCAGCAGGATCGGCGCGTCCTTGACGATCGCGCGCGCCAGCGCCAGGCGCTGGCGCTGGCCGCCCGACAGGCGCGTGCCGCGCTCGCCCACCGACGCGTCGAGGCCGTCGGGCAGCGCGCGCACGACGGCGTCCAGGCGCGCCGCCTCGAGCGCCGCCCAGATCGTGGCGTCGTCCACCGCGTCCTCGCGCCCGAGCGCGACGTTCGCGCGCACCGTGTCGTTGAAGAGCACCACTTCCTGGCTCACCAGCGCGTACTGCCGGCGCAGGTCCGCCAGCCGCAGCTCGGGCAGCGCGACGCCGTCGAGCAGGATGCGCCCGCGCGTCGGGTCGATGAAGCGCGGCAGCAGGTTCAGCAGCGTCGACTTGCCGGCGCCCGAGGCGCCGACCAGCGCCACCACCTCGCCCGCCCGGATGTCGAGGTCGATCTCGCGCAGCGCCTCGTGCGCCGAAGTGGGGTAGCGGTACGAGACGTTCTCGAAGACGAGGCGCCCGCGCGCGCGTCCGATCGAGACGGTGCCGACGTCGGCTTCCTCCTGCAGGTCGAGCAGCGCGAACACCGACTCGGCCGCCGCCAGCCCGCGCTGCAGTTCGGCGTTGACGTCGGCCAGGTGCTTGAGCGGCGCGAGCAGCATCAGCATCGCGGTGACGAAGGAGACGAAGCCGCCGACCGTCGTCTGGTCGTTCATCGACTGCACGAGCGCGATGGTGACGACGATCGCCACCGCGATCGCCGCCGACAGCTGCGTGATCGGCACCGTGGCGCTGCCGGCAATCGTCATCCGCATCGCGAAGCCGCGCAGCTTGTCGACGGTGCGCGAGAACCGCTCCGCCTGCGCGCGGTAGCCGCCGAAGATCTTGATCACCTTGTAGCCGTGCACCGCCTCCTCGACGACGCGCGTCAGCTCGCCCGTGTACAACAGGCTCTGCCGGCTCAGCCGGCGCATGCGCCGGCTGTAGACGGAGACGACGATCGTCATCACCGGGATCAGCAGCAGCGCCACCAGCGTGAGCTTCCAGTTCAGGTAGACGAGCCAGCCGACCAGGCCGAGCACGACGATCGAATCGCGCACGACCGTGGTCAGCGCGCGCGTCACCGCGGCGGTGACGTTCGTCACCTCGAAGACGATGCGCGAGATCAGCAGGCCGGAGGCTTCGCGCTCGAACTGCTCGGCGGGCAGGCGCATCACGCGGTCGAACATCTGCGTTCGCACGTCGACGAGAACGTTGTTGGCGACCCAGGCGAGCGCGTAGCTGCTGCTGAAGGTGGCGATGCCGCGCACGACGAAGATCGCGATCAGCGCCACCGGCACGAACCACAGCGGGAACTGCGACTTGTGGACGAAGCCCTCGTCGAGCAGCGGCTTCATCAGCGCGGGGAACAGCGGCTCGGTGGCCGCCGCGACGATCATCGCGACCAGTGCAGCGGCGAAGCCGATCCGGTACGGGCGCGTGAAACCGAGCAGACGACGGTAGATCGCCAGGCTCGACTGGCGGTCGCGCGGGACCGCAGCCTTCTGCGCGGCGCTCAATACTCGACCTCGGCCGCCAGCGGCCGCAGCATCGAGCGGATCGCCCCGATCAGGTCGTCGTGCGGGCGCACGCGCCAGTTGCGTCCCAGCTCGACTTCGCAGGCGGCGTCCCGATTGCCGTACTCGACGACGACCGGAATCGCCTGGTCCTCGGTGCCGACGGCGACGAAGGGCTCGATGGCCTCGCGCAGCGCGGCGCGGTCGGCGGCGCGCGCGCCGAGCCGGATGCGCAGCCGCTTGCCGAACTCCCGGCGCGCCCGCTCGAGGTCGAGCAGCCGCTCGGCGACGACGCGCTGGCCGCCGCTGTAGTCGTCGCGCGAGCACTTGCCGAGCACGACGACCAGCTCGTCGTCGCGGATCAGCCTGCGATTCGCCTCGTACAACTCGTTGAAGACGCAGACCTCGACGGCGGCGCTGCCGTCGTCGAGCGTGACGAAAGCCATCTTGCCGCGGCGCGTCATCTGCGTGCGCTGCGCCGCGACGATGCCGGCCACCCACACCGGCTGCGCGGCCGGCTGCAGATCGGCCAGGCGCAGGCGCACGAAGCTGCGCACCTCGGCCTCGTGGGCGTGGAACAGATGTCCGCTGAGGAACAGACCGAGCGCGGCCTTTTCTTCCTGCAGGCGGCGCCGCTCGCTCCACGCCGGCGCCTCGATCCACTCCGGGGCGGCCGGAAGCCCGCCCGCCTCGTCGCCGAACAGGCTGACCTGATCGGCCGCCGCTCCGGCGGCTTCCGCCGCGTCCATCGCGCGGCCGACGTTGGCCAGCAGCTTCGCGCGATCCGCGTCGAGCGAGTCGAAGGCACCGGCGCGCACCAGCGCCTCGATCGCGCGTCGATTGACGATGCGCCGGTCGATGCGGGCGCAGAAGTCGAACAGATCGGTGAAGGGTCGCTCGGCGCGCGCGCGCAGGATCTCGACGACGGCGCCCTCGCCGGTGCCCTTGATCGCGCCCAGGCCGTAACGGATCGTGCGCTCGCCCACCGGCTCGAAGCGGTACTGCGACGCGTTGACGTCGGGCGGCAGCAGCTCGACGCCGTTGGCGCGCGCGTCGTCGACGAAGAGCTTGACCTTGTCGGTGTCGTCCATGTCGGCCGACAGCGTGGCCGCCATGTACTCGGCCGGATGGCAGGCCTTCAGCCACGCCGTCTGGTAGGTGACGACCGCGTAGGCGGCGGTATGCGACTTGTTGAAGCCGTACTCGGCGAACATCGCCATCAGGTCGAACAGCTTGTTCGCCAGCCCGACGTCGTAGCCCTTCTTCTGCGCGCCGTCGACGAAGACGTCGCGGTGCTGCGCCATCTCCTCGGGCTTCTTCTTGCCCATCGCGCGACGAAGCAGATCGGCGCCGCCCAGCGTGTAGCCGCCGATCGTCTGCGCGATCTGCATCACCTGTTCCTGGTAGACGATGACGCCGTAGGTGGGCTCCAGGCACGCCTTCAGGTCGGGGTGGAAGTAGTCGATGGACTGCTGCCCTTTCTTGCGCAGGATGAAGTCGTCGACCATGCCCGAGCCGAGCGGGCCGGGACGGTACAGCGCGAGCACCGCGATGATGTCCTCGAAGCGGTCGGGCTGCAGCTTCTTCAGAAGCTTCTTCATGCCCTCGCTTTCCAGCTGGAACACCGCGGTGGTGTTCGCGTCGCGCAGCACCTGGTAGGCGCGCGGATCGTCGAAGCTCATCGACTGCAGGTCGAGCTTCGTGCCGGTGCGGCGCTCGACGTAGCGCACGGCGAGGTCGAGGATCGTGAGATTGCGCAGGCCGAGGAAGTCGAACTTCACCAGCCCCACCGCCTCGACGTCGTCCTTGTCGAACTGGCTGACGACGCCGGCGGCGTCGGCCCCCGGCGGCTTGTACAGCGGGCAGAAATCGGTGAGCCGGCCCGGCGCGATCAGCACCCCGCCGGCGTGCATGCCGACGTTGCGGGTGAGGTCCTCGAGCGGCTCGGCGAGCGCGAGCAGCGCGCGCACTTCGTCCTCGTTGCGCTCGCGCTCGGCGAGCAGCGGCTCGGCCTCGCGCGCCCTGGCGAGCGACACCGGCTTGTTCTGCACCACCGGCACGAGCTTGGAGAGCTGGTCGCAGAAGGTGTAGCTCATGTCGAGCACGCGGCCGACGTCGCGGATGACCGCCTTC
>CALCZN010000114.1:0-5831 GCA_937903095.1 uncultured Burkholderiales bacterium
GCGAGGCCTGCACCGCGATCTGCGCGGTCTCCAGGTCGCGGATCTCGCCGATCATCACGACGTCGGGATCCTGCCGCAGGATCGAGCGCAGCGCCTTGGCAAAGCTCATGTCGATGCGCGCGTTGACCTGCGTCTGGCCGATGCCTTCGAGGTCGTATTCGATCGGATCCTCGACGGTGAGGATGTTCGTCGTCGTCGAATCGAGACGGCCGAGCGCGGCGTACAGCGTCGTCGTCTTGCCCGAGCCGGTGGGCCCGGTGACCAGCACGATGCCGTGCGGCTGGTGCACGAGCGTGTCGAAGGCCGCCAATGTGTCGGCGCTCATGCCCAGCCTGCCGAGATCGAGCCGCCCCGCCTCCTTGTCGAGCAGGCGCAGCACGGCGCGCTCTCCGTGGCCGGTCGGCAGCGTGGACACCCGCACGTCCATCGGCCGCCCGCCGATGCGCAGCGTGATGCGGCCGTCCTGCGGCAGCCGCTTCTCGGCGATGTCGAGCTGCGCCATGATCTTGATGCGCGAGATCAGCGCCGCGTGCAGTTCACGGCGCGGACGCACGACGTCGCGCAGCGTGCCGTCGACCCGAAAGCGCACGAGCGACGTCGTCTCGAAGGGCTCGAAGTGGATGTCCGACGCGTTGTCGCGGCTCGCCTGCGTGAGCAGCGCGTTGATCATCCGGATGATCGGGGCGTCGTCCTCCGCTTCGAGCAGGTCCTCGATCTTCGGTATGTCCTGCAGCAGCCGGGACAGGTCGAGGTCGCTCGCCACCTCGTCGACGACGGCCGCGGCCGAGCCTTCCTGCTGCGCGTAGGCGCGCGAGATCGCCGCCGACAGCTCGATCTCGGGCTTGCGCACGGTGACGACGCGCAACGGCAGCGTTCGCGACAGCTCGGCGAGCGCCTGCCGTGGCGTTCGTTCGCCGATCCACACCTCGATCGCGTCGCTCGAGACCGCGGCGACCAGCAACTGGTTGGCGCGCGCGAACCCGTAGGGAACGTAGCGCGACGGTGAAACGGTGGCCATCGGGCTCAGCGGTTCGGCAAAGGATCGACCGGCCCGTCCGCGGCGGCCGGGGCGTCGGGCCGCCGCAGCGGAACGACGATCTCGTTCGGCGCCGTCCGGATCACCGTGGTCGGCCGGGAGACGAACACCGGCGCGGGCGCCTGCGTCGCGGCGGCGGCACCCGGCGACAGCAGCGCGCCCTGCCCGGTGGCCGGCGCGCTGCCCGGCGCCGCATCCCCGGTGGGGCTCGCGCCGCGCGCGCCGGCTTCGCCGGGCGCCGGCGGCATCGGACTGAGCGGCGTCGGGGGGAAATCGGGCAGCGCCCAGTGCTGCGGCAGGCTCGCCCCCGAGCGCGTCGCACGGATGTAGTCGTAGCGGTCGGCGGTGACACTGTACGCGTCGTTGCCGTCGCGGATGACGACCGGACGGAGGAAGACGAGCAGGTTCGTCTTCACGCGCTTGCGTGAGTCGTAGCGGAACAGCTGCCCGACCACCGGCACGTCGCCGAGACCGGGAACCTTCTCCACGGCGCCGTCGATGCGCTCCTCGATCAGCCCGCCCAGCACGATGATCTGCCCGTCGTCGACCAGCACGTTCGACTCGATCGCGCGTCGGTTGGTGATGATTCCCGCGGCGAGCCGCGTGTCCTGCACGCTCGACACTTCCTGGAAGATCTGCAGACGCACCGTTCCCGATTCCGAAACCTGCGGCCGCACGCGCAGCGTGGTGCCGACGTCGCGCCGTTCGATCGTCTGGAACGGATTGACCGCGCCGCCGCCGGTGCCGGTTGCCGTGAACTGCCCGGTGATGAACGGAACGTTCTGCCCGATGATGATGCGCGCTTCCTCGTTGTCGAGCGTAAGCAGGTTCGGCGTGGCGAGGATGTTCGCATCGGCACCGCTCTCCAGCGCGCGCGCGAGGAACCCGAGGTCGAGCACCTCTCCCACGCCCGGCACGTTGATCGTGCCGCGCACCACGCCCAGGTTCAGGCCGGTGCCGATGCTGCCGATGTTCGCGGCAGCATCGAGGATGTTCGCTCCGCTGCCGCGCGCCGGCAGGTTGGTGCCGCCGATCACCCGCGTCGAGCCGTGCGGCGAGCCGAGGAACTGCCACTGCACGCCCAGCTCGGCGGCCTTCTCGGCGCTGATCTCGACGATCAGCGATTCGATGAACACCTGCGCACGGCGTGCGTCGAGCTTGTCGATGACCGCGCGCAGGTTCCGGTAGATCGGCTCGGGCGCGGTGATGATCAGCGAATTCGTCGAGGGATCGGCTGCGATGATCGCGCCGGCCGCCTGCACGGTGACCGGCTGCAGCTGCGACGACTGCAGCGGCGCTCCGGCCGCGCCGTCGGCCGGCTGCATCGCGTTGACCTGGCCCGACACGCTGTCCTGCGTCAGCTGCGACGGCGTGCGCTGTTGCTGCAGCAGCCCCGCGCCCGGCAGAGCCGACGAGGCGCCTTCGCCGCCGCCCAGCACCCCGCGCAGCGTCTGTGCGAGCTTCACCGCCTCGGCATTGCGCAGGTAGACGACGTTGATGTTGCCCGGACGCGCGCTCGGCTGGTCGAGCCGGGCGACCAGGCCCTTGGCCAACCCGACCTTCGCCGGACTGGCCGCGCGCAGCAGGATCGAATTCGTGCGCGGATCGGCCATCACGACGACGCGCTGTCCGGGATCGACGGCGGCGCCCGCGGCGGCCGGCTGTTCGAGCAGGCGCTGCACCGCCACCGCGATGTCGGCAGCGACGGCGTACTGCACCGGTATCACCTCCACCTCGCGCGTCGACGGGCTATCGAGCGTGGCGATGATGCGCGCGATGCGCTCGACGTTCGCCGCGTAGTCGGTGACGACGAGCGAATTGTTGTTCGGATATGCGACGACGGTGTTGTTCGGCGAGATCAGCGGCCGCAGCACCGGAACGAGGTTCGACGCCGATTCGTAGTTCAGGCGGAAGATCTGCGTGACGACCTCGTCGCCCGATGCGCCCGGCGAGCGGCCGACCGACACCGGCGTGGACTGCAGCTTCGCGTCGGCCTCGGGCACGACCTTGGTCAACGCGCCGGTTTCGACCACCGCGAAGCCCTGCGAGCGCAGCGCCGATTGCAGCAGCCGATACGCCTGCTCGCGGGTGACGGGACGCGGCGTTTCGAGCGTCATCTTGCCGCGCACCCGCGGGTCGATGACGAAGGTGCGGTCGAGCAGGTGTCCGAATGCGCCGACGACCGAATCGATCTCGGCGTCGCGGAAATTCAGCGTGACGAGATCGCCCGATGCCTTCTGCGCGCCGCCGTTCACCGTCGCCGCGGGGCGCTTCGGCGCGTCGGGCGCGCGTTGTGCCTGCGCCCGGGTCTGCGCCGGCCCCGCGCCGGAAATCGCGATGGCCGCCGCGAGCGCCAGCGCGCGCACCGCCGCCCGGCGTCGCCGCCCCGTTCCACCCGTCGCGTTCATGCACCAATCCTGATGATCGTGCGCTCGCCTTCGCGTGGTCCGATCAGCCCGAGAAAGGACTGCAGGCGATCGCGCTCGCGCGCCTCCGCGCTCGCCTCGGCGACGAAACGCAACCCGCGATCCGCGTCGAAGCTCCCATTGCCCTGCAACCGAAGCGGGCCGTCGATTGTCGCGATGCTCAACTCCGCGCGGCTGCCGCTGCCGACGACATCGACCCGGTAGCTGCCGAGCGGTCGAACCGGCGTCATCGCCGACGAGGCTCCGCGCAACTCGATCTGCGCACGACCGTCGAGACCCGAACGGCGCAGCACGAGGTTCTCCCAGCTCAGCCGCAGCGCACCCGAAGGCCGCACGGTGTTCCACGGCGAGCCGAGCCGCCCGAGTTCGACCGACGGCAGCTCGACCTCGCCCGCGTCGATGCGCACTTCGCCCCAGGCGCCGTGCACGCGCACCGGCTTCGCGACGCCGTCGAAGCGCAGCTGGGCATCGAGCTGCGCCGCCAGCAGCGACAGGGCGCGGATGCTCCAGTAGACTCGTCCCGGGATCGCGACGCCGGCGACGAGCGCGTCGCCGGCCGGCGGGAAAGCGGTGGCGCTGTCGCCCGGCGGGCTTCGGCCCTCGGCGAGCACGAGCCGCGCCGAGCCGTTCCAGATCGTTCCCTCTGCCTGCGCCAGGCGCACGCGGCCCTGGGTAGCGCGGGCCAGCGCGGCATCGGCGAAGCTCGCCGGAACGACCGCGGCGCCGACGAGGACGGCGCCGAGCAGCGTGACGATCGCGAAGAAGGCGCTCCTGCCGGGTTCGATGCGCCGCACTTCAGGAGCCTTCCGCGCGCGGCGACTCGAGCGCGAGCCGAATCGAGACGAGGCCGTGTTCGGCTTCGCGGGTGACGGTGACGTCCGCCACGCGCAGTCGCATCTCGCGGGTCGTCGTGTCGAGCCACGCCAGCCACGCGGCATGCGACACGCGATCGAAGCGCAGGTCGAACAGCGCTCCGTTCAGCGAAAGCTGCGTCAGCGACGGCGAAAGCCCGGCGCTCGCGATCGAGCGCTCGAGCTGCGTCTTCATCGCCTGCGGCGAGTCACTGCCGGCCGCCACCGAGGACAGCCGCTGCGCCTCTTCGGCGAGCGCGTCGATGCGCGCGAGTTGCACGCGCAGCGTCGGCAACTCGCCCTGCAGCGCCGCCCGCGCCTGCCACGCCGGCTCGAACAGCAGCAGCCACACGGCAACGACGGCGAGCAACGCGGCCGCGCCGAGCACCAGCCGCCGCTCGCGCGCCGAGAGCAGCTGCCAGCGCTGCATCAGCGTCTCGATCGCCGAAGTCGTCATCGCAGCAGCGCCACCGCAGCGGTCGGCTCGCGGTCGGCATCGAAACGAACCGACAGCCCGAGCTGCTGCCCGGCGCGAACGAGCGCGTCGCGCGCCGCGCGCGCCTCGAAGAAGCCGGGCTGGAAGCGAACGCGCAGCCTGCCTTCGCGGAACTCGATCGACGCCATCGCATCGATCGCCTGCCCGCCGAGCGCCTGCGAGAAGCGCGCGAGCAGCGGGACGAAGTCTTCCGGCCCCGACTGACCTGCGCGCGCGCGCAGCTTCGCCACCTGGCGCTGCATCTGCAGCATCGGATCGACGATCACCTGCGTGCCGGGAAACGCGTCGCGATAGCGCTGTTCGATGCCCGCGTGCAGCCGCTCGCTCTCTTTCGCGAGCAGCGCCCAATGCAGGTTCAATCCGACGAGCGCAACCACGATGGCCGCGGCCGCGGCGCCGGCGGGAAGCCGCCACGCCCGCCAGTCGACGTCGGCGAGCCAGCGCCGGGCGGCCGTGCCGGAGCGCGCCGACAGCAGATCGATCGGCGCGGCGATCGGAAAGGCAAGCGGCCGCACGTCGATGTCGATGCCGGCGCGAGCGGCTGCCTTCAGCGCCGGTGCCTGCCAGGACCCGTCCTCGACGAACACCGCGATGCGCCGCCGCGCCTCGATTGCATCCGCCGCGGGAGCGGAAGCGCCCGCGGCGTCGAGCGCGCAGACGATCGCCTCGGTACGCGAATCGACGTCGGCGCCGGCGCTCCAGCCGATGCCGTCGTTCGGCTGCGTGCGCAGCGCGAGGCCGTCGTGCAGGCAGGCGAGCGCCACCTGCCCGGCGCCGATCGGCAACGCGAGCTGCGCGGGCCAGGCCGCCTGCACGCGGATGCCGCGCCGCTCGAAGGCGCCGACGACGAATTCGAGCCAGGCGCGATCGATCGCGGCGACCGGGCGCTGCTGCGTGTCGCTCTCGCGCGGACCGAGTGCATAGGCGCAGGACTGCGCATCCTGCAGCAGCAGATCCTCGACCAGATTGGGCAACGCCTGCTGCAGCCGGGGCGGCGACAACGGCGGCACCGCCACGCGCAG
>CALCZN010000115.1:0-20614 GCA_937903095.1 uncultured Burkholderiales bacterium
TCGATCTCACCATCGACCCCGATGCCGTCGTCAAGCCGGTCGAGGAATACACGACCCCCAATCCCGTCACCGCCAACGAGAACACGTCGATCGACGAGCTGCGCGCGCTGATGACCACCTATGGCGTGCGCCACCTGCCGATCGTGCGCAACGGCGACGTCGTCGGCCTGGTGAGCGACCGCGATCTGCGCATCGCGCAGGGCCTGAGCGCCGCGCACCAGCTCCAGGTGCTCGCCGCCGACATCATGTCGATCGACCCGGTCTCCGTGAAGGCGGACACTCCGCTGGACGAGGTCGCGCTGACGATGTCCGACCGCAAGATCGGCAGCGTGCTCGTTCACGAAGCCGACGGCACGTTCCTGGGAATCTTCACGCTGACCGACGCGCTGAACGCGCTGATCGAGGTGGTTCGCGCCCGCGGCGGCTGAGAAGCTGTGAACGAATCCGCCATGCCCGCTCGTTCCGCCCAGACGCGCCCACTCTGCGTTGCAAATGCTCGCCGTAGCCTGAGCTACGGCTGCGCTTTGCGCCTTGATTGGGCGCGCCTGGGCGGCCCGCTCGGGCACGCCGGATTCATTCACAGCTTCTGAGACTCAGCCGGCCTCGCGCTGCCGCTCGAGCGCTTCGGCGATCGCCTCCTTGCGCGGCGGCCGCACGAGGCGCGCGACCTCGCGCCCGTCGCTGAGGAAGACGAGCGTGGGCCACAGCTTCACGCCGAACGAGCGCCCGAGGCGTCGCCCCGGTCCGTCCTCGATCTTCAGGTGGCGCACTTCGGGCCGATCGGCCAGCGCCGCCTCGAGCATCGGCTGCGTACGGCCGCAGTAGCCGCACCACGGCGTGCCGAACTCGATCAGCGTGGGGCCGGGCAACGCGTCGACTTCCTCGCGCGAGGGCTCGCGCTCGGCATAATCGCGGGTCATCGTCATCACGCAGCCTGCTGCAAGCGAGGCTCCCGATCGCCCCGTCGCGCCCGCTCAGAGGAACTCGGCGCGCAGCGCCGCTGCGCTTTTCGGCGACAGCAGCGCCGGGGCGATGTCGAAGACCGTGCGCGCGCCCGTTTCTCCGCGCTTCGACAGCCGCGCCGCCGCGCGCGCATAGGCGACCAGCACGCTCGCCGTGAACTCGGGGTTGCTGTCGAGCTTCAACGAGAACTCGACCGTCTGCGACGTGCGTTCTCCGGTTGTGCCGGTGCGGATGACGAAGCCGCCGTGCGGCATCGCCGCGTGCTCGCGCCGCAGCGTCGCCTCGTCGATGAAATGCACGGTGGTGTCGTAGTCGGCGAAGTAATCGGGCATCGTGCGGATCGCCTGCTCGACGGCGCGGGGGTCGGCTCCTTCCTCGAGCACCACCCAGCACTCGCGCGTGTGCTTCTCGCGCGTGGACAGCGAAGGATTCTCGCCGCGGCGCACGCGTTCGATCGCTTCGGGCACCGGCACCGTGTACTGCACGCCGGCGCGCACGCCGGGAACGCGCCGGATCGCGTCCGAATGCCCCTGGCTCAGTCCGCGGCCCCAGAAGGTGTAGGTGGCGCCCTGCGCGAGCACCGATTCGCCGTACAGCCGCGCCAGCGAGAACAGGCCCGGATCCCAGCCGACGGCGATGATCGAGGTCTTGCCGGCGGCACGCGCCGCGGCGTCGACCGCGTCGAAATACCGCGGGATGCGCGCATGCGTGTCGAAGCTGTCCACCGTGTTGAAGCGGGCCGCCAGCGCCGGCCCCTGCTCGGGGAGGTCGGACTTCGAGCCGCCGCACAGCACGAGCACGTCGATGCGATCGGCGAAGGCGTCGATGCCGTCGAGCGGGTGCACGCCCACGTCCGCGGACAACGGGCGCACGGATTCCGGATCGCGGCGCGTGAAGATGCCGACCAGCTCCGTGTCGGGGTTCTGCGCGATCGCCGCCTCGACGCCGCGTCCCAGGTTTCCGTAGCCCGCAATGCCCAGTCTGATCTTCGTGCCCACGACGCCCCCTGCGTCTCCTTTCGATGAAGGCGCCGATTATGCGCGTGCGGCGAGCAGCTGCCCGAGCGCAACGTTTATGACGTAGCCGCCCGCGACCAGGAACACGAACAGCGACGCGGCGAGTTTCAGGGGCGCCGCCCCGGCCCGGCGGAAAGCCTCCATGCGCGTGCACAGCCCGAGTGCTGCCATTGCCATGCCGAGCAGCAGCGTATCGATCGCGACCAGCGCCTCCACCAGGCGAGCGGGAAGCACGCCCAGCGAATGCACGCCTGCCGTGGCGACGAAGAGCAGTGCGAACCAGGGAATGGCGATACGCGCGCGACCGCCCGCGGCGCGGTCCTCGTTGCCCCTCGCGCCGATCCAGCCGAGCGCGAGCAGGAAGGGCGCGAGCATCATCACGCGCAGCATCTTCTCGATGACCGCACTGGCGGCCGCTTCCTCGCCGATGCTGCGCCCGGCGGCGACGACCTGCGCGACTTCGTGGACCGTCGAACCGACGAACACGCCGTAGGCATGCTCGGAGAGCCCGAGAAACGGATACAGAAGCGGATACGCGAACATCGACAGCGTGCCGAACACGACGACCGTGGCGACGGCTACCGAGACCCGCTCCGGGCGGCCGGCGACCACCGGTTGCGTGGCGATCACCGCTGCCGCGCCGCAGATCGAACTGCCGGCCCCGATGAGTATCGCGGTCGTGCGATCGAGTCCGAAGACGCTCGTGCCCAGTCGCACGGCGAGCGCGAAGGTGAGGCACAGGACCGCCAGCGCGATCGCCACGCCGCTCCAGCCCACTTCCGCGATCTGCTGGAACGTGATGCGAAGCCCGTAGAGCACGACGGCGGCGCGCAGCAGCGGCCCCTTGCAGAAATCGATGCCGGCATCGCCGCTGGCGGCGATCCCGGACAGGCGGCTGTTGCCGACGATCATGCCCAGCACGATCGCCAGCGTGAGCGCGCTCAGCCCCCAGGCCTGCGCATGCGACGTCGCCGCCAGCGCACTCGCCGCCGCCGCGAGCGCGCCGACGAGTGCGACGCCCCCGGCCGTCGACGCCCGGCGCGCCGGGCGCATCGCTGTCGATTTCGTGTTCGAGGCGGTAGTCGCGCTCATCCAGGCTCCGCGGGAAAGCCGTGAGCATCGCGCGCCCGGAATCATGAGTCCAATATATAATCTTCAGAGTCACATGAGCTAAGGTTATGGCAATGAATCTCCACCTGCTGCGCGTCTTCTTCGAGGTGGCGCAGCGGCGCAGCTTTTCGCGCGCGGCCGAAGCGCTGTTCGTCAGCCAGCCGGCCGTCTCCAAGGCCGTGCGGGAACTCGAGCGTCAGCTCGGTCTGCCGCTGATCGAACGTGCGGCGCCCCGCAGGCACGGGGCGCGTGCCGGGCCGGGCCCGACGGAAGGACGCGGGGTGCGGCTCACCGACGGCGGACGCGCCCTGCTCGAGCATGCGCGCGGCATCTTCTCGCTCGAGCGGGCGGCGCTCGACGACGTGTGCGCGCGCGTCGGTCGCGAACGCGGCCGCCTGTCGATCGGCGCGAGCACGACGATCGCCGGCTACTGGATCGCGCCGTACCTTGCCGCGCTGCTCGCCCGCTCCCCTGCGATCGAAGTGCAGGTGCGCGTGGGCAATACCGCGACGATCGCGCAGGCGCTCGTCGATTGCGAAATCGACGTCGCACTCGTCGAGGGAGCGGTGCACGATGCGCGCATCGAGGCGCTACGCTGGCGCGACGAGGCGATGGGCATCGTGGTCGCGTCGAACGACGCGCTCGCGCGCAGGCGCGTCGTCGACGCGAAGATGCTCGATGCGCGCAACTGGGTCGTGCGCGAGGCGGGATCGGGAACGCGCGAAGTCGGCGAGCGGCTGATGCGAGCCCATGGCATCGAGCCTGCGCGCACGATCGAGCTGGGCAGCAACGAAGGGATCGCGCGCGCCGTGGCGGCCGGCGTCGGCCTCGCGCTGCTGCCCGAGTCGATTGTTCGCGAACTGCGGGCCACCGGAGCCGTGGCGCTCGTGCGTTATCCGCGGGAGCTGCCCCTCAGCCGGCCGCTGTACAGGCTGCTGTTGCGCGAGCGGCCCGCGTCGCCTCTGGCGAGCGCATTCTGCGAGCTGCTGTCGAGCGTCGACCGGAACGCGGCGCGCGGGCGCGCCCGGTGCGACGTGAAATAATCGGTCGCGTTCGAACACGAGAGCCCGCGCCTGCATGCAAGCCGATCCGCATCCCTTCGACGCCGCGATCCGGCTCGCACCGCAGGGCTCGAACCGTTGTCGCGGCACGACCGCCTCCGCCTATGCGAACATGGTCGGTCCCTTCGGCGGCATCACCTGCGCGGTATTGCTGCAGGCGGTGCTGACGCACGAGCAGCGTCAGGGCAATCCCATCGCGCTCACGGTGAACTTCGCCGCGCCGATCGCCGATGGTCCCTTCGACATCGAAGCGATCCCGGCGCGCACGAATCGGTCCACTCAGCACTGGCTCGTGCAACTCACGCAGCAGGATGCGATCGCGGCGACGGCCACCGTCGCGCTTGCCGTACGTCGCGACACGTGGGGCGCGGACGAAGCAGTGCCGCCATCCGGAATTCCGCCGGCATCCGCGCTTGCGCGCATTCCGCTCTCCGGCGCGCCCGCCTGGGTTCGCAGCTACGACCTGCGCTTCGCCGAACTCGTCGTGCCGGCGGCCTTCGGCGGGGGCGAGCAGACGCACTCGCGCAGCGAGGTGTGGGTTCGCGACGAGCCGCCGCGACCGCTCGACTTTCCCTCGCTCGCGTCGATCTGCGACAGCTTCTTTCCGCGCATCTTCCTGCGCCGCCGCGCGTTCGTACCGGTGGGAACGGTGTCGCTGACGACGTTCTTCCATGCCGACGACGAAATGCTCGCCCGGCAGTCCGATCGGCACGTGCTCGGCGTCGCGCGCGCGATGAACTTTCGCAACGGCTTCTTCGACCAGAGCGCGGAGATCTGGGGCGACGACGGCGTGTTGCTCGCCACCAGCCACCAGATCGTCTACTACCGCGAGTGACGCCTCGTTTCAGGGCGCCGCGCGGAGGAACAGCGCCGGGTCCACCATCGCCCGATTCAGGCTGACCGACCAGTGCAGATGCGGGCCGGTCACGCGGCCGGTGGCGCCGACCGCGCCGATCGTGTCGCCGGCCTGGACGACGTCGCCCGTCTTCACGCCGATGGCGCTCAGGTGGCAGTACATGGTCAGCAGCCCGCGGCCATGGTCGATCCAGACGGTGTTTCCGTTGAAGAAGTAATCGCCCGTATCGATCACGCGGCCCGGCGCCGCTGCAACGACCGGCGTGCCGGCACCTGCGGCGATGTCCATTCCGCCGTGCGGATTGCGCGGCTGGCCGTTGAAGATGCGCCGAAGGCCGAACGAGCTCGAGCGCGTCCCGGGAGTCGGTTGCAGGAAGGTCATCGTCCGGGGCATCGCCGCGCTGTTCGTGGCCGCTACCTGCGCGAGGTGCGCGCGTTCGCGCTCGTAGCGTTCGAGGTCTTCCTTCGACAGGTCGACCTTGCCCTGGGGCACCTGGAGATGCTGCTCGGTATAGCGCTTGGCTTCGATCGTGAAGGCGACGCGTTCGTCCGGCGCGCCCTCGCGATGCACGACCAGCTGCGCCACGCCGGGCTCGGCCTTCAGTGCGATTCCCACCACCGCGGTCCATCCGTTGCGATCGCCGACGACCAGCACCGGCTCCTGCCCGAAGCGCGCGCGGGGCGGCTGCGCCGACGCACCGAGGTCGATCAACGCGACGCCGCCGGGCACGATGCTTTGCTGCGGCAGTTCGAGGGCGGCGGCGTGCGCGGCCGCCGCCAGCGTCGTGCAGGCGGCGACGAAGCGGATGCGGCCGATCAGCGAGCGTCGTGCGCCGGCACCGTCAGCGGACCGGTTCGCGGGGGATCGTGGGCTCGCGAAGAATCGGACGATCATCGTTCGGTGAACCTCGGGAAGGTGTCGGATCCCGAAGCATGCCAAAAGCCGGCGCGGAACCGCGCCCGCTCCTCGCTGCAGCCGGCCAGATGCCAACTCAGATGCCAAGATAGGCCCGCTGCACCTGTGGGTCGTCGGCAAGCTCGCGCGCGCTTCCTTCGCGCACGATCCGTCCCGTCTCCATCACGTAGCCGCGATCGGCCACCGACAGCGCCGCGTGCACGTCCTGCTCGACGAGCAGCACGGTGACGCCCTCGCTGCGGATGCGCGTCATCGTGTCGCACAGCCGGTCGACGATCACCGGCGCGAGGCCCAGGCTCATCTCGTCGACCATCACGAGCCGCGGGCGCGCCATCAGCGCGCGCCCCATCGCGCACATCTGCTGCTCGCCGCCCGACATGCTGCCGGCCCACTGGCGCCGGCGCTCGGCCAGCCGCGGGAACAGTTCGTACACGCGTGCGAGATCGGCGCGGATCGCCGCCCGGTCGCGGCGTCGATACGCGCCCATCAGCAGGTTCTCCTCGACGCTCATCCGGTCGAAGAGCTGACGGCCTTCGGGAACCTGCACGAGGCCCAGCGAGAACACCTCGTCGGCCGTCGCGCGACCGAGGTCGCGGCCGCCGAAGCGGATCTCGCCGCGCGCGTCGATGAGGCGCGAGATCGCGCGCAGCATCGTCGTCTTGCCGGCGCCATTGCTGCCGACCATCGCGACGATCTCGGCCGCGCGCACGACGATGCCGACGTCGCGCAGCACCGGCATGCCGCCGTAGCCGGCGTTCAGCCGCGACACCTCGAGCAGCGCCTCGTTCATCGGCGCTCGCGTCCCAGGTAGGCTTCGATCACGCGAGGATCGCGCAGCACGTCCGCGGTCGCGCCTTCGGCGATCTTCTCGCCGTGATGCAGAACGAGCAGGCGGTCGCACAGGCTGCGGATCGCCTTCATCACGTGCTCGATGACGAGAATGCTGATGCCTCGGTCGCGCAGCTTGCGGATCACGTCGATCACCTCCTCGATCTCGACGCTGTTCAGGCCGGCCATCGCTTCGTCCAGCAGCAGCAGGCGCGGCTTCATCGCCAGCGCCTTCGCCAGCTCGAGCCGCTTGCGATCGGGGCCGCCCAGTTCGTCGGCGCGCTGCTCGATACGAGCGCCCAGGCCGACGAACTCCAGGGATTCGCGCGCCTGTGCGCGTGCGCGGCGCAGATCGTGCTCGCCGCCGCCGGCGCCGAACAGCGCGCCCACCGCGACGTTCTCGAGCACGCTCAGGCCGGGGAAGGGCTTCATGATCTGGAAGGTGCGACCGATGCCCAGGTGCGCGCGCCGGAAGGCCGGCAGCGCGCGCACCGACCGTCCTTCGAACAGGATGTCTCCGGCGCTCGGCTTCAGCGTGCCGTTCACCATGCTCACCAGCGTCGTCTTGCCGGCACCGTTCGGGCCGATCAGCCCGAGGATCTCGCCGTGCGCCAGCCGAAAGCTCACGCGGTCCACTGCAAGCAGTCCCTGGAAGCGGCGCGTCAGCTCGCGCACCTCGAGGATGTCGCTCATCGCTATAACCGGTGCGCGCGGACGTTGTCGAGGAAATAGCGCCATCCCGCATCGCGCAGGTGTGCGCTCATGTGCGCCAGTCCGCGCGGCATGAACACGACGGCGACGACGATGACGACGCCGAAGAACAGGCTCGCGAGGCTGGTGACGCGCGTGGCGAGCACCTCGGAGATCGCCGACAGGACGAGCGCGCCGATCACCGGACCGAACACGCTGCCCGCGCCGCCGAACACCGCCATGATGATCATCTTCACGTTGAGCACGACGTCGAACACGCCGACCGGGTCGATGAAGGTGATGTAGTAGGCGTAGATGCCGCCGGCCAGCGAAGTGAAGGCCGCCGACAGCATGAAGGCGAGGATCTTGTACAGCGTCGTGTTCACGCCCATCACCGCGGCGCCGTCCTCGTTTTCGCGGATCGCGATCAGGCCCAGCCCGAAGCGGCTGTGCGCCAGCCAGAAGACGGTGAGCGTGGCCAGCACGAGCAGGCCGAGCGCGAGTTCGTAGAACAGCACCTCGCTCTTGAGCAGGGGCAGCACGAGGCCGATGTTGCTGCCGGCGATCGGCAGGTTCGAGACGATCGCCGTCATGACGAAGGCCAGGCCGAGCGTGCAGATCGCGAAGTAGTGCCCCTTCAGCCGCAGCACCGCGAGGCCGAGCACGCCGGCGAACACGACGCCCAGCGCCAGGCCGGCGAGCAGGCCGATCCAGAACGGCAGGTGGAACTGCGCCATCGCGATCCCCACGCCGTAGGCGCCCAGCCCGTAGAAGACGGAATTGCCGAACGACGGGTAGCCGGTGAAGCCGCCGATGATGTTCCAACCCTGCGCGAGCGTGGCCATCAGCAGCACGTCGATACCGAACTGCAGCAGGACCGGGCCGCCGTACCAGGGCAGCGCGGCGAGCGCGGCCACGAGGGGCACGACCACGACGGGCACGACCACGATGAGCCCGACGCCGGCAACGCGCGGGACGTTCATGCCGTCCTGCCGAGCAGCCCGGCCGGGCGTACGATCAGCACCAGCACCAGGATGCCGAAGCTGGCGACGTCGCGATAGGTCGGTCCGACGTAGAGCGCTGTCAACGATTCGATGACGCCGAGCGCGAGGCCGCCGACGATGACGCCGAGCGGATTGTCCAGCCCGCCGATGATCGCGATGACGAACGACTTCGCGGTGAGCGGTCCGCCGATGTACGGGTTGATCTGCGACACCAGTCCGTACAGGCCGCCGGCGACGCCGGCGAGCGCCGCACCGAGGCCGAAGGTGAGCGCGTAGATGCGTTTCGGGCTCACGCCGTACAGCCGCGCGGCGACCAGGTTCTGCGCCGAGGCGCGGATGCCGCGGCCGATGCGCGTGTGCAGCAGGAACAGCCACATGGCAACGGTGAGGCCGATCGCGATCGCGAAGGCCGCGACCTGCACGGTGGGCAGCGTGACGGGGCCGAGCGCGAAGTTGTTGCCCGCATAGCGCGGATTGATCGCGCGGAAATCCGCCGAGAACCAGAACTGCGCGAGATAGGCCAGCACCACCTCGAGTCCGAAGGTGATCAGCAGCGTGTTGAACATCGGCGCGCGGATCACGAGGTTCAGGATGCCGCGCTGGATCGCGTAGCCGAGCGCGAACAATGCCACCGCCGTGATCGGCAGCGCCGCGAAGGGATCGATGCCGGCGCGCGTGAACAACATCCACGTCGCGTAGCCGCCCACCATGATCAGCGCGCCGTGCGCGAGGTTCACGATGTTCAGCACACCCCACACGAGAGCGAGCCCCAGCGCCATCAGCGCGTAGAGCCCGCCCAGCAGGATGCCGTTGACGAGGATCTGGAGAAGGAGATCCACGTCGCGGATCTGCTTCAGCGCTTGTCCCAGGCCAGCAGCGGATACTGCATCTTCCCGACGAAGCGCTCGCCGGAGAAGATCGGCACCACCGCGTCGTGCTGGATCTGCACCATCGTCTGCGGCAGGTCGATCTGCCCGGTGGGACCGAACTTGATGTGGCCGTACAGGCTGTCGAAGTCGACCTTCGCCAGCGCGTCGCGCACTTTCGCGTGATCGGTGCTGCCGGCGGCCTCGATCGCCTTCACGTAGGCCTCGACCGCGGCCACCCCGGCGGCCGCGTGGTAGTCGGGCTCGTAGCCGAAGCGCTTCTTCCAGTCCTGCGCGAACTTCTGCGCGTCGCCGAACCATGGATCCTTCAACTGCGGCGACGGCAGCCATGCGGTCATGCCGGAGGCGCCGTTGGCGTCCTCGCCGAGCGCCTGGCGGAAATCGGCGCTGGGCACGCCGACCGTGAGCGAGTACATCTTGGGTTCGACGTCCAGGCTCTTGGCCTGGCGGATGAAGTTCAGCCCTTCGGTCTCGTGGCAGGCCATGAGAACGGCGTCTACGCTGGCGCTCTTGATGCGCGACAGCAGCGACGAGAAGTCGGAAGCGTTGCTGCTGTAGCGTTCGTCGATCACGACGTCGAAGCCGGCCTTCTTCAGCAGGTCGCGCGTGCCCTTGGCCACCGAAACGTCGAAGGAATCGTCGGCGTACAACAGCGCCACCTTCTGCGGCTTCGGATCGAGCTTGCGCATCGCCTCGATCGTGCTGCCGAAGTAGTCGCTCGCCGGGGCGAGCGTGCCGAAGATGTACTTGTAGCCGCGGCTGTAGATCTGGTCGGAGGCGCCGCCGCCCTGCACCATCGGCACCTGGTTCTTCTCGGCGATGGACGAGTCGGCGAGGATGAAATTGCTGGCGAAGCCGCCGAGCAGGAAGTCGACCTTGTCCTGCGAGAGCAGCTGCACGTACTGGCGCACGCTCAGGTTGACGTCGGACTGGTTGTCGAGGATCCGGACCGCCAGTTTTTCCTGTTTGGCACCGACCTTCACGCCGCCCTCGGCGTTGATCCGGTCGATGGCGAACTGGTAGGCGTCCTTGTAATAGCGCCCGGTGTTGGCCACCGGTCCGGTGAGCTGGGTGGACGCGCCGAAGGTTACGGTCTGGGCCGCGGCCGGACCTGCGGCAAGCAGGCCTGCTGCGAGCAACAGCGATGCACGATACATAGAAGACCTCCCTGGGTCGTGGTGGATGTCCTCCTCCCGATTGGGTTGTGGTTTCCGCGGCTCCTCGCGAACGGTTGTCGTTGTCGAACAGTATGAGAGCGGCGCAAAACTCCCTGTCGGGATCAGAGGGATCGCCGCCGATGCCGGTGCTCGCTCGCCGCGACTGCCTGCCGCAGCGATCGAAAGCGGGAACGTCAGAACAGCTTGTGCTGCCGCTGTTCCCTTCGCTGCTCGCGCGCGGGCGTCGCCTGCTGCCGCAGCAGCTCGTGCGCGATGTCGCCGAGGAAAGGCGAGGGCGGCAACCTGCGACGCTCGCCGCGCCAGCTGCGCTCGACGGCGCGGCTGAGAATGAGCCGGTCCCTGGCGCGCGTCATCGCGACGTAGAACAGGCGGCGCTCCTCGGCGTCGGGGCCGCTCGTGTTCGCGGCATCGTCGGCCGCGCCCCAGGAGAACGGCACGAGGCCGTCCTCGAGCCCGACCACGAAGACGACGGCGAACTCCAGTCCTTTTGCGGCGTGCATCGTGAGCAGCGATACCCGGTCGGCGCGCGCGTCCCAGAAGTCCGCTTCCGTCGAAAGCGCGACCTGCTCGCGCAACTGCTCCTCGTCTCCCGTTTCAGCGAGCGTGGCGAGCCAGCGTCTGGCTTCGTCGAGCGCCGCCATGTCGGGGGCGTCTTCCTCTTGACGTAAGTGCTCGGCCGCGGCGGCGATGCGCGCGGGCAGATCGCGCTCGCGCAGATCGGGCTCCTGCGTCGCGAGCCTGGCGAGCAGGGCGCGCACCGCGGCGTGGCCGGCGAGGGGTGCGGGCGTGCTCTTCTTGAAGGGAATGCCGGTCCGGTCGAGTGCTTCCCGCAGCACGGCCGCCTGCGCATCGGTGCGGTAGAGCACGGCGAAATCGGCGAAGCCGAGCGGCCGGTCGCCGTTCGCCACAGGCTGCGCCCTGTCGGCCGTCAGGAGATCGTGCCCGCCCAGCAGGCTCTCGATCGTGGCGGCGACGAACTCGGCCTCCGCGCGCTCGGTCGATGCAGCGTGGATGGTGATCGGCTCGAGCATCGGCCGGGTGATGTCCTCGGGCGCTGCGTTGCCGATGACCTGGGATGCAGCGGTGACGATGGTGCCGCTGCAGCGGTAGTTGCGCCCCAGACGCACCGTGCGCGTCGAGGGGAAGTCGCGCCCGAACTGCGAGAAGCACGCGGCGTTCGCACCGCGGAATCCGTAGATCGCCTGGTTCGGATCGCCGATCACGCAGACGTTGCCGTCGGGCGCTGCGAGCAGGCGCAGCAGCGCGTATTGCCGGTCGTCGACGTCCTGGAACTCGTCGACGCAGACGTGGCGGAAGCGCTGGCGCCAGCGCGCAGCGATTTCGGCATTCGCCTGCAGGATCTCGACCGGCAGGCCCACGAGATCGTCGAAGTCGACCCAGTTGCGTTCCCTGCCGATCCGGCGGCAGGCGGCGAGCGCGGCGGCAACTTCTGCGTCCGCGGGTGCCGCGCCCGTGCGCTTGAGCATCGAGACCGTCTTCAGCAGCCGCATGGCCCTGCTTTCGGAGATGCCCTGGTCCGCGGCGAGCGCGGCAGCGCGCTCGCGCTCGTCGGCGACGCGAAAGTCCGGCTGCAGACCAGCCGCTTCGCCATCGGCGTGCAGGAGCGTCAATCCCAGCGAATGGAAGGTGTGCACCGCGCATTCCCCGGCGCCGTCCGGAACGAGCGCGGACAGTCGCTCGCGCAGTTCCTGCGCCGCACGGCGCGTGAAGGTGATGGCCAGGCACGAGGCTGCGGGCACGCCGCGCTCGAGCACGAGATGCGCGATGCGGTGCGTGATCATGCGCGTCTTGCCGGAGCCGGGGCCGGCCACCACGACGAGCGGCCCATCCACGGTTTCCGCCGCACAGGCCTGATCCGCATCGAGCCCGGCGAGGACGCCGCCGCGGCCGGAAGCGGCTCGAGTCGCCGGCGGTGGAGCGACCGGTTCCTGCGGTTCGGGCGCCGCCGGCGCGGATCGGGTCCTGGTGCGCGTGCGTCGTTGCACGGGCGCATCGAACAGCAGTGCACCGCGGGTCAGGCGATCCAGCTCGCCGTCCTCGAACAGGCGGATCACGCCGTACTCGCCGTCATAGCCTGCCTGCCGGATCACGGTGCCGGCGCGCAGCCGGCTCACGGCCTCGCCGAGCAGCGGGTCGACCCGGCCGATGTCTTCGACGGGCACGTCTTCGAGCACGGTGAAGTCGGCGCCCAGCGCGGCGGTGGTGCGATCGTAGGCTCGCTGCACGCCGAGCGAGGCGACGCCGCCGCCCACGATCTCGGCGAGGATCTCGGGCAGCGGGACCAGGCTCGTCACCTCGCCTGCCGTGGGCGGCGGCACGAGGCTCGCCTCGTCGCGGTCGGCCAGCTTATCCACGCGGTGCGCCACGCCCACCGTCACGCGATTGCCGCACACCGGGCAGCGGCCTTCGTGGGCGAGGGTCTCGGTCGGATCGAAGCGCACGCCGCAGGCGCGGTGTCCGTCGAGATGGTATTTGCCTTCCTCCGGGAAGAACTCCACCGTGCCCTCGTAGCCTTCGCCGGTTTGCAGCGCGCGGCGGATGGCGAAGAAATCGGGTTCGCACGAGAAGCGCGTCGCCTCGCGGCCGAGCTTGGCCGGCGAGTGCGCATCGGAACTGGAGATAAGGCGGTAGCGGTCGAGCGAGGACACTCGCCAGTTCATCGCCGGATCGGAGGACAGGCCCGTCTCCACCGCGAAGATGTGGTCGCACAGGTCGCCGTAGCATTCGTGGATGGAGTCGAAGCCGGACTGCGAGCCGAGCGCCGAGAACCACGGCGTCCAGATGTGCGCGGGAACGAGATAGGCGTCGGGCCCGGACTGCAGGGCCACTTCGAGCAGATCGCGCGAGTCCAGGCCCAGGATGGGCCGACCGTCCGACGTGATGTTGCCGATGCGGCCGAGGCTGGCCGCGAGGCGGTCGGCGGTGGCGAAATCGGGAACGTAGATCAGGTGATGAACCTTTCGCGTGCGCTCGCCCTTCTTGTAGATCGTCGAGATTTCGGTGGACAGCATGAAGCGCACCGGCGTGCGGCAGGCGGGCGGAAGCGTTTTCCACACCTCGGCCTGCAGCTCGGGTCTCAGCGCGAACAGTCCGTCGCCGGTGGGCAGCAACCTGTCCTTCATCTCGGCGAGCCACGCCGGATGCACGCAATCGCCGGTGGCGACCACCGCGATGCCTTTGCGCGCCGCCCACCAGGCGAGATGCTCGAGGTCGAGGTCGCGGCTGGTGGCGCGGGAGTACTTGGAGTGGATGTGGAGGTCGGCGTGGAATTGCATCGGAAAGACCCTCAGCGCAGACCGTACCAAACTCCACGGCCACCGCCGTGCCGATCAAGCGTGCCGCGTTCGACCAGTGTCCGGAAATGCTGCTTGAGCGTATTGCGGCTGGCCCCGGTCAGCTTGATGGCCTCGCCAATGGTGACGCGCCCGTGCTCGCGGGCAAACTCGACGATCTGTAGCTGTAGTTCCGGCATGGCCGCCAGCACGATCTTCTCGCGCTCGACCTTCTTCTCCAGGCGCCGAACCTGCTCGGCCAGGGAGCGCAGGAAGAACACCAGCCACGGCTGCCAGTTCGGCGCTTCCGTGCGGATCGTGCCCTGCGTCTGCCGCAGCGCCAGGTAGTAGGCTTCCTTGCTCTGCTCGATCACGCTCTCCATCGAGCTGTAAGGCACATAGGCGTACGCGGCCTGCAGCAGCAGGAGCGTGGTCAGCACGCGGGAGAGCCGTCCGTTGCCGTCCTGGAAAGGGTGAATCTCCAGGAACACGACGATGCACAGGGCGATGATCAACAGCGGATGCAGCCGGGCCGTTTCGCGCTCCTGGTTCACCCACGCCACCAGCTCCGTCATCAGGCGGGGCGTGTCGAAGGGCGACGCCGTCGGAAACACGATGCCGATCCGTGCGCCGGTTTCGTCGAAGGCGGCGACACTGTTCGAGTTGGTCTTGTAGTTGCCACGATGCCAGATGTCCTTCTCGCTGTAGCGCAAGAGGATCTGGTGCAGCTGCTTGATGTGGTTCTCGGTGAAGGGGATGTCCTGCCAGGACGAGAACACCAGGTCCGTCAGTTCGGCATAGCCGGCCACCTCCTGCTCGTCGCGGCTGGCGAAGGACTTGATCTCCAGGTTCAACAGCAGCTGCTCTACTTCCCGGTCGGACAGCCTGCTGCCCTCGATGCGGGTCGATGAGCCGATGCTCTCGATGGTGGCTACGCGGCGCAGGGCCGACAGCCGGTCGGGCGCGAGCGTGCCCAAGGCGCGCCAGGCGCCTTTGAACTCGCCGATTCGGGCGATGAGGTTCAGGATCTCCGGGGTGATCTGGATGGTGTCAGCTTGCAGCATGCACCAATACTACAACCATTTACACCCATTTACGATGGTGCACCCATTCCCGGTCAGGAGATGGTCGGTCGCGATCGTTGCGACGTTGCCGGCATTGATGGGTCGGAGACGTTTCGCTGGATCAGCTTGGCGGATTCCGGCTCGCGGTGGACGAACAGGGTGATGGCCTCGTCCAGCAGGGCTTGGGCGAAGGCCGGACCGTTCTGCACGCGAGCAGCGACGGTCTCTTCAATGTCACGGATCTTCGCCATCGACCAGGCTTCTGCCATGGCGACTCGGGTCCGCGCGCCAGGGTTCTTCTTGCTCATCGACTCACTCCGCGACGACGGCGAATCCACGCAGCCACGGATCGAGGTGGGCGATGTCGAACGTGCGCGACTCGAACATCTGCATCATGTCGGCGTAGATCTGCATGGGCGCTCGCTGCAAGCGCCAGCCGTTGATCCGCAGGAACACGTCGGCAGCGGCAAAGGCGATACGCTTGTTGCCGTCGACGAACGGGTGGTTGATCGCCAGGCTCTCCATCAGCGCAGCCGCCTCGGCCACGATGTCGTCGTAGTAGCCCGTCTGTGGGCGGAACAGCGCGGCCTCCAGCGCCCCGGGATCGCGCACGCCGGGCGCGCCGCCGTAGCGCTGCATCAGCACGATATGCATGCCTAGCACGTCAGCCACGGTCAGGTAGTCGCGCGACACGGCTTACTTGGCCAACTCGCGATAGAGGCTGTCGAATTCGTCAAGGTTTGATGCGAACGAAGCCATCACATGGCGGCGAGGACGTTCCTTCTGCTGCCTGTCGATGTAGTCGCGCAGCGCCTCATCGAGCACTGCCTGGAACTGGCGGCCTTGGCTTTCCGCGATCTGGCGCAGTGCAGCGAGCACCTCTGGTGCGGCTTGGGAGGAAAACTTCTCGCGGACGGCGGTCGTCATGGTCATCTCCATCATGATCTATCTTGACACTTCATGATATGTCAAGATGCAACTCTCTATCAAGCTTCGAACGCGAATCGGAGGGTGGCCGTAACCCCGCGTGGCGCGGGGATCGCAGGCGAAAAAAAGGGCCCGGAGATCATCCGAGCCCTTGTAGACGGTGGGGCCGGCGTCAACCACATAACCGCCGGAAACCCGCGCCAATAAGCGCTATCGGAGATTTTGACTTCCTCAGTTGCCCCTATACTTGCCCCGAGCGAGTGCCGCCTGCACTGAGTGCGCCGCTCAAACTTCGTAATCAGATCCCATGTCGAATCACGAGCGCGGGGCTGCCCGTCGGTTCAAACCAGGGTCATCACCGTCTGCGAGATAGCGGACAGCAGCGCCGCCAGAACCCGTCCGTCCCCGGCGCGCCCCGTACACAATCGGCCCTGCGAATCCCACAGCGTCAGGGCCGACTAATTCGCTACTTCAGAAATTCTGCCACCTACCCGGAGAGCCAAGCTGCGCGCAGTTTTTCGCCGATTCTCGGCCCCCGGTGAGCTATAACAACCACTACTGCGACAACCATCGTCCTTCAGGCCAAGTTAGCTGGCTACGTTGCCGCCTACAAGCCGCCACAGTTGAACCCGGATAGATGTTCGATAGAGTCCGCGGTCATCGGCCGAGCGAGCAGGAAACCCTGGACTTCGTCGAAACCGTAGGCTCGCAATGCCTCCAGTTCGGCAGTCGTCTCGACGCCCTCTCCAATGACTTTGAGGTTCAGCGAACGCGAAATAGCGGCAACCGCAGCAATGTCGACATCGGAGTCGCTTCCTTGCCGAGACATTCCTTGAACGACGTGCCGGTTAATCTTAAGCGCAGCAACCGGCAAACGGGAGAGTTGAGAGAGGCTTGATAGGTCGGTTCTGAAGTCGTCCACGTGCAGCGAAAACCCGAGCGACGCGAGTTGCGCGAGACTTCGGACCGAAGCGTCGTCATTCGAGTTCAGCGCGAGTCCGGTGATCTCCAGGTGCAAGTACTGCGTCAGTTCCCGGTCCTGTGCGAGGAGTTCGCGCATCAGCGCAAAGAAGCTCGGGTCGCGAAGCTGTACATGCGAGATGTTCACGGCAACCGGATAGTTCACGCCACCACGGCGCCAGCGTCGGCTCTGATGGACCGCTGCTCTCACAACCCAGTTGCCCAACGGAACGATGAGTCCGCAGCGCTCGGCTTCTTTGATGACATCCTCGATGCTTTCGTGATCTGCCTGGGCGCTCCAACGCAACAGCGCTTCGACGCCGGTTACCTGCCAGTTCGTGAGGGCGACCTTCGGCTGGTAACGCAGGCCGAACTCCCTGCGCGCGAGTGATTCGAGCAGGGCGCCGCCGAGAGCGGTCGTTGATGAATGCTCGGCAGGTCGGGCGACGTCCCGGTCCGACATAAGCTCTTGCTGCAGCAGTTCAAGGGCGCCAGCGGAGGATGTGGCGACGCAACGCGAGCGACAGACGAGTTGAGGCTGGCCTTCTGGAGACACGATGTGCTCGAATCGAGCTTCGAGCAGAATGTAATCGCCCCCGCGTGTGCGCATCCGCAGCCGCGTCGGAGTGCCCCCGGAAGAGCCTCGAACCGCTTCGAGTAGTGCCGGGACGTCGTCTTCGTGCACGAAGTCTCGTCCGCGTCGGCCGACCAACTGGGCCGATGTGTAGCCGCTTAATCTTCGCAACGGGCGAGACGCATATCGAATGTTGCCGGAGGCGTCGTGCAGCGTAACGAGTTCGGGTATCTCGTGTAGCGATGCGGACTCGGCAACCAGGGATGTCCGCGCCACGCGCCGGCGTGCACGGGACGACCTAACGAGGTAGTACACCGAGCCTGCCCCGAAGGCTGCTACGGCCAGGACAACAAGAAGTATGTGCAAACGATGGGGTTGCACGCCATCGCTCGGGTCGCGAGTGGCGCCGTTGTCTTGTGTCTGGAGTTGTATGAGCGGCTGAGCCTCAGCCGGTAAGACAACCCCAGGCGCAACGACGTTCGAAACGTCGTCGTGAACGCCCATACCGACGACAAATGTGAGCGACGCGAGCAGAGCATCAGCGAGACGGGGCATGGCGATACGCAAGTCAACAAAACCAATACTCCCGAATGCCGCGTGCGGACGGGAGCCTGTTGATGGCGTGGGGTATTGCGTGTGCTCGCGCGCGGCTTTGAGCTAGAGGTGCACGCTTGATTGCTTCTTCCTGGCGGGCCGACCGGCGAGTAGCATTCGCAAAACAGGCCGACGGGCCGGAGTCAGGCGGCCCGCCAAGGGCGTGCCGCTGACATCCAGTGCTCCAGTACGTTCCTGACGCGTTGGCGCTGACCGCAGTTGCCTGGCTCGAGTGCGGGAGTCGATGGCCGCTGAAGCTCTTCCGGGATGCTCAATTCGCTGCCGCTACCCGACGGCTCGTTGTTCGCTGCCAGGAGCATCTCAATTTCCCCACCGGCGCGCGAACTCCAGCGAATGTAATTCACTCGTAAGCCTCCCGTAATCCACGTCCCCTATCATGGTCCTTCGCTGGGAAGGCCGCGCGTTTGCAGTGCGCTAGGGCTACGGCTCCGCCATGCCCTCGGACCTCCGATGAGCATCGCGCGCGCAAGGCGCGGTACGAACTACGTATTGCTGGCGAAAACGGTCGGGAAAACTCATTCCCTTCCAAAGGAGAACCGCGATGAAGCGCACCCAAAAGTTGGCTACGTTCGTTCTGCCTATCGCTGCAACCAATGCGCGTTGCAGCAAGACGGTACTACGTTCGTTATTGGCGAGCACGACCCTCGTTCTTGCGTTCGCGTCCATGAATGCAGGCGCCGTCGAGGAGCATCACCCGGATGCGGCATCCGGGTCGACGCCGCCTGCCGGCGCGACAGCAGACGTTGGCCCGACCATCGAGAAGATGCAGGAAAACGTTCGCCAGATGCAGTCGCAACTGGAGCGCGCGGCGAGCGCGAAAACCGACGACGAACGGCGGGCGGCACTCGTCGAGCACATGAGGACGATGCAGGACAACGTGATGCTTGGACGTAACGTCATGATGGGCGCGACGGGCGGCTATCCAGCGATGGGCGGTGCAATGGGCTCCGGTGCGATGGGCCCGGGTGTGATGGGCCCAGGAATGATGGGGCCCGGAATGATGAGTGGAATGATGGGCTCCGGGATGATGTGTCCAGGAATGATGGGCCAAGGAATGATCAGCCCGGGAATGATGGGTCGCGGGCAGGCTGGCGGCCCCGATTCTGCCGAACTGCAACGGATGGAGCGCCGCCTCGACATGATGCAGATGATGATGGAGCAGATGATGCGCAGCCGATCGGATCAGCCCGGCACCGCGCCCTCGATGCCGGCCCGTTGAACGGGCACGCCGCAATCGATTCCGGGCGGCGCGGGCTTTCTCCTCAAGCTGAAGCGCGATCGACAGCCTCTCGGCTGCGACCGGACGTGTTCGCACTAAGTCGCTCGAAGCACAGGCGCTGATAGCAATCGGCGGGGCGGCTCGGCCGAGGATCGCTCTCGAGAGCGACGTCGCCCCGACCCTTATTCGCGCGCGTACTGTCGGCGTCGCGTGCCAAGACATGCGATCGCTTCGTTGCACGAACGTAATGAATGTGTCATCTCCCCGTACGCGCGTGGGGCTCATGCTTTCGATACCGCCTGACCGACGACGGCCGGGCGAAGCGAAGCGAGATCTGACCTTTGACGCGCCCGGGAGGCGAACATGAACGAGATCCTGATGGAAGTGACGGGAATGACCTGCGGATCGTGCGTGCGGCACGTTACTTCGGCCCTGGAGGCGATCGACGGCGTGGAGCACGTCGCGGTGGATCTCGCGTCGGGGCGCGTAGCGGTACAAGGGCGTCCGGGAACGGCGCCAGCCCGGCTGATCTCGGCGCTGGCTGACGCAGGCTATCCCGCGCGCGTAGTCGAGGGCGCTGCCTCGTCGTCTGCCGCACCGGCTCGCCGGTCCGGCGGTTGCTGCTGCAGCTGAGAGCGGGACCTGCCAAGTGTCTCGCCCGATGCAGCTGAGCTTCCTCGGCGGTGCCGGTACGGTCACCGGTTCGCGCACCCTCGTATCCGCCGCGGAGCGCAGCTTCCTGGTCGATTGCGGCCTGTTCCAGGGGTACAAGACGCTGCGGCTGATGAACCGCGAGCCGTTCGGGTTCGATCCCGAACGACTCGATGCCGTCGTCCTGACGCACGCGCATCTGGATCATTCGGGCGCACTGCCGCTGCTCGTGAAGCAGGGCTTTCGCGGACCGGTGTTCGCCACGCCCGCGACGATCGAACTGGCCGGAATCCTGCTCCCCGACAGCGGAAGGCTGCAGGAGGAGGACGCGGAGTACGCCAACCGCCGGAAGATATCGAAGCACGTCCCGGCGCTTCCGCTGTACACCGAACAGGATGCGCGCGATGCGCTGCAGCGCTTCGAGGCGCTGCCTTTCGACGAGATCAACGATGCGATCCCGGGAACGCGACTGCGCATGCGGCCGGCGGGGCACATCCTCGGCGCGGCATCGGTCGAGATCTCGATGAACGGCGCGACCGTGCTGTTCTCGGGAGACCTGGGAAGGCCCGACGACCGAATCATGCGTGCGCCGGCGCCGATCGATCGCGCCGATTGCGTCGTCCTCGAGTCGACCTACGGCGACCGGCTGCACGACGTCCGCGACAGCGAGGCGGTGATCGGCGAGGCGATACGGCGCACCGCGGCGCGCGGCGGCAGCGTCGTGATCCCTGCATTCGCGGTGGGCCGTGCGCAATCGATTCTCTACGCGATCTACCGGCTGAAGCAGCAGGGCGCGATTCCGG
>CALCZN010000116.1:0-14467 GCA_937903095.1 uncultured Burkholderiales bacterium
CACGATCGTGCCGTTCTATGCGCTGATCATCATCCTGATGATCAAGCCCTACGGGCTGTTCGGCACGAAGCAGATCGAGAGGGTGTAACAGGACACTTATGGCGAGCACGCCTTCCGCACTGATCCCCTGCGGGCAGTTCAAGACGAGCTACCGCCGGGACACGACGATCTTCCCGACGCCGGTCTCGCGCTGGCTCGTCGTGGCCGCGGTGGCACTGCTCGCGCTGGCGCCGCTGGCCGGCTGGCTCAGCAAGTACCAGATGAACCTGCTGATCCAGATCGGCTACTACGGGATTGCCGCGCTGGGGCTGAACATCCTCGTGGGCTTCACCGGGCAGATCTCGCTGGGGCACGCGGCCTTCTTCGGCTTCCGCGCCTTCTCGTCGGCGTGGCTGAGCAACAGCTTCGGCATTCCGGTGTTCTGGTCGATTCCGCTCGCCGGCGTGATGACCACCGTGGTGGGGCTGCTGTTCGGCATTCCGGCCGCGCGCATCAAGGGCCTGTACCTGGCGATCGCCACCTTCGCCGCGCAGTTCATCCTCGAAGACTTCTTCGCGCGCGCGAACTGGTTCACCGGCGGCTCGGCCGGCACGCTCGCGCAGCCCTTCGGCATCTTCGGCTGGTCGGTGGACGGCGACCATGGCTACTTCTACGTCGTGCTCGTCTGGCTCGTGCTGATGTACCTGCTCGGCACGAACCTGCTGCGCACGCGCGACGGACGCGCCTTCGTGGCGGTGCGCGACCACTACCTGTCGGCCGAGGTGATGGGCGTGCGCCTCACCTGGTACCGCGTGCTGTCCTTCGGCATCTCGTCGTTCTACGCGGGCATCGGCGGCGCGCTGTTCGGCCACTATCTCGGCTACGTGTCCTCCGAGGCGTTCACGATCCTGCTGTCGATCCAGTTCCTCGGGATGATCATCATCGGCGGCCTGGGAAGCGTGATGGGCACGCTGCTCGGCACCGCGTTCATGGTGCTGCTGCCCGAGACCATCGGCTGGATGTCGCAGGGCCTGGGCGGCTGGTTCCCGTCGATGAACGAGGGGATCGCCTTCCTGAAGGAAGGCGCGATCGGTCTCGTGATCGTGCTGTTCCTGATCTTCGAACCCGAGGGGCTGGCACACCGCTGGCACCTGATCAAGGCGTACTGGAAGCTGTACCCGTTCTCGTACTAGTCCGTTCCCGCAACATCACCAGGAGAGGAGTACCGCAATGAAGGGAACCATGTTCAGCGCCGCCGCTGCGGCGGCCGTCCTGATCGGCGCCGGCCCGGCCGCCGCGCAGGGCATCTTCGTCGGCCACATGGCCGACTACACCGGAGCCACCTCCGACGTCGGCCGTCCGTACGGGCAGGGCGTCGCCGACGCGCTCGCCTACGTCAACAGCCACGGCGGCATCAACGGCAAGAAGATCGAGTTCGAGACGGTCGACTACAGCTACGAGATCCCGCGCGCCATCGCCACGTACAAGAAGTGGACGGGCGAGCACAAGGTTGCCGCGATCCAGGGCTGGGGCACCGGCGACACCGAGGCGCTCGTCACCTTCGTCGCCAAGGACGAAATCCCGTACTTCTCGGCTTCGTACTCGGGGCACCTGACCGACCCGACCGGCAAGGGAACGCACGGCTCGAAGGCGGCGCCCTACAACTTCTTCTACGGCCCGTCGTACACCGACGGCTGCCGCGCGCTGGTGCAGTGGGCGGCGGCGGACGCGAAGAAGAAGAACATCGCGTCGCCGAAGTTCGTGCACATGGGCGACAACCATCCGTACCCGAACGCGCCTAAAGCCGCCTGCGGCGACTACGCCAAGGAGATGGGCTTCACGATCGTCCCGGCGATCCAGTACTCGCTGAAGCCCGGCGACTTCAAGGCGCAGTGCCTGAGCCTGAAGGAGTCCGGCGCGAACTACGCGTTCCTCGCCAACACCGGCGGTTCCACGATCTCGCTGCTGAAGTCGTGCGACACGGTCGGCGTCGACGTGCAGTTCATGGGCAACGTCTGGGCGATGGACGAGAACGCGCTGAAGGCGGCGGGCGACGCGGCCAACGGCACGGTGTTCGTCGTCGGCGCGGCCGACTGGAAATCGGACGCTCCGGGCATGAAGACGGTGCGCGAGATCTCCAAGGTGTCCGACGCCTCGGGCAACCAGTACCGCCCGGTGCACTACATGCGCGGCATCTGCTCGGTCTACTACATGCGCGATGCGATGAACGTGGCCGACAAGGCGGGCGGCGTCAACGGCCCGAACATCAAGAAGGCGATGGAGCAGATGAAGGACCACGTCCCGGCCGAGCTGCAGGGCGTGTGCATTCCTTCCACGTGGACGCCGACCGACCACCGCGGCACGACGAAGGTCTTCATCTACCAGGCGCACTCGAAGGGCGGCGAGCAGTCGATCTCGAAGATCGGCGAGGCCGAGATCGAGCGCAAGCCGGAGTGGCTCGGCTGGTAAGGCGGGCCGGCGCGTTCCTCCCGGGCGGCGCGGTGCGTCGCGCCACGCCGCTCGCGGGGGGCGCGCTCCACTCGGAAGAAACGAAGTCATGATCGAAGCGCAGACCCGCCCGGCGCAGGCCGACGGCGCGGCCGCGGTGGCCGACGCCCGGCCGCCGCTGCTCGCCGTCAACAACATCGAGGTCGTCTACGACGAGGTGATCCTCGTGCTGCGCGGCGTGAGCCTCGAGGTGCCCGAGGGCGAGATCGTCGCGCTGCTCGGACCGAACGGCGCGGGCAAGTCGACCACGCTGAAGGCGATCTCCGGGCTGCTGCAGACCGAGGACGGCGAGGTCACGCGCGGCAACGTCACCTTCATGGGCGAGGAGATCGCCAATCTGGCGCCCGAGGAGATCGTGCGCCGCGGCATCTTCCAGGTGATGGAGGGCCGGCGCATCGTCGAAGACATGACGGTGATCGAGAACCTGCGCCTGGGCGCGTACACGCGCCGCGACGCGGGCGTGAAGCGCGACATCGACATGGTGTTCGACTACTTCCCGCGGCTGCGCGAGCGTACCGGGCTGGCCGGCTACCTGTCGGGCGGCGAGCAGCAGATGCTGGCGATCAGCCGCGCGCTGATGGCGCGCCCGAAGATGATCCTGCTCGACGAGCCGTCGATGGGGCTGTCGCCGCTGCTGGTGAAGGAAGTGTTTTCGATCATTCGCGAGCTGAACCGCGAACTGAAGATCACGATGCTGCTCGTCGAGCAGAACGCGCGCATGGCGCTGCACACGGCGGGCTTCGGCTACATCATGGAATCGGGCAAGATCGTCCTCGACGGAACGCGCGACGAACTGGTGAACAACGAGGACGTCAAGGAGTTCTACCTCGGCGGCGGCGGCGACGAGCGCCGCTCGTTCAAGAACCTGAAATCGTACAAGCGGCGCAAGCGGTGGCTGTGAGCGCGAGCGCGAAGGTGACGATGAGCGATTATTTCGACTCCCTCGAAACGCGTCCGGCCGAGGCGCGCGAGGGCGCGCTGATGGCGCGCCTGCCCTCGCTCGTCGAGCACGCGAAGGCCAACGCGCGCGGATGGGCGAAGCAGCTTGCCGGCGTCGAGCCGCGCGAGATTTCCTCGCGCAAGGCGCTGGCGCGGCTTCCGGTGCTGCGCAAGAGCGGGCTGAAGGCGCTGCAGGAGGAAGACCCGCCCTTCGGCGGCTTCGTCACGGTCGAGCCGGGACGCCTGTCCCGGCTGTTCCTGTCGCCCGGCCCGATCTTCGATGCCGAAGGCGCCGGCGACGATCCCTGGCGCGCGGCGCGCGCGCTGCACGCGGCGGGCATCCGCGCCGGGCACGTCGTGCAGAACTGCTTCGGCTATCACCTGACGCCCGGGGCGTGGATGATCGACGGCGCGGCGAGAAGGATCGGCTGCGCGGTGGTCCCGGCCGGCGTCGGGCAGATCGAGCAGCAGATCGAGATCATCCGCACGCTGGCGCCCGACGCCTACACCGGAACGCCTTCGTTCCTGCGAATGATCGTCGAGAAGGCGCTCGAGGCGTCGCTCGACATCTCGAACCTGAAGCGCGCGCTGCTGGCCGCCGAGGCGCTGCCGACGAGCCTGCGCAGCTGGTTCCGCGAGCAGGGCATCGACACGGTGCTGCAGTGGTACGGCACGGCCGACGTGGGCCTGATCGCCTACGAGTCGGCGGCGATGGAAGGCATGATCCTCGACGAGGAGCTGATCCTCGAGATCGTGAGGCCGGGCACCGGCGAGCCGGTGTCCGACGGCGAGGTGGGCGAGGTCGTCGTCACCAGCTTCAATCCCGTCTATCCGCTGATCCGCTTCGGCACCGGCGATCTGTCCGCGGTGCTGCCCGGCATCTCGCCCTGCGGGCGCACCAACGTGCGCATCCGCGGCTGGCTGGGCCGCGCCGACCAGACGACGAAGGTGCGCGGGATGTTCGTGCATCCGGAGCAGGTCGCCGAGGTCGCGAGGCGTTTTCCCCAGGTGCGCCGTGCGCGTCTCGTCATCGAGGGCGAGCGCGCCGACGACCGGATGACGCTCACCTGCGAGCTCGCTGACGATGCGTCGCTGGGCGCGGACGACCGCGAAGCGCTTGCCGTGCGGCTGGCCGGCGCGCTGCGCGACGTCACGAAGCTGCGCGGCGAGGTCCGGCTCGTCGCGCCCGGTGCGCTGCCGAACGACGGCAAGGTGATCGAGGACGCGCGCAGCTACGACTGAGGTCGGCGCTGCGTCGGATCAGGTCCTGGGGGACGCCGTCCCGGCCCGCTCTACGCCCTCCGGCGCCGGGAACGTCGCTGCCACCCGGCCGGCCTCGTCGTAGATCCCGATCAGCATCCGGAGCAGCGCAGTGCTCTCGGCGAGCCGGTCGTCGATGCCTTCGATGTTCCTGGTGCGGTCGGTCAGCAGGCTGCGCCGGATGCGGCCGTATTCGTTCATGAAGGCATTGCCCTTCTCGGTCGCCTCGTAGGTCTGCAGCTTGCCGCTGCCGCTGATCTTCTTCGAGACGAGCCGGTACTTCATCAGCTTGCGCAGGCTGTACTGCACGTTCGAGATGCCGTCGACGTTGAGCTGGCGGGCGAGCAGCGCGGCGGTCTGGGGCCGGTCCTGCATCCGGATCAGGTGGACCAGCACCACCTCGGCGAAGCTCAGGTGCCCGAAGCCGCAGCGGCTGGCGACGTGCAGCGAGAAGCGCTCGTAGCTGTTGCGGAACTGCTTCACCGCCCATTCGAACTCGGTGGTCACCGCCTCGTGGGGGCTGCCGCCGCGAAAGCCGTGGTAGTAGTTCAGGTCCACTGTGGTTTTCCGGGTTGTGGGTCGATCGGTCGGGAGATCCGCATATCCGTTCATTTTCGTTCAGCGCGGCGCGCCCCCGCCACCAGAGGATGATTGTATCGATTCAATTCAGGTTGAATTTCAATTGATCTTATATTAACCTGCGCAACTCGAACCCACCCGAGTCGTCCATGCACGTCGCCGTCGAGATTCCGTACGGGGCCTACTGGAGCACGCCGTTCGCGCGCTGGCAAGGCAGCTTCGCCGGCCTGCACAGTATCGAATTCGCCGCGCACGTGGCGCGCGCCGAGCTGGCCCGGCGCGGCATCGCCCCGGAAGTGCTCGACTACGGGGTGCTCGGCATCTCCGTGCCGCAGAAGCATTCGTTCTACGGCCTGCCATGGCTGGCGGGGCGCATCGGCGCCGGTCACATCGGCGGCCCCACGCTGATGCAGGCTTGCGCCACCGGCGTTCGCACGTTGCTGGCCGCATCCCAGGAGATCGGTGCCGGCCTGGCGAGCGCAGCACTCGCGATCAACTGCGACCGCACCTCGAACGGTCCGCACCTCTACTATCCGGATCCTCGCGGGCCTGGCGGCACCGGCACCGCCGAGAACTGGGTGATGGACAACTTCGGCTGCGACCCGCTCGGCGGCCACACGATGCTGAGCACCGCCGAGAACGTCGCGAAGAAGTACGGCATTTCCACCTCGCAGCAGCACGAAGTCGTCCTGATGCGCGAAGCGCAGTACCGCGATGCGCTGGCCGACGGCGCGGCGTTCCTCAAGCGCTTCATGACGCTGCCGTTCGAGGTTCCGGCGCCCGGCTACCGAAAGAGCGCCGGCACGCTCGAGGGCGACGAGGGTGTCACGCACTCCACGCCCGAGGGGCTGGCGCAGCTGCGGCCCGTCGCGCAGGGCGGCACGGTCACCTACGGCGGCCAGACGCATCCGGCCGACGGCAATGCGGCGATCCTCGTCGCCGCCCCCGGGCGCGCGCGCGAGCTGTCCAGCGATCCGAAGATCGCGATCCGGCTGCGCGGCTTCGGGCTGGCACGCGCCGCGCTCGCCCACATGCCCGAGGCCACGGTGCCGGCGGCGCGGCGCGCGCTCGAGCAGGCCGGACGCACGATCGGGCAGATGGCGGCGATCAAGACGCACAACCCGTTCGCGGTCAACGACCTGTACTTCGCGCAGCAGACCGGCGTCGAGCTGAGGTCGATGAACAACTATGGCTGCTCGCTCGTCTGGGGTCATCCGCAGGCGCCGATGGGCACGCGCAGCGTCATCGAGCTGATCGAGGAGCTCGTGATCCGCGGCGGCGGCTGGGGACTGTTCGCCGGCTGTGCCGCAGGCGACACCGCGATGGCGGTGGTCATCGAGGTCGGCGACGCGTAGGCACGCCGGAAAGCCGCACAGCACGCCGGAAGACGCACCGGCGAATTGCGGCGCGGGCGGCGCAGCCGGTCCGGCGCAAGGCGATGCATCCGTTCAGCCGGCCGTTCCTTCCGGTTCCCAGCCGTAGGCGGCACGCGCCTGCGCGAGCGACACCACTCCGTCGGCCAGATCGTCGGCGAGGCTCGCGCGGTCGCGCGCCAGCGGGTCGCCGAATCCGCCGCCGCCGGTCACTCGCAGCTCGACTTCGTCGCCCTGGTTCAGCATGAAGAAAGACTCGGTGTCGATGCGCTCCGCCTCGCCGCCGCCGCGGCGGCGCACCCGCAGCTCCGAGATCGGCGAGCGCTGCCCGCCCGCGAGCCCGTACGGGCGGGTCTCGTCGTTGACGCCGCCGCCGAAGTTGACCGCCATGATGCCGTCGGCCTCCACCCGCCAGCGGTAGACCGTGCCCAGCCCGCCGCGCCAGCGCCCGGGGCCGGCACTGTCCTGCCAGTACTCGTACTGCAGCACCGTGTAGGGGTCGATCAGCTCGTGCAGCTCCGGATCGGGTGCACGCAGGCTTCCGCCGCAGAACGACGGGCCGACGTGATCCCATCCGTCCAGTCCGTGCGTGGCGCCGGCGCCCGACTTGCCCATGAAGTGGATGTCGCCGAACAGCCTCTGCGTGCGCGGGTTCAAGCCCATCGTCGCCGGCGCCAGCCAGCGTCCCCAGCCGGCGTAGACGCGCTCGGGCGCGGCCTGCGCCAGCGCCAGCCAGATCGCCTCGACGATCGCCTGCGACGCCGACACCGTGCAACAACTCACCGGCGCCGGCTCGCGCGCATGCAGGACCGTGCCTTCCTTCGCCGTGACGCTCAACGCGCGCAGCGCCCCTTCGTTGTACTTGACGTCGGCGCAGATCGTCAGGAACAGCGCCTGGAACGAGGCGGACACGGTGTTGGCCAGCGTGCTGTTGACATAGCCGCTCGCCTGCGGATCGCTGTCGGACCAGTCGAAATGGATAGCCTCGTCGGAGATGGTGAGCGCGAGCTGCACGCCGATCTTCTTCGTCTTGTCGATGCCGTCGTGGTCGATGAAGCTCTCGGCCCGGTACACCCCGTTGGGCAGGTCGCGCAGCGCGGCTCGGGCCTGACGCTCCGAGGCGTCCAGTATCTGATCGGCGGCGCCGCGCAGCACCGGCAGCCCGTATTTCCGGATCAGCGCGCGCAGGCTGCGCTCGCCGATCGTGCAGGCGCCGATCTGGCATTCGAGATCGGCCTCGACCAGCCATGGCATCCGCACGTTGAGCAGGATGAAGTCCCACAGCGACTTGTTGCGCTTGCCCTTGTCCAGCAGCTTCGCCGGAGGAATGCGCACGCATTCCTCCCACACCGTGCGCGCTGCGGGGTTGTAGCCGACCACGCCGCCGCCGCCGACGTCGGCGTGATGGCCCTTCGACACCGACCAGAACTGGATCTCGCCGTCGGCGAAGACCGGCTTGGCGATCGTGATGTCGGGCGGATGATTGTTGCCGTGATAGGGGTCGTTGAGGATGAAGACGTCCCCCTCGTGGATGTCGCCCGCGTACTCCTTCGCGATGCTCTCGAGCGCGAACGGCAGTGCCCCCATCAGCACCGGGATGTATGCGGTCTGCGCGAGCAGCCGCAGCCGATGGTCGAAGATTCCGGTGACGAAGTCGCGCGCCTCCGAGAAGATCGGCGAGCGCGAGGTTCTCAGCATCGTCTGGCCGATCTCCCTGCTGATCGCTTCCAGCCGGCTGCCGATGACGGAAACCTTGATCGGATCGACATCCGAAACGCCGCTCGTCGCGTTCATGCCGCTGCCTCCTCGGTCAGTTGCCCGGCAAGGACCTTCAGGTCGCTGCCCTTGCGATGCATCAGGTAGTTGTTGGCCGCGTCGCAGACCAACTCGAAATCGGACGGCACCAGGATCGTGGTGGTCGGCAGGACCACGATCGCGGGTCCGGGCACGACGTTGCCGTGAACCAGCCGCTGCCCGTCGTAGACCGGCGTCTCGCTGAATGCGCCGCTGAACCACGCCTTGCGGGAACCGGTGCGCGCCTCGGATGGATCGGCGCCGCGCGCCTCGACCCGTTCGACGGTCGGCTTCCCGGTGAGTCCGCGCGCGCTCACGCGCAGATTGATGATTTCGATCGGCGATCCGGGCGTCGAGTAGCCGTACAGGTCGTCGTGGCGGCGGTGGAAGGCCGCTTCGAGCGCTTCGAGCGCCGCCGGCGTGAACCCGCCGTCGTGAAACGCCGGCACCTCGACCTCGTTGAACTGCCCGACGTAGCGCAGGTCGGCCGAGTACTCGAGAACCACCTGCCGGGACGAAACGTTCTCCGACTCGAGTGTCCGCATCGCGCGGCCGGCGATGTCGCGGTAGATCTGCGCGATCGCGTCGAGATCCACCGCTGCGAACTCGCGCGCATAGGTGTGGACGTAGTCGTGCTTGAGATCCGAGAGGAGCATCCCCGCCGCGCAGAACACCGACGACTCGCGGGGAATCAGGATCAGCGGTATCTCGAGGTCGCGCGCGATCGCCCCCGCGTGCAGGGGGCCGACGCCGCCCGCGACGACCAGCACGAATTCGCGCGGGTCGTAGCCGCGCTGCACCGATGCCACCGAGATCGCCGCTGCCATGTTGGCGTTCACGACCTGGTAGATGCCGTAGGCCGCCTCCACCGTATCGAGCCCGAGCGGCTGGCCGACGTGCTGTGCGATCGCCTCCTGCGCGGCCTCGCCGTCCAGCGTGAGCTCGTCGCCGGCGCTGTCCAGGTAGCCGAGCACGTAGTTGGCGTCGGTCACGGTCGGCAGAACGCCTCCGCGGCCGTAGCAGGCCGGCCCCGGAACGGCGCCGGCGCTCTTCGGCCCGACGTTGAGCAGGCCGCCGGCGTCGATCCAGGCGATCGACCCGCCGCCCGAGCCCACCGTATGGATGTCGAGGATCGGCGAGGCGACGCGATGCCCGCCGATGCTGCCTTCGGTGGTGACGCCGGGCAGCCCGTTGCGGATCAGCGCGACGTCGAACGAGGTGCCTCCCATGTCGACGGTGATCAGGTTGCGGAACCCGTGCACCGATCCGTAGTGGATGCCCGCCTGCGGCGCGCCTGCAGGGCCCGACAGCAGGGTGTTGGAGGCGAAGCGCTGCGCCACCTCCGGCGACATCACGCCGCCGTTCGACTGCATGATCAGCAGCGTGCCGCCGAAGCCGAGATCGTCGAGGCGCTGCCGCAGACGCGACAGGTAGCGGTTCAGCACCGGCCCGACGTAGGAGTTCAGCACCGTCGTGCTGTGCCGCTCGTACACCCGGATCTGCGGCAGCACCTCGGTGGACAGCGAGACGTAGACGCCGGGAAGCTCCTGCTCGAGGATCTCCTTCGTGCGGCGCTCGTGCCGATCGTTGCGGAACGACCAGAGATACGAGACCGCGACGGCTTCCACGCCTTGCCCGCGGAAGAGCTCGGCCGCGCTGCGGATGTCGCTTTCGTCCAGCGGCGTGACGACCTCGCCTTCGGAGGACACCCGCTCGCGGACCGCAGCGATCCGGCGCCGGGGCACCAGTTGCGGCGGCGGCGCGTGGTTGTCGAACTGCTGCTCCTTGATCCCGCGCCGCATGTTCAGCACGTCGCGGAATCCCTCGGTGGTCACGAAGCCGGTGACCGCGCCCTCGCCGGTCAGCACCGCGTTGGTCGTGATCGTCGTGCCGTGCACGATCGTCTCGACGCGGCGCAGCCATTCCTTCAGCGTCTGTCCGTCGGCGGTCGCGGCCTTCTCCAGTCCGTTGAAGAAGCCGATGGTCGGATCGCCGGGTGTCGTGGAAGTCTTGTAGACCCGCGAACTCCCTTCCTCGTCCCTCACCAGGAAGTCGGTGAAGGTTCCGCCGACATCCACGCCGATTCGTATCCCCACTGAGGTCTCCTTTCGATCGGATCGACGGCCGGTACGGTTCGATCCCCGGGTCTGACGAAGTTTTATTTATCTTTGATTGAAAGTGTATAGATAGTATTCGAAGATGGTTTGTATCGCCGTCGCGGATGGTTGATCTGCATCAAGCGCGCCGGCCCGTGGCCGGCGTGTCGTCATTCGCCGCCGATGGCGCCGGCTTTGCGCATGTCGTCGATCCGCTCGTCGGAATAGCCGACCGAGGCCAGCACGCTGCGCGTGTGCTCTCCGAGGCGCGGAGCCCGCCGGCGGATCTCCATTGGCGTGGCCGACATCCGGAAGGGGGGTCCGAGCTGCGCCGGCCCGGTCTCGCCGTCGATCCCGGCGCGGCGGACCATCGCGCGGTGCACGACCTGGCGGTCGGCCAGCGCCTGCGCGACGCTGTTCACCGGGCCGACGCAGGTGTCGACCGTCGCGAGATCCTCCAGCCACTGCGCGCTCGGACGGGTTCGGAGGACCGCGGCGATCTGCGCCTGCACGGCGCGGCTGCGCTCGCCTTCGGCCCACATCTGCGGCGTCAGGTCCTCCCTGCCGAGGAATGCGCAGAAGTTCCGCCAGAAGTGCGGCTCGGTGCAGCCCACCGTCAGGTGGCCGTCGAAAGTCGGATACACCGCGTAGCAGGGGTGGCCGCCGCTGAGCAACGCGCGCCCTCCGGTCGGCGAGGGGCCTCCGGCGAGCACGGTCATCGCGTGGATCGACAGCATCGAGACCAGGCCGTCGAGCATCGCCACGTCGACGAACTGCCCCTGGCCCGTGCGGCGCCGGTGCAGCGTCGCCGCGAGCACCGCGACCGCCGCCGACAGCGCGCCGGCGCCGATGTCCGCGATCTGGATGCCCGGGATCGCCGGCTGCCCGTCGCCGCCGCGCGTCATGTCGAGCACGCCGGCGATGCCGAGGTAGTTCAGGTCGTGTCCGGCCTGGTCGCGATACGGGCCGTCCTGGCCGTAGCCCGAGATCGAGCAGTACACGATCTGCGCATTGCGGCTGCGCGCCGCCTCGTAGTCGATGCCGAGCCGCGCCGCGACGCCGGGCCGGAAGCCTTCCACGACGACGTCGGCAGCGGCGATCAGGCGCAGGCAGGCCTCGCGGCCGTCGTCGCTCTTCAGGTTCAGCACCACGCTGCGCTTGTTGCGGCCGAGCAGTTCGTAGGCTGCGCCCTGCGCGGCCTCGCCGACTGCCAGCGTGCGCGCGGCGTCGCCGGCGGCGCTCTCGACCTGGACGACGTCGGCGCCCATGTCCGCCAGCAGCATCGTGCAGAACGGGCCCGGCAGGCGCTGCGTCAGGTCGATGACCTTGAGACCGTCGAGCGCGCCCATGCTCAACCGCCGATCCTGCGCCCGGCGTCCGCCCAGTAGCGTTCGCGCAGCGTCCGCTTGTCCAGCTTGCCGACCGCGTTGCGCGGGAACTCGTCGACGAGCTCGATCGACTTGGGCGCCTTGTAGCCCGCGATCCGGCTTCGGCAGAAGCCGAGCAGCTCCGTTTCGCTGGCTTGTCGCCCGGGCCGCAGCGAGACGATCGCCTTGACCGCTTCTCCCCAGCGCGGGTCGGGGACGCCGACGACGGCGACCTCCTTCACCGCGGGGTGCCGGGCCAGCACGTTCTCGACCTCGACCGGATAGATGTTGTAGCCGCCCGAGACGATCATGAACTTCTTGCGGTCCACCAGATACAGGTAGCCGCGCTCGTCGAAGCGGCCCAGGTCGCCGGTGTGCAGCCAGCCGTCGCGGACCGCTTCGGCCGTCAGCTGCGGTGCGTTCCAGTATCCCGAGGTGACGAGCGAGCCCTTGATCAGGACCTCGCCGATCTCCCCGCTCGCGACCGTCACGCCATGCTCGTCGGCGACCACGACGTCCATGTACGGGACCGGCTTGCCGGCCGAGGCGAGGATGTCGTGCTCGCCGGTGCGCAGCGCCTCGCGGTGATCCTCCGGAAACAGCATCGTCGCCATCCCGGTGGCTTCGGTGGCGCCGTACATCTGCAGCATCTCGACGCCGGGAAAGACCTCCATCGTCAGGCGGATGTTCGCCGGCGTGCACGGCGCCGCACCGTAGATGACCTGTCGCAGCGAGCGCAGGTCGCGCCGCCGCACCTCCGGATGGTGGATCAGCGACACCAGCATCGTCGGCACGACCAGCGTCCGGGTCACGCGCTCGCGCTCGATGAGCGCGCACGCCTGCTCCGGATCCCAGCGACGCATGATCACGCAGGTCGCGCCGTGGTAGATCGCCCGCAGGAGGATCAGCAGCGGAATGCCGCCTGCCGGCATCGTGTGCAGCCAGACGTCGCCGCGGCCGCTGCCTTCGTTCAGCGCGATGTGGCAGAGCGAGTCGATGACCTGGCGCCAGGTCGTCGTCACGCCTTTGGGCAGGCCGGTGGAGCCCGATGAATAGAAGAGGTAGCCGGGGTCGTCGACGACGACGGCGACGTCCGGCTCCGCGGACGGATGGCCGGCGAGGGCCGCCTCGTAGTCGACGGCGAACGGATGCGGACCGTCGAAGCCGACCAGCAGCGGCGCCGCCGACAGATCCGGCGCGATCTCGCACAGGTGCCCGGCCAGGGCCGCCTGGACGAACACGACCCGGGCGCCGCTGTCCTCGAGGATGTGCGCGATTTCCGGCGGCGCATAGCGATGGTTGACGCCGACGCGAACGGCGCCGATCTTCGCGCAGGCGACGACGATCTCGACCAGCTCGATGCAGTCGCAGCTGATCGACGCGACGCGGTCGCCGCGCGCCACGCCCGCGGCCAGCAGGAACTGCGCCAGGCGGCAGGCGCGTTCATTCAGCCGGGCCCAGTCGATCCGCCTGTCGCCGTCGACGTAGGCGGTCTTCGCGGGATAGTTGCGCGCGTTGTGCCGCGCGAGGTGGCCGAACGTGAGCAAGCTGCGACCTCCGGGAACGGGAATCGGGGGACGGCGCGGTTACTTCATCATCGACGGCAGCATCAGCGAGATCCAGGGCACCAGGATCAGCACGGTCAGCCGGACGACGTCCATCGCCAGGAACGGCATCACGCCGCGGAAGATCACGCCGGTGGGCACCTCGGGCAGCAGGCTGCGCATCACGAACACGTTCATGCCCACCGGCGGCGAGATCAGGCTGATCTCGGTGACGACCACGACGATGATCCCGAACCAGATCAGGTCCATGCCGAGCGCCGAGACCAGCGGGTAGAAGATCGGCACGGTCAGCAGGATCATCGAGAAGCTTTCGAGCACGGCGCCGAGCACCAGGTACACCAGCGCGATCGCGAAGATCACCACGAGCGGCGGAACGTCCAGGTGCATCACCCAGGCGGTGAGCGTCTCGGGCAGGCCGGACAGATTGATGTAGTTGCCGAAGATCAGCGCTCCGATCACGACGATGAAGATCATCGACGTCGTCGTCCCGGACTCGATCAGGACCTCGAGGAGCAGGCGCGGGGTCAGTGCGCGGCGCCACAGCGCGAAGACGAAGGCCCCGAACGCGCCGATGCCGGCGGCCTCGGTGGCGGTGAAGATTCCCACGTACAGGCCGCCGATGACCAGCGTGAACAGGCCCAGGATCGGAAGGACGCCGCGCAGCGCGCGAAACCGCTCCGCATACGGCAGGCGTTCGCCGCGCGGCCCGAGCTTCGGGTCGATCAGGCACATCAGCCAGACGGCGGTGATGTAGCCGAGCGCGCCCAGCAGGCCCGGCAGCACGCCGGCCATGAACAGCTTGCCGATGTCGGTCTGCGTCATCAGGCCGTAGATCACCAGCACCACGCTCGGCGGGATCAGGATGCCCAGCGTTCCGCCGGCCGCGATCGATCCGGTGGCCAGCGACGGCGCGTAGCCGCGGCTGAGCATCGGCTTCATCGCGACCTTGGTCATCGTCGCGGCGGTGGCCACCGACGATCCGCACACCGAGCTGAAACCGGCGCAGG
>CALCZN010000117.1:0-11947 GCA_937903095.1 uncultured Burkholderiales bacterium
CCGCGCAGGTACGCGCCGCGCAGGTACGCGCCGCTCAGGTCCGCGCCGCTCAGGTACGCGCCGCCCCCGACGGCCTGAACAACCACATCGCGCAGCGACTCGCCGCCGCCCGCATAGAGCACGGCGCCGGTCAAACGGTTCTTGATCTCGTATGTCGTGCTCATCATGCAGCCCTCCGCGCATCGTCCTGCTCGCGCAGCCACGCAAGCTCTGCCATCTCCAGGACATGCTCGAGTGCCGATCCGGCAACACCTGGCGCCTTCAGCCGCTCCAGCAAGTCCCACATCTCCGGCGACTCGCCCTCGCTGCCGATCATCACGACCGATACGTCGTCCCATTCGGCAGGGTCGGACGGCTCCCAGTTGTCGGGGCCGCCGTTGGTGATGGCCGGACGGCCCGGCGTGAAGTGGCCGTAGACGCGCCACGTTTCGCCGAGGGCGTCGAACATCACGTCGATGGGGGTGCTCATGCCGCCTCCCGAACGCGCTGCTCGACGCGCACGAACGCGGCCGGCGAGCGCTCGCCGTCGTGCCAGTTGTCGTGGGTCATGATGGAGACCCACTGGTCGTACTGCGCCCGCGAGACAACCTCTGTGCCGTTGCCGGCATACCGAGCGGCTGCGTTGGGATCGCGCTCGACGACATCGTCGGAACCGACGAAAGCCAGCGGCTCGTCGTCGAAGTGCGCTATGTGCCAGCTCTGCCGCCAGATCTCGACGGCCTCGGCGCTCGTGCGCGCGGCGATGTAGACGGTGCGGAACTCGAACTTGTCGCCCTCGACCTGCCGGACCTCGAACAGGACGTAGACGATGGCTCGCTGCTGGTGGGCTGCTGCTGGTTGCATGGCTGCCTCCGTGTTGGTGCAGCCAGAATATCGGGAAGCCGATAAGTCGTCAATAGGCAAACCGATAAAAGAGCACAACAAAAACCCGCCGGAGCGGGTTCAGGGAAGGGGGCCGTGGAGTTATTCGCGCCGCTTGGGGGCCAGATGCGCCTCTGCGCCACCAGAGACGCTCGCGGCACCGGAGAGCTGCCCCGGGATGTTGATGATGATCGGCGGTTGTTGCGGCGGCGGTTCGTGGTCAATGCGCGAGAAGAGGAAGCTGAGCACACTGATGATGACCGTCACGGTCGCGATTCCAATGCCCGCGACCCACTTCACGATCTTCGATTCGATCGACGCGATGTCGGCCTTCGTCGCCAGCGTCGGAAGGACGGTGTCGAGGCGGGTTTCGAGTGCTGTCAGGCGGTGTTCCATCTCTCCATCGTCACCCGATGCGCGAGGCGAGTCAACCGGAGGACGGGGCGGCGAACCATCCTTGCCAAGCTGGAACGGCGAAAGGACTTGCCGCGCCTCGTTCAGCGCCTCGACGTCATCAGAGGAGCTTCTGGACGCCATGTTTGTTCAGTTCCTCGTCGAATTCCAGTGTCGCGTCGGCGATTCTCGTTGTGGCGTTCGAGATCAGAGAAATGTCGATGATTCTGTCACCTTCGACGTATCGGGTAGAGGCTGCCTCGGCGAGGTCGGAAATCGCCGTCGCGACCTCGCTGATATAGCGGCGAGCGGCATTCTCCAGCTCGACGTTGTGAGAGAGCAGCCTGCTCATCGCACGAAGCGGAACGAGTGGCTCGCCTTCGTTCTCTGGCACGTCGAGAAACGCTCGTAGCCGCTCAAGTGATGCTGCGTCGCTCACTTCGCGGCGTCCTTGAAAGCGGTTGCCGTCGCATCGAGTGCGTACCAGCAGTTTCGGCTGAGCGCCGAGACCTTTTCGATCTTGATATCCGCGATTCCATCGGCGCCGCGCGCGTAGGCAGCAATCACCAGATCCTGCGTGACGATCTCGTTCGTCGGCTCGCCTTCGACCAAGCTGCGATGGCATCGCGAGGCTTCAACTGTTCCGATAACGCTCGCGCCCGGCGGAACGCTCGGTACCACGCGGATCGTCTGCGACGCCTCGCGAACGTCTCGCAGGCTAAACGTGTCCTGCGTGTTGCCGAGACGGATATTCGAGGAGAACGGCGTACACCCGTTGAGAGTGACGAGTGCGCCAAAACCGAAAATGAGAAATCGAGACAGACTCATCACTCCCCTCGCGCGCGCCGCCCGAGAGCGTCGTTCAGCTCGTTGACCATCCCGCGCGCGAAAGTCGGCGATCGGTGCGCCTCCCCGGCCGCGTCAACGAAGTAATCCCGACCCCTGCACATGACGGCGTAGGCAATGCCAATGATCTCGCCGCGGCGCGCCTGGTCGAGCAGCTGGTCCAGTGCCTCGACAGTTTCGTGTGAAATCTCGGCCGGAACGAGCCGAAACGGGCGGCGCCTCATTTCCGCCCACCGCCTGCCTTGCTCGACGACTTGGGCTTCGTCGGCGCTGGCGCATGCTTTCCCGGGGGCGGAATAGGGCGGCCTCGCGTCGATGAAAAGTGCGGCGCGCGGACGTTGCTCGGTATTTCCGGCGGGTCTTCTTGGCGGCCTGTTTCGGTCTTCAGGCGCGCGACGGCCTCGGTGAACGCGTCGGACTTGCCGCTGCCGGTGGCAAGTTCGATCAGCCCAAGCATCGCCTTTGCTCGCGCAGCCCCCTCTGGCCCTGCGCGGTCGAGCATGTCATCGAGCATTCGGTGCAGATGTCGGCGATCGTCGTCCTGAAGATCTCGGGCTGTCTCTTGTGATGGATGGCGCGGCCCGCGCTTCTCGGCAAGCCACAGTGGATTAACGCCTACCGCTTGCGCGAGTTGCGCCGTATACGACGAGCCGCTGTACTCGTCGCTCTCGAGCTCTGAGACCATGGGCTGGGATATGCCGACGACAGTCGCAAGCTGCGCTTGGCTCAGCTTCCGCGCTTTGCGAGCGGCGCGAAGGCGCTTGCCGAAAGTCGTCAGGTCCTCCTCCTGTCTCATATCGGAATTCTGATCGGGCTTTCGATAAGCAAACCGATTGCAGATATATCGGCTATCCGATATCCTTGCGGCATGGACCTGAAAACTGTGATCCATGAGCTGCAGGCGGCTGGTTGGACGCAAGTGCGGATCGCCGAGAGGGTCGGCTGTTCCCAACCGACGATCTCGGAGCTCGCAACCGGTGTTGCTGGCAAGCGCGGCCCGTCTTTCCGCATCGCGATGGCGCTGATGGAGCTGCACCGCGAGGTGTGTGAGAAGACTGCCCCCGCCGAGAAGGTCGCCTGAGATGCAGCAGACCGCCACCGAGCATGCGTACGGCATCAGCGGCGAACAGCTGCGGGTGATCGACCGATACGTCGTCCCTATGCTGCTCGACCTGCTCGATCCGAAGACTTCTACCGAGGCATCGAACGCTGCAGATCGACTACGAGGTGCTGCAGTTGCCGCACTTCGCTCTGAATTGTGGCTATCGCGTCTGCCAGGTTCAGAAGCCCGTTGTTCAGGTTCCATTGAACCGGATCGGACGTGCTCGAAATGAGGCGCGTGTTCTCGGCGAAGCAGTTGCGCGCATTCGATGTGCTGCTCATGGTCGCCCCCTCCCGTGATGGGTTCGTGTGTGGAAGCAGGGATCTTCCCACGGGGGTGGGGTGGCCGCCTATCGACGGGTGCAGGGGCTGACCCATGGCCGACAACCAGGTCGAGCTTCGCGGCCCGTGCCCTCGCGAGGTCGTTGATCTGCTCGACGCCGTGAGCATGGCGCGCCGCATGACACGCATGGAGTTGGTCGTCGAGGTGCTGAGGGCGTACGCGGCTGAGCAGTTGCATATCGCTAGCGTCGTCTCGTCGGTTACGCGCGGCAATCCGCAGCAGCCGGAGTCGTGATGGAAAGCGTCGGCAGGCCGTTCCAGCAGCAATTCCGCCGCCAGAAGTGTCAGGGCGGGTCGATCTTCGAAAGCAGATCGAGGCATGCCGCCGCATCACGCGCCGTGCGTGCTGCGATCCCGGGCGCCACCGACGAGGACGTGGAATTCGTCATCTGGTCGCGCACGCCGTGGCCGATGACCGCGATCAGCGCACGCGAGGTCTATCGCGCCGCCAGCGGCCTGCATCGCGCGCGTCTGCAGGGTCGCCGCCTGTGCGACTGGTGTGAGCGTATCGCGCTGCCGGACAGATGGGCATGCGTCACGTGCGAGGGCGGGCTTCTGCGGCTTCGCGATGACTTGCGCGCGGCGTCAGTCGAGCGCGACGAGCCGGTGGAGGTGACGGCGTGACGCGCGTCGACGATGAAACGCGCAAAGACATCCGCGCGCTGATGGACTGCGGCGGCGTCATCACGCTGCCTGGCTGGCAGGAGTCGCGCGGCGCGTCGCTCGAGGTGCACATCGCGCACGCGCTCGGCATGCAGGTGCTGCCGTTCTCACTGGCGGTGACGATGGCGGCTCCGATGCAGGCGGGGGAGCCGACGTGCTGACGCGGACGCCAACCCTCGACGAACTCGATCGCCTCGAGCGCGCGCTCGCCTACAGCGCGGCGCGCAGCGACATCGAGTGCCATTGCCAGCCGGTGGGCATGTGGAGCGATCGTTGGCACGACCCCGATGACGTGCCCGAGGACGACCGCGAGACGGTCGCCACCGCGCTGCGCTACCTCGACCTGCGCGGCCTCATCGAGCGGCACGAGAACGGCGTGTGGGTGCGGGTGCGCGAGGAGGATGCGCCGCTCGCCCTCGACACCGGGAAGGTGGCGGCGTGACGCCACTCACATCACGCGAGCATCTGCTGCACCAGCTGCTCGAGCTCGACGTGCATCCGAGCCGCGATCGACTCGTGCTCAGCCGCCTCGGCGAGTGCCTCGGCCGCGCGGCGCCGGGCGTCACGTGCCCGCTCGTCGGCCTCTCGCCAGATCCGGAGTTGCAGCCGGTACGCGCGTGCGGGGTCCATGTCGGTGCTCCTGAGGTGGTACGCAGATGGTCTCACGCGTTGGCGGCGGCGTAGCCATGAGCACGATCAAGCCCAACGGGGGGGGCGTGACGCCCGGCGCCACGGTCCTCGTCAGCGCCGGCCGCTACTGGCTGTGCCACGGCGTCGTGAAGGACGTGCTGCCGGATCTCGGTTCGCACGGCTTCGCCCGACTGCATTTCTTCGGCCGCAGCGGCCGTCCGCTCATGCGGCAGGGGCTGCACTGGGACACGGACGCGCCGATGCCGCCCGAGGATCTCGTGCCGGTGCAGGCGCTCAACGTGGTCGGGGTTGAGCCCGCATGAATGACATCGCCTCCCTCGTCGACCAGCTCACCGTCAACGGCATGCCGGGCGTGCGCCTGACGCACGAGCAGGCCGGCGAGATCGAGCGGCTGCTGCGGGCGAGGGTGCAGGGGTGATCCTCAGGGGGGCGAAGCGGTGATGCCGAATTCGGTCTCCAGCATGGCGCCGAACGCCGATACGATCGCCGCCGCGATCGGCATGTTGTGTCCGATCGGAGCGCTGTTGCTGGTCGCCATCGACCCGAAGCGCACCGAGAACAACGTCGATGGGCGCACGTTCCAGATGCCAGATGAGGCGGAAGCCGCGACGCAGTGGATCGTCAGACGCAACGCCGACGGATGGAATGCCTACTGGACGCCGAACGAGGCGCGCGTCATGCATACGAAGTCGGGCAAGCGCGACATGGTGCGCGCCCGTTACTTCTGGGCGGACTGCGACCCGGATGTATTCCGGCACAAGGGGTATGAGACCGCGCGCGCGCATCTCATCGACCACACGCTGCCGCTGTTGCGCTCGTCTGCCTCCATCGTCATCGACTCCGGGCACGGCCTGCAGGCGTTCTGGCTCGTCACGGATGGCGCGGCGCTCACCAGCGTGCAGGAACAGCAGCGTTTCGAGGCGCTGAATGCCCGCCTGGGCACGCTCTTCGGGTCCAGCGGCACGCACAACGTCGACCGTGTGATGCGCGTGCCCGGTACGGTGAATTACCCGAACGCTTCGAAGATCAGCAAGGGCTACCCCGAGCAACCCAGCCAGGCGCGGCTGCTTGCCGCCGACGGCATGGCCTACACCGTCGCCGACATCGAGCGCCTGGTCGAGCATGCGGAATTCGGCGAACGCTGGCGCGTCACACTCGAAGCGCACCCGGCGATCGCGGCTCGCGCCGGCGGCGACCCAGCGGGGCTTGCCGACCGCAGTGGCTCGGCTATGGATCAGTCGATGGTGACGATGCTCGCGCTCGTCGGCTGGGAGCTACCCGACATCCGCCGAGCGCTCGAACGCTGGGAACACGGCTCGGTGTCTGGCCGATCACAAGGGGATCGGTATTGGGATCGGATGTGGAAGAACGCGCTCGCCGCGCGCGAACGCAAGCTTCCAGGTGTCGCAATCGACCTGCCGATTGCCGAGGGCGACGCCTATCCGCTCGCGTTCGTCTGGGGCGATGCGATCTCCGACGTCGAGATCCTCGACGAGCTGGTCGAGGACACGATCACCCGCGGGGCAATGAGCGTGCTGTACGGGGAGTCGAACACGGGGAAGTCCTTTCTTGCGATGGACATCGCGTGCGCCGTGTCCAACGGAACCCCGTGGATGAACCGACGCACGGAACACGGCCTGGTCGTGTATCTCGCTGCCGAGGGGAATCGCACCATCAAGAACCGGGTGAAGGCGTACGAGCAGGCACACGGCACGAGCGTTCCGAATCTCATGATCGTGCTGACCAGCGTGAACCTGCTGAAGAAGCCGCAGGACGCGGCGGCTGTCATCAAGCAAGTACGGATGGCGGCGGCAGAGCGCGGGCGGGCCGTCGAACTCATCATCGGCGACACCCTGTCCCGCCTCATGGCCGGTGGGAACGAGAACGCCTCCGAGGACATGACGGGCGTCGTGGCCGTAGCGGACAGAATCCGCGAGGAAACCGGCGCGCATTTCATGTGGGTGCATCACTGCGGGAAAGACACCGCGAAGGGGGCACGGGGGCATTCCAGCCTGCGTGCTGCAGTGGATACGGAAATTGAAATCCGGGAGGAACAAGGCACGCGAGTCATCGAGTTCACGAAGCAACGTGACCTCGGCTCAAAGAACGAATTGCTCACCTTCAACCTCGAACAGGTAGTGCTCGGCTCCGGCAAGTGGGGCAAGCCTGTCACGTCGTGTGTGGTGCGCCCAGGAATCGACCCAGCTGAACTCGTCGCTGCCGCCGGGCAGCGGATGACGCGATACGAGCAGGTCGTACTGGATGCATTCGGGGGATCGAAGGAACAGGTGGAGGCGGTCTTGCGATCGGCGCTGTACGAGGCCGCAGGCGACAAGACGCCTGAAGCGCGCAAGAAATCCTGGCATCGCACGATCCGATCGATGCAGGAAAAGGGTCTGATCGAGCAGACCGCCTGCGGCGTATGGGGGCTGAAATGACCAAGCCAACCGGGACATTACCAGGACATTACCGGGACATTTTCTGTCCCGAGCGGGACATTTGTCCCGATTTCGTCCCGTTTGTCCCGGTCGTGTCCCGATTGGGGAGACTTGTTTCTGTGGATAACCTGTGTACGAACGGGACGAAATCGGGACATTTCCGGGACAGTCCCGAAAACGGGACGCCGCACGACCGGGACATGGACCGGGACAGCGGGGGCTCCTCCCTGAAGGGGAGCCCGCCGTGTCCCGTCCGGTCGTGTCCCGATTCCGGGCCGATTCCGATGCGGCTCGAGTTGCGGTCGCAGGGCGGGGCGTGGATCGGCGTCAAGGCAGTTCTGCCGGCGATGCGCGGACGCCGGAAACGCAACTTTTGGCTGGGCTGGAACAACGTCGAGCAGCGCTTCGCCAGGAATCACGATCTCGCGGCAATGCTGAGGTCCGAGCAAGCGGCACTCGAGACCGTTCGCCAACGCATTTCCGCCGGCGACTTCGACCTGGTGCCCGGGCGATGAGCGCCATCCTTGCCCTCGACCTCGGCACCCGCACCGGCTGGGCCATGCGCGTCGGCAGCCAGGTCGCGCACGGCTATCTCGACCTCAAGCCGAACCGCTACGAAGGCGGCGGTATGCGCTACCTGCGCTTTCGCCGCTGGCTCGACGAGGTCGGCCCTGCGCACGGCGTCGCCGAGATCCATTTCGAGGAAGTGCGCCGGCACGCCGGCACGGACGCCGCCCACGTCTACGGCGGGCTGCTCGGCACGCTCACCGCCTGGTGCGAGGAGCGTTCGATCCCATACAGCGGCGTGCCGGTGGGCGCGATCAAGAAAGCCGCGACCGGCAAGGGCAATGCCGACAAGGCAGCAATGATCGCCGCCGCCAACGCACGGGGCTACCCCGTGACCGACGACAACGAAGCCGATGCGCTAGCGATTCTGCACATGGTGATCGCATGAGCGACGGATGGATCGAATGGCACGACGGCGACAGCGCGCCGCACCCGGACACGCTGATCGAGGTCGAGTACGGGGCCGTGCGCGAAACGCGGCTCGCGGCCGGGACCGAATGGCGAGACGTGCGCCGCTACCGCGTGCTGCGCCCGGTGGCTGCATGAGCTGCGCGCTCAGCATCATCGCGGGCCTTGCCGTAGGCGCCGCCCTAATGTTCGGCTTCCTCTTCGCGTGGGCCGTGCACGAATGGTCCGGAGACTGACCGATGCGTACGCTCTTCACCAACGTGCACCTCGATGGCTTCCCCGCGGGCGAGGCCTATTTCACGCAACAGGAGGACGGCGATTGCAGCTTCGAATGGACTCGCCCCGATGGGGTGATCGAGCGGGAACACTTCGGCGACCTGTCGCAGTGCAGCCGCTACTTCGCTCACCGGGTTCGGTCGTGGTTCGCGAGGATGCACTGAGCAATGGCATCAGCGTCATCCTCGCCGACGACGAGCGGCGATCGCAGCCGCGCCGCCCGCTCAAGCATGCACCGGCGCGCGAGCAGGTGCTCTTCTGGCTGCGGCGGCGAACGATGTGCGCTGTCGACCTTGCCGCGAAGCTCGGCATCGAGAACGTCGACACGCTGCGCACGACGCTCACGCGGATGCGCATCGATCGGCAGATTTACGTGGTGTATCGCCGCATCGTCGAGCACGAGATCGATGGGGCAGGGCGGCGTCGGCACCTGGTCAGCTACTACAGGGCGAGGGTGAGGTGAAACTCACGCCGCAGCACGATCGCTTCGCGCAGGAGGTTGCCGCCGGCAAGAGCCAGGCGGATGCCTATCGCATCGCGTATCCGCGCTCGGTGAAGTGGAAGCCGTCTTCCGTGTGGGAATCGGCCAGCAAACTCGCGTCCAAGGTTTCCCCAAGGATCGAGGAGCTACGTGCCGAGCTGGCTGCGCAGTCGATGTGGTCGAAAGAGCAGTCGGTGAAGGTGCTCGCCGAGATCGCGATGCGCGCCGAGAAAGACGCCGACCGCGTGCGCGCCGTCGCCGAACTGAACCGCATGCACGGCTTCGAGGCAGAGACGACCGTCGTGCACAAGGGACCGAACGGGCCGATCGAGATTCGCCGCGTTCACGACCTGACCGATGACCAGCTCGCCGCTATCGCGCTCGGAAGCCGCGGTTGAGCTGCTGCGCCGGCGCCGCGCCCGTGCATCGCTCGTCGACTACGCCAACGCGATCGAAGTCCCGGGCAAGCCGGTCAGCGAAGACGCCGACGAGTGGCTCTTCCAGCCGATCGAGACGAGCGTCACGGCACACCATCGGCTGCTGCTCGAGGCCATCGAGCGCACCGCGGCGCGCCGGCATGGCCGGCTGATGGTCTTCATGCCCCCGGGCAGCGCGAAGAGCACGTACACGAGCGTCGTCGCGCCGACGTGGCTCATGGGCAAGAACCCGGGCTATCGGATCATCCTCGCGTCCTACGGCTCCGATCTCGCCCGCAGGCACGGCCGGCGCGCGCGGCAGATCTGCCGGCAATCGGGGTTCGAATCGATCTTCGGCGCCGGCATCGCGCCCGACACTTCGGCGGCCGACGAATGGGCCCTCACGAACGGCTCGGAGTATCTCGCCGGCGGCATCCTCTCTGGCATCACGGGCAACCGCGCCAACGGATTGCTGATCGACGACCCGGTGAAGGGTCGCGAGGACGCCGACAGCCCGGTGATTCGCAAGAAGACGCGCGAGGCGTTCGATGACGACCTGATGACGCGCCTGATCCCGGGCGGTTGGATCGTGCTCGTGCAGACGCGCTGGCACGAGGCGGACCTGGCCGGCGGCATCCTTCCCGAGAAGTACGACGGCCGCTCCGGGATGATCGAGTGCCGCGACGGGCAGACGTGGGAGGTGCTGTCCTTGCCAGCCGAGGCCGAGCGCGCCGACGATCCGCTTGGACGCGCGCAGGGTGAAATGCTCTGGCCGGAGTGGTTCGACGAGCGGCACTGGGCGAACTTCCGCGTGAACCCTCGCACCTGGGCCTCGCTCTACCAGCAGCGCCCCGCGCCCGACTCCGGAGGCTACTTCGACACGACGAAGATCGCTCGCTACGGCATCGCCCCGAAAGGCATGGTGATCATCGGCGCGAGCGACTACGCCGTGACCGAGGACGGCGGCGACTACACCGAGCACGGGATCATTGGCATCGACCACGCGTCGCGCTGGCACCTGCTTGATTGGTGGCGCAGCCGCACGAGTTCCGACGCGTGGATCGAGTCGCAGCTCGGCCTCATCGAGAAGTGGCGGCCCGCGATCTGGTTCGGGGAGGCAGGGCCGATCCGGCGCGCCGTCGAGCCGTTCCTCGCCAAGCGCATGCAGCAGCGCGGCCTCGCCTGCTGGCTCGAATGGCTCGCGTCGATCCACGACAAGCCCACGCGCGCGCGCTCCCTGCAGGCGCAGATCGCGATGGGGTGGCTCTCGGTGCCCGAGGGCAAGCCGTGGGTGCCGGCGCTCATGGACCAGCTACAGGCGTTCCCGGCCGGCGCGTTCGATGACGGCGTGGACGTGCTGTCGCTCGCCGCGCGCGGGATGCAGAAGTTCGGCAAGGGCTTGCTGCCCGAGCCCGAGAAAGCCGCACCGCCGCCGCCCACGCTCGGGCGCGTGCCGGCGCGGATTCTGGACGCACCGGAGGAGAAGCCGGTGAGTCGGTACAAGGCGTGAGGGAGAGGGAATGGAATCATCGATCTACGTGCTGACGGTCGGCTTCATCATGGCGATTGCCGTCTTGCCGTTCATGGCGTACCTGGCCGGCTACTGGTTCACGCGCGGCGTGGCTGCTGCGAGGGCGCACGCTGCCTGGTGGCTTCGGTGACCGTCCACCTGCGCGTCAAGGGCTGGCTCACCGCCGGCGCCGTCGTGCCTTGCAGCCCCGAGGCGATGGCGGACCTCGTCATGGAGGCGCGTCGGATGTCCATTGAAAACGCTCACCTGTCGCTGCACAGCGCAGCGCTTGCCGATCTGGTGAAGACGATCAACGAGCACGGCACTGCAGGCGACGCCTTCGTGGACTCCTACCGGGCAGGGGTTGCGGCGCTGAAGGTGGAGTAAGCCAATTCGCTCGGGATACAAGGCGGCGATGAACCTGATCGCCCGCCTGCGCGAGACGCGCCCGAGCCTCACCTTCGCCGAATTGCTCGCCGCCCGCGGTGTCTCGCCGCGGTTCGAGGGCTACGACGAGCTGCGCGACGAGCGCGGTGACCTGCGCCGGTATCGTGTCTACAGCATTGGTGGGCACCTGTACGAGCGTCAGCCGATCCTCGTACCAGCGTCGCTCTCTGCTCTGGCCGCCGACGATCTGGCCGAGAAGGGTCTGCTGGATACGATCGCCGACGGCCGCCAGGCGATGGCATCGCTCGCCGACGAGACCGAGTCGACGCTGGACGCACGCCCGAGCCAATCGCACGGGCTGTCGGGCGAGCAGCGCGCGAAGATCGAGCGCATCTTCTCCGACCGCTGATGGCCGAGCCCACGCAACAGCCGGTATCCGGCGCAGAGCAGCCGAAGGACGACCCGCGCGAGCGGGCGCTCATCAATCGGTTCCAGAACGCCATCGAGTCGACGATCGAGGACAACGATTCGCGGCGCAATCGCAACAAGGAGCTCGCGAAGTACGTCCGCGGCGTGCAGGGGCTCGAAGACGAGACGAAGCGCGATC
>CALCZN010000118.1:0-4748 GCA_937903095.1 uncultured Burkholderiales bacterium
GCGTCGCTATCCGAACGGCGAGGAGCGCTGCATCGCGTGCAAGCTGTGCGAGGCGGTATGCCCGGCGCTGGCCATCACCATCGAATCGGCCGAGCGCGACGACGGCACGCGGCGCACCACGCGCTACGACATCGACCTCACCAAGTGCATCTTCTGCGGCTTCTGCGAGGAGAGCTGCCCGGTGGACTCGATCGTCGAGACCAACCTCCTCGAGTACCACGGCGAGAAGCGCGGCGACCTGTACTTCACCAAGGAGATGCTGCTCGCGGTCGGCGACCGCTACGAGCAGGAGATCGCCGCCGACCGCGCGGCCGATGCGCGCTACCGCTGACCATGACCGCCCAGACGCTGCTCTTCTACCTGTTCGCCGCCATCACCATCTTCTCGGCGGTGCGCGTGATCACCGCGCGCAACCCGGTGCATTCGGTGCTCTTCCTCGTGCTCACCTTCGCGTCGGTCGCCTGCATCTGGCTGCTGCTGCGCGCCGAGTTCCTGGCGATCGCGCTGGTGCTGGTGTACGTGGGCGCGGTGATGGTGCTGTTCCTGTTCGTCGTGATGATGCTCGACATCAATCTCGACCGGGTGCGGCATGGCTTCTGGCGCAACCTGCCGGTGGCGCTCTTCGTGGGCATCGTGATGGTGATCGAGCTGGCGCTGGTGCTGATGACGGCCTTCAACGACCCGCAGAGCAACGTCCCCGCGCTGCCGGCCGACTACAGCAACACCAAGGCGCTCGGCAAGCTGCTGTACACCGATTACGTGTTCGCCTTCGAAACCGCCGCCGTGGTGCTGCTGCTGGCGATGGTGGCCGCCATCGGCCTCACGCTGCGCCGGCGCAAGGACGCGCGCTACAGCAACGCCGCCGTCGCCGTGCGCACGCGCGCGGCCGACCGCCTGCGCATCGTGCAGATCCCCGCCCGGCCGCGCGACGCGGAGCCCTCATGACTCTCACGCTCGCCCACTACCTGGTGCTCGGCGCGATCCTTTTCGCGATCAGCATCACCGGAATCTTCCTGAACCGGCGCAACGTCATCATCGTGCTGATGGCGATCGAGCTGATGCTGCTCGCGGTGAACCTGAACTTCATCGCGTTCTCGCATTTCCTCGGCGACGCCGCCGGCCAGGTCTTCGTGTTCTTCATCATGACCGTCGCCGCTGCCGAGGCCGCGATCGGCCTGGCGATCCTCGTCGTGCTGTTCCGCACGATCGAGTCGATCGACGTGAAGGACCTCGACGCGCTGAAAGGCTGACGGCGCGCCGCGCCCCGAACAAGAAGCGATTCTTCCGCCCGCCATGAAAACCGCCTACCTGCTCGCCGCCTTCGCTCCGTTGGTCGGCGCCCTCGTCGCGGGCCTGTTCGGCCGGCGCATCGGCCGCGCGAACTCGCACCGCGTGACGATCCTCGGCGTGGCGATCTCCTTCGCCGCGTCGCTGTGGACGCTGCTCGACGTGCTCGCCGGCAACACCTTCGACGGCGCTGTCTACACCTGGGCGAGCATCGCCGGGCTGAACATCGAGGTCGGGTTCCTGATCGACACGCTCAGCGCCACGATGATGTGCGTCGTCACCTTCGTGTCGCTGATGGTGCACATCTACACCATCGGCTACATGGCCGACGATCCCGGCTACCAGCGCTTCTTCTCGTACATCTCGTTGTTCACCTTCTCGATGATGATGCTCGTGATGGCGAACAACTTCATGCAGTTGTTCTTCGGCTGGGAGGCGGTGGGCCTGGTCTCGTACCTGCTGATCGGCTTCTGGTACACGCGCCCGAGCGCCATCTACGCGAACCTGAAGGCCTTCGTGGTGAACCGGGTCGGCGACTTCGGCTTCGTGGTCGGCATCGGTCTGGTGCTCGCCTTCTTCGGCACGCTCGACTACGGCGAGACCTTCGCGCTGGCGCCGTCGCTGGCCGACCGCACCTGGGAGTTCTGGCCCGGAGCGTCGTGGTCGGTGATCACGGCGGCCTGCCTGTTCCTGTTCGTCGGCGCGATGGCGAAGTCGGCGCAGTTTCCGCTGCATGTATGGCTGCCGGATTCGATGGAAGGCCCCACGCCGATCTCGGCGCTGATCCACGCGGCGACGATGGTCACGGCCGGCGTCTTCATGATCGCGCGCATGTCGCCGCTCTACGAGCTGTCGGAGACGGCGCTCGGCGTCGTCATCACGATCGGCGCGATCACCGCGCTCTTCCTCGGGCTGGTGGGCGTCGTGCAGAACGACATCAAGCGGATCATCGCGTACTCGACGATCTCGCAGCTCGGCTACATGACGGTGGCGCTCGGGGCGTCGGCCTACAGCGTGGGCATCTTCCACCTGATGACGCACGCGTTCTTCAAGGCGCTGCTGTTCCTCGCCGCGGGGTCGGTGATCATCGCGATGCACCACGACCAGGACATCCGCAACATGGGCGGGCTGCGCCGCTACATGCCGATCACCTGGATCACCACGCTGGTGGGGTCGCTGGCGCTGATCGCCACGCCGTTCTTCTCGGGCTTCTACTCGAAGGACCTGATCATCGAGGCGGCCGGCGCGGCCGAGGTGCCCGGCGCCGGTTTCGCCTACTTTGCCGTTCTCGCCAGCGTGTTCGTCACCTCGCTCTACACGTTCCGGATGTACTTCCTCGTGTTCCACGGCGAGCCGCGCTGGGGCAGGCAGGCGCACGATGCGCATGCAGCCGGCGGGCACAATGCGCAGGCCGGTGCGCACGGCAGCGCGCACGCGCCGGTGGCGAGCGACGATCCGCACGGGCACGAGCACCACGGACTGGCCGCCGGCGAGCGCCCGCACGAGTCGCCGTGGGTCGTCACGCTGCCGCTCGTGCTGCTGGCGATCCCCTCCGCGATCATCGGCATCTTCACCGTCGGGCCGATGCTCTTCGGCGGCTTCTTCGACGAGTCGATCTTCGTCGATCCGCGGCATCCGGCGATGGCCGAGCTGGCCGAACACTTCCACGGCTGGCTGCAGATGGCACTGCACGCGGTTGCCACGCCGGCCTTCTGGCTCGCGTTCGCCGGCGTCGTCGTCGCCTGGTACGCCTACCTGGTGAACCCCGCCTTCCCGGCCGCCGTGCAGCGCAGCCTCGCGCCGATCTACCGCCTGCTCGACAACAAGTACTACCTCGATCGCATCAACGAGGTGGTGTTCGCCGGCGGCGCGCGTGCGATCGGCCGCGGGCTGTGGCGCGGCGGCGACCAGGCGCTGATCGACGGCGTGGCTATCGACGGCAGCGCGCGGCTGGTCGGCTGGTTCTCCGGAGTGCTGCGCCTGGTGCAGACCGGTCGACTGAACAGCTACGCGATCACGATGATCGTCGGTGTCGCCCTGTTGCTGCTGTTCGTCGTGATGCCGCTCGTGCGGCGCTGAAGAACGCGAAGAAATCACACCCCGTACATGAGCTCCTTCCCGACCCTCAGCGCCGCGATCTGGATTCCCATCGTCTTCGGAGTGATCCTGCTGCTGCTCGGCAGCCGGCGCAGTCCGTGGGTGTTGCGCAGCATCGCGCTGGTGGGCGCGCTGCTCGGTCTCGCGGTGACGCTGCCGCTGTTCACCGACTTCGACCGCGGCACCGCGGCGATGCAGTTCGTCGAGCAGGCGCCGTGGATTCCGGTGCTCGGCGCCACCTACCACCTCGGCGTGGACGGCCTGTCGGTGTGGTTCGTGCTGCTCACCGCGATCATCACGCTGTTCACGGTGGTGGCGAGCTGGGAGTCCATCGAGAAGAAGATCGCGCAGTTCATGGCGGCGATCCTCATCCTCTCGGGGCTGATGGTCGGCGTCTTCAGCGCGCTCGACGGGCTGCTGTTCTACGTGTTCTTCGAGGCCACGCTGATCCCGATGTACGTGATCATCGGGCTGTGGGGCGGGCCGAACCGCATCTACGCGGCGTTCAAGTTCTTCCTGTACACGTTGGCCGGCTCGCTGCTCACGCTGGTCGCGCTCGTCTGGCTGTACATGAAGTCCGGGTCGTTCGCGATCCTCGACTGGCACGCGCTGCCGCTGTCGCTGAGCGAGCAGATTCTCGTGTTCGTCGCCTTCCTCGCCGCCTTCGCGGTGAAGGTGCCGATGTGGCCGGTGCATACGTGGCTGCCCGATGCGCACGTCGAGGCGCCCACCGGCGGTTCGGTGGTGCTGGCGGCGGTGATGCTCAAGCTCGGCGCCTACGGCTTCGTGCGCTTCTCGCTGCCGATCGCGCCCGATGCGAGCCATGAGCTGGCCGGGCTGATGATCGCGCTGGCGCTGATCGCGATCGTCTACATCGGCCTGGTCGCGATCGTGCAGGCCGACATGAAGAAGCTCGTCGCCTATTCGTCGGTGGCGCACATGGGCTTCGTCATTCTCGGCTTCTTCCTGTTCGACCCGCTGGGCATGCAGGGCGCGCTCGTGCAGATGCTCTCGCACGGCTTCGTCTCGGGCGCGATGTTCATGTGCATCGGCGTTCTCTACGACCGGCTGCATACGCGCCGCATCGCCGACTACGGCGGCGTCGTCAACGTGATGCCGAAGTTCGCCGCGCTCTTCCTGCTGTTCTCGATGGCCAACGCGGGGCTGCCCGGCACTTCGGCCTTCGTCGGCGAGTTCTTCGTCATCCTGTCGTCGGTGGGCGCGAACCTGTGGATCGGCGTGGCCGCGGCCACGGCGCTGATCACCGCCGCCTCGTATTCGCTGTGGATGTACAAGCGCGTGATGTTCGGCGCCGTCGGCAACGAGCAGGTCGCGCAGATGAAGGACGTCGGCCTTCGCGAATT
>CALCZN010000119.1:0-7156 GCA_937903095.1 uncultured Burkholderiales bacterium
ACGAGATATTGGCGTGACTGGAGTTCAGACGTGTGCTCTTCCGATCTCTGATCGCGTCGTCGCAGGATCGACAGTGGCGCTTCGCCGACGAGCAGGGACGAACGATCGAGATGCCGATTCCGGAGGCGCGCATCCGCAGTTCGAATGCGAGCATCCGCAAGCAGGCGGCGATCGGCGGTCTGGGCGTGACGCGAACGGTGGCCACCTTCTGCCGGGAAGAGATTCGTTCGGGACTCCTGCGCAAGGTGCTGCCGGCGTTTCGCTGCACGCCGCTGTGCGTCTACGCGGTGATCAACGAGCGGCGGCTGATGCCGGCCACGGTCAAGGTGCTGTTCGACGAGCTGGAGAGAGACGCGCCGGACCTGTTCATCGAAATGCGCGAACCGCACGAGGCCGAGCTCCGATGAAGGCGATGGTCGTGCATGCGTTCGGCGCGGTCGATGCGCTGCGCCCGCAGGACTGGCCCGATCCCGTGCCCGGCGACGACGAGGTCGTGGTCGACGTGATGGCGGCCGGCGTGAACTTCTCCGATCTCCTCGTGATCGGCGGGCAGTACCAGGTGCTGCCGCCGCTGCCGTTCGTGCCCGGCGAGGAAGCGGCCGGCATCGTCTCGTCGGTAGGGCGGGGCGTTCGCAGCTGCGCGGTCGGCGACCGCGTTCTCGTGCTCGTCGACCGCGGCGCCTACGGCGAGCGCGTGCTCGCGCCGCAGGAAAGCTGCTTCGTGCTGCCTGGCGCGATGGACTTCCTCGAAGCGGCCGGGTTCGGGCTCGCGTTCCAGACCGCCCACTACGCGCTGGTCGATCGTGCGAATCTGCAGCCCGGCGAGGTCGTGCTGGTCACCGGTGCGAGCGGTGGCGTCGGCCTCGCCTGCGTGCAACTGGCGAAGGCCCTGGGGGCAAGGGTTCTCGCCGGAGTGGGCAGCGCCGGCAAGGAGCGGGCCGCACGAGCGGCCGGCGCGGATGCGATCGTCGACCTGTCGGGATCCTGCCCGCGGGACTCCATTCGCGACGACGTGCGCGCGCTCACCGGCGGCAAGGGCGCCGATGTCGTCGTCGAAGTCGTCGGCGGCGATGTCTTCGAGGGAGCGTTTCGCGCGCTCGCTTGGCGCGGACGGATCGTCGTGCTCGGCTTCGCCGGCGGACGGATCCCGGCCATCGCGGCGAACCGGATCCTGCTTCGCAACGTCGCGGTGACCGGCCTGAACTCGAGCGATTACCGGCAACGGCATCCGCAGTGGATGCGGCGCGTGCAGTCGGAGTTGTTCGCGCTCCACGAAAAGGGGTTGCTGCGTGCCCAACCCGCGGGATCGTTCCCGCTGGAGGACGCCGCTCGCGCGCTGGAGCAGCTTCGCGAACGTCGCGTCACGGGAAAGATCGTGTTGACCACCGAGCGGTGGCGAGCGCGCGAGGCCGGTTCGCCTTCCTGAGCGCGTGCCGAACGCGCGGCGCGCACCGGCGAGATGTACGTCAGTCCAGCAGGCGGCGCGCGCGTTCGAGGTCGGCGTCGGAGGCGGGCTGCGGTTCGGGAGTGCGCGCCCCGCCCCGGGCCGCGGCGGTGCCAGGGCCGCCCGACGCGCTTGCGGCGGGAACGCTCGCACCGGCGCCTGCATCAGCCGGACGCAGGCCTGCGCGATGCGCGCGCTGCACGCGCCACCACACGGTTGCGCCGACGAGCAGCAGCACGAAGGGCCCGAGCCACAGCAGCCACGTGTTCCGCTGCAACGGCGGCCGGTACAGCACGAAGTCGCCGTAGCGCTGCACGAGATAGGCCTTGATCTCGTCGTCGCTGCGTCCGGCGAGCATCAACTCCTCGACTTCGCGACGCAGATCGGCGGCGAGCGCCGCGTCGGAGTCGGCCAGCGTCTGGTTCTGGCAGACGAGGCAGCGCAGTTCCTCGGCGAGCGCGTGAAAGCGCTCGCGCTCGGCCTGCGTGGGCAACAGGCTGGCCGCGGGCGTCGGCGCTTCGCGTGCGGGTTGCGACTGCGATTGCGCGACGGCGATGCCGGTCGTGCCGGGCAGCGACAGCCAGGCGACCATGCCGAGGAGCAGCGCGGCGAGCGAGCGAGCGAGTCGTGGGCGAGGGTTCACGAGCCGACGGTGAGTGTTCATGCTTCGTCTCTTCACGACGCCGCAAGCTCGCGGGCGAGCGGCAGCAGCTTCTGCTGCAGCAGCTCCGGCGTGACCGGTCCGACGTGCTTGTAGCGGATGATCCCCGCTCCGTCGATCAGGAAGGTTTCCGGCGCGCCGTAGACGCCGTAGTCGATGCCGACGCGGCCCTGCACGTCGCTGACGACCACCGAATACGGATTGCCCAACCGGCGCAGCCACGCGATCGAATTCTCCGGCATATCCTTCCAGGCGAGCCCGACAATCGGGATCTCGCCGCTGCGCGCCAGGTCGTTGAGCACCGGATGCTCGACCTGGCACGCCGAGCACCACGAGCCCCAGACGTTGAGCAGCCACACCTTGCCGCGCAATGCCTGCGGAGACCAGGTGCGCGCGAGATCGTGCGTGACCGGCAGCGAGAAATCGGGCGCCGGCTTGCCGATCAGCGGCGACGGGATGTCGCGCGGGTTGCGATCGAGCCCGGCGAGCAGGAACCACGCGATGACCGCGAAGACGACCGCCGGCAGGATGAAGCGCAGCGCTTTCATGCGGCGGCCGGCGCCATCTGCGCCGCGGCGCGTTCGGCCAGGCGTCTCCGGTAGCGTTTGTCCGCGGCCGACACGAAGCCGCCGAGCGCCATCACCAGGCAGCCGAGCCAGATCCAGTTGACGAAGGGCTTCACGTGCGCGCGCACGACCCACGCCTGTCCGCCCAGCGGCTCGCCCATCGACAGATACACGTCGCGCGTCAGGCCGCGATCGATCGCTGCTTCGGTCATCGGCTGGCCGCTCGCGCGGTAGATGCGCTTCTCGGGCGACAGGACTGCGATCGGCGCGGCGCCCTCGTCGGTGCCCGCCCCGGCAGCGCCGGCCCCGGCAGTGCCGCCCTTTCGCACCTCGAAGCGGCCGCGCGTCGCGTCGTAGTTCGGCCCGGGCACGTCCTGCAACCCGACGAAGCGGATCAAGTAGTCGCCCAACGTGATCGTCTGTCCGACCTCCATGCGCAGCTCGCGGTCCACCGAATAGCTGTTCGACAGCGTGACGCCGGCGACGAAGATCGCCACGCCCAGGTGTGCGAAATGCATCCCCCAGGCGCTCGCCGGATGCAGCTTCACGCGCGACAGCGAAAGCCGTCCGTCGTGGCCGCGCAGCATGTCGAGCACGGCGACGACGACGCAGGCGGCGATCCACAGCGCGAAGAACAGGCCGATGCTCGTCATCGGCCGGAAGCCGTCGACGGTGAGCGGCAGCAGCAGCGAGGCGACGACGGCGATCGCCAGCGCCCAGCGCAGGCGCGCGAACAGATCGGGCAGTTGCGCCTGCTTCCAGCGGGCGATCGGTCCGATGCCCATCAGGAACAGCGCCGGCGCCATCATCGGCACGAACACCGACTCGAAGTAGGGCGGTCCGACCGAGATCTTGCCCATGTCGAGCGTATCGAGGATCAGCGGATACAGCGTGCCGAGCAGCACCGCCGCCATCGCGACGACGAGCAGCACGTTGTTGGCCAGCAGCAGCGACTCGCGCGAGATCGCCGAGAAGCCCGGACCGTTGCCGATGGCCGGCGCGCGCACGGCGAACAGCATCAGCGATCCGCCGACGACGATCGACAGGAAGAAGAGGATGAAGACGCCGCGCGCGGGATCGGTGGCGAAGGCGTGCACCGAGGTGAGCACGCCCGAGCGCACGAGGAAGGTGCCGAGCAGGCTCAGTCCGAAGCCCAGGATCGCCAGCAGCACGGTCCAGCTCTTGAAGGTGCCACGCTTCTCGGCGACGGCGAGCGAGTGGATCAGCGCGGTGGCGACCAGCCATGGCATGAACGACGCGTTCTCGACCGGGTCCCAGAACCACCAGCCGCCCCAGCCGAGCTCGTAGTACGCCCAGAACGAGCCGAGCGCGATGCCCAGCGTGAGGAAGCACCAGGCGACCACCGTCCAGGGCCGCGCCCAGCGCGCCCACGCCGCATCGAAGCGCCCGCCGATCAGGCCGGCGATCGAGAACGCGAAAGCCACCGACAGCCCGACGTAGCCCATGTAGAGCAACGGCGGGTGGAACACCATGCCCGGATCCTGCAGCAGCGGGTTGAGGTCGCGTCCGTCGGCAGCCGGCGGCATCAGCCGCTCGAAGGGGTTCGACGTGAACAGCAGGAACAGCAGGAAGCCCGCGCCGACCAGGCCCATCGTCGACAGGATGCGCGCGCGCAGCACGTCGGGCAGCGACGACGAGAAGAACGAGACGGCGCCGGTCCAGAACGACAGGATCAGCACCCACAGCAGCATCGAGCCCTCGTGCGAGCCCCAGGTGGCGGCGATGCGGTACTGCAGCGGCAGGTGCAGGTTCGAATGCGTGGCGACGAGCGCGACGCTGAAGTCGTTGCGTACGAACAGCGCGCCGAGCGAGCCGAAGGCGAGGATGGCGAGCGCGGCCAGCAGGATCGCCGCCGGGCGATCGACGGCCATCAGCCGCGCGCCGAGCGAGCCGCGCACGAAGCTGCCGATCATCGGCAGCGTGCCGAGAACGATCGCGACGGCGAGCGCGAGGGCCAGCGTGTACTGCCCGAATTCGGCGATCATGTCTTTCGTGCCTCCGTTCGGCGAACTGCGTTCAGCGATCGGCCTGCTGGAACTGCGACGGCGAGCCCACCGGATGGCCGGCGCGGCGCAGCGCCTCGGCCGCTTCCGGCGGCATGTAGTTCTCGTCGTGCTTGGCGAGCACTTCGCGGGCCTTGAAAGTGCCGTCGGGCTGCAGCGTTCCCTGGGCGACGACGCCGCGGCCTTCCTTGAACAGGTCGGGCAGGATGCCCGTGTAGGCGACCAGGATCGTCTTCGCGTTGTCGGTCACGCGGAAAGTGACAGTGGTGCCGTCGCCGATGCGCTGGAGGCTGTCGGGCTCGACCAGCCCGCCGATGCGGAAGGTCTTGTTGGTCGGCGCCTCGCCGTCGACGATCTGGGTCGGCGTGAAGAAGAACACCAGGTTGCTGCGGAACGCATTCGTGACGAAGGTGGCGGCGACGGCCAGCGCCGCGAGCCCGCCCACGATCCAGAGCAATCGGCGATGACGTGCTTTCATTCGGAATTCCCGCGGAAATGCGCCGGCCGCAGCGGCTGCTCGGCGCGCAACTCGTCGGCGCGCCGCTGCGCCGTGCGCCGGCGCTGACGCAGCGCAAACAGTTCGACGACGATCGCGAGCGCGAGCATTCCGTACGAACTCCAGACGTAGAAACCGTAGCCGCCCATGCGCAGCCAGTCGAGCATCGCTTCCTCGCGGTTCAGCGGGCCATTGCGCCCGACGCGGAGGCGTCGTCGGACTGCCCACGGCTGTCGGCGGCGAGGCGCGACATCCAGCCGCTCGCCGCTTCGCGCTCGACGATGATGCTGCGCACGCGATACAGCGCAACGGCAATCGTGTACGCCCAGGCGGCAAAGGTCAGCAGCAGCATCCCGGTGAGCATGGTCTGCGCCATCTTCGGCGCCGCCGTCATCGAGATCGTGGCGCCCTGGTGCAGCGTGTTCCACCAGCGCACCGAGAAATAGATGATCGGGACGTTGATCGCGCCGACCAGCGCAAGCAACGCCGCCGCCCGGTCGGCGCGGCGCGGGTCGTCGATCGACGCGCGCAGTGCGATGTAGCCGAGGTACAGGAACAGCAGGATCAGCGTGGACGTGAGGCGCGCGTCCCACACCCAGTAGGCGCCCCAGGTGGGCCGGCCCCAGAAGGCGCCGGTCCACAGCGCGACGAAGGCCCACATCGCGCCGGTGGGGGCGAGCGCCTGCGCCATCATTGCCGACAGGCGCGTATTGAACGCCAGCGAGATCGCCGACCAGAACGCGATCACGAGATAGATGAACATCGCCATCCAGGCGGCCGGCACGTGGATGTAGATGATCCGGTAGGCCTCGCCCTGCTGCCAGTCGGTGGGGGCGACGAAGAAGGCGACGTAGAGTCCGGCGGCGGCGAGCAGCACGGCGATGACGGCGAACAACGGCGTCAATCGCCCGGCGAGCGGATAGAAGCTGGCCGGCGACGCGTAGCGGTACCAGAACCGGGCGAAGGTCGTCATTCGTGTGCGATTCTAACCGCGAGCGCCGTAGCGGCAGGCCCCAGCACCCAGGCGGCGATGGCGCCGGCCGCCAGCAACGACAGGTGGGCTTCCGAACCGAGGCCGGCCGCCTGCGATTCCACCGATCCGGCGCCGAAGATCAGCACCGGTACGGCGAGCGGCAGGACGAGCAGCGCGAGCAGGGACGAGCCGCCACGCGCGCCGAGCGTGAGCGCCGCGGCCACCGCGCCGAGCCACGAGAGGATCGGCGTACCGAGCGCGAGCGAGACGACGAGCACGCCGATCGCTTCGGCACCCAGGCCGAACTGCAGCCCGGCGAGCGGCGCCAGCAGCACCAGCGGCAGGCCGGTGGCGGCCCAGTGCGCGAGCACCTTGCCGGCGACCAGCGCCGGCAGCGGCGCCGGCGCGAGCACCATCTGCTCGAGCGTGCCGTCGCCGTGATCGGCGGCGAACAGACGCGCCAGTCCGAGCAGGCTCGCCAGCAGCGCGGCGACCCAGACGATGCCGGCGGCGATCGTGCGCAGCAGGTCGGGGTCGGGGCTGACGGCGAGCGGGAACAGGCTCGTCACCAGCAGGAAGAAGACGACGATCAGCGCCAGCTCGCTGCGCGAGCGCATCGCCAGCCGCAGGTCGCGCGCGCAGGCCCAGCGCAGCGCCGACAGCACGCCGGGCGGCGTGGGCGCGCTCACTGCCTCGGGTCGTCGAGCGAGAGCCGGGTCGGGGTCGCGGCGCATGGCAGCGGTTGGTGGGTGGCGACGAGCGCGAGACCGCCTTCGCGCAGGTGCGCGTCGATCAGTGCGCCCAGCAGGGCCAGCGCGTCGGCGTCGAGCGCGGTGCCCGGCTCGTCGAGGAGCCACAGCTTGCGGGCGTGCGAGCACGACAGGCGGGCGAGCGAGACGCGGCGGCGCTGTCCGGCCGACAGCCGCGCGAAGGGCAGCCGCGACTGGCGCGCCAGCCCGACGCGCTCGATCGCCGCGTCGAGCGCGCCCGCC
>CALCZN010000120.1:0-2058 GCA_937903095.1 uncultured Burkholderiales bacterium
CACCGGCAGGCAATCGGCGGTGAGCACGGCCAGCACGACACCCGGAACGTTGGTCACCGAGGCGTCGGCGCGGGGCGCGTCGGCGACCGGCGCGTCGGCAACCGGCGCGTCGGCAACCGGCGCATCGGCAACCGGCGCATCGGCAACCGCATCGGGGCACGCATCGGCCGACGACGTGCCCGCGCTCGCGTCCCCGATCGAAGCGCCTGCGACGATCTCGTGCACGTCGGTACCGTGCACCTGGTCGAGCCACACCGGCATCGCGCCGATCGAGCGCGCAAGCCGCTCGCGGTTGCTGCGCACCGCAGCGGGATCGTCTCCGCAGTGCGCGCCGAGATTCCATCCGCCGCGGTTTCCGCCGGCCAGGCCCCAGGGTCCCTCGCTGACGCCGCCGCGCCGCGTCGTCGACAGCGCGCGCACGCGAGCGGGCGCGTCCCATCGCGGAACGAACGCGCCCTCGATGCCGAAGTCGTCGGGCATCCCGTCGGTCATGGCGCGTTGACGCGTCATTCGCGCGCCTCGATCGGCGCGACGTCGATGCCCGCCGCCGCGCACAACGCGCGCAGGTCGTCGGGCAGCGGCGAGCGCCATCGCATCGGGCGGGCGTCGGCCGGGTGTCGCAGCGCGAGACGCCAGGCGTGCAATGCCTGGCGCGCGAAGCCGCCGAGCGCGGCGCCGCCGTACAGCGTGTCGCCGACCAGCGGATGGCCGATCGAGCGCAGGTGCACGCGGATCTGGTGCGTGCGCCCGGACTCGAGCCGGCATTCGAGCAGGCTCAGCTCGCGGCCTTCGAGCCTGCCGAGCGCCAGCCGCTCGTAGTGCGTGCGGGCGGCCTTGCCGCGCTCGGCGTCGACGACCGCCATTCGCACGCGCGAGACCGGATCGCGCCCGATCGGGGCATCGATCGTGCCGCGCGGCAGGCAGGCGCCGACGGCCAGCGCGAGATAGCGCCGCCCCATGCTTCGGTCGGCCAGCTGCGCCGTCAGCGATGCGAAGGCGCGCTCGGTCTTCGCCACGACGAGCAGCCCGCTGGTGTCGCGGTCGAGGCGATGCACGATTCCCGCGCGCGGCAGGCGCGCGAGCGCCGGACGATGATGCAGCAGTCCGTTCATCAGCGTGCCGCGCCAGTTGCCGGCGGCCGGATGCACGACGAGCCCGGCGGGCTTGTCGACGACGAGCAGGTCGTCGTCCTCGTAGGCGATGTCCAGCTCGACCGGATCGGGCGCGAACGCGTTGTCGGCCTCGCGCGGCTGGGGCTCGACGACGATGCGCTCGCCGCCCTTCAGGCGCGTGCTCGCCGCGAGCGCGCGTTCGTCGCAATGCACGGCGCCCAGCGCGATCCACCGCTGCAGCCGCGTGCGGGAGATGCCGTCGATGCGGGCGGCGAGATAGCGGTCGAGGCGCTGGCCGGCCGCATCGGCGGCGTCGATCACGAGAGGCGTGGGCCGCTCGTCGTCGGGCCCGTCGCCGGGTGCCGTCGCTATAATGCCGCGCATGAAATCAGCTCTGGTCTCCTTCGCGCGGGCCGCCTCGTGCGCGGCCCTGGTGTCGCTGGCGGCATGCAGCACCGCCGAAGCGCCCGACACGACGCTCGGCTGGACGCCCGAACGATTATATGCAGAGGCCAGCGACGAGATGCGCACGGGCAACTGGGAGCAGGCGGTCAAGCTGCTCGAGAAGCTCGAAGCGCGCTACCCCTTCGGCACCTGGGCGCAGCAGGCGCAGCTCGACACCGCCTACGCGCACTACAAGGACGGCGAACGCGCGCTGTCGCTGGCGGCGATCGACCGCTTCATGAAGCTGCATCCGAACCACGAGTCGATCGACTACGCGCTGTACCTGAAGGGCATCGTCAACTTCAACGAGCAGCAGGGCCTGCTCGCCAAGCTGGGCAGCCAGGACCTCTCCGAGCGCGACCACTCGGCCGCGCGCGAATCCTTCGACGCGTTCAAGGAGCTGGTCACGCGTTTTCCGGAGAGCAAGTACGCGCCCGACGCGCACCTGCGCATGGAATACCTGGTGAACTCGATGGCGCGCGGCCAGGTGCACGTGGCCCGC
>CALCZN010000121.1:0-4543 GCA_937903095.1 uncultured Burkholderiales bacterium
CGGCCTGAAGCAGCCGCCGAACCGCACCGCGCGCACCGAGGCGCAGGCGCTCGCGCTGGCCGGCGAGATCGGCTATCCGCTCGTCGTGCGCCCGAGCTACGTGTTGGGCGGGCGCGCGATGGAGATCGTGCACGAGCAGCGCGACCTCGAACGCTACATGCGCGAGGCGGTGAAGGTCTCCGAGGACAGCCCGGTGCTGCTCGACCGCTTCCTCAACGACGCCATCGAGGTCGACGTCGACTGCATCGCCGACGGCGAGCAGGTGTTCATCGGCGGGGTGATGGAGCACATCGAGCAGGCCGGCGTGCATTCGGGCGATTCCGCCTGCTCGCTGCCGCCGTATTCGCTGTCGATCGCGGTGGTCGCCGAGATGAAGCGGCAGACCGCGCTGATGGCGCGCGCGCTGAACGTCTGCGGGCTGATGAACGTGCAGTTCGCGATCCAGCACGAGGCCGGCATCGACGGCGACGGCACGGTCTACGTGCTCGAGGTCAACCCGCGCGCGTCGCGCACCGTGCCTTTCGTCTCGAAGGCCACCGGCCTGCCGCTGGCGAAGATCGCGGCGCGCTGCATGGTGGGCCGCACGCTCGCGCAGCAGGGCATCGCGCGCGAAGTCGTGCCGCCGTACTACTCGGTGAAGGAGGCGGTTTTCCCCTTCGTGAAGTTCCCCGGCGTCGACACGCTGCTCGGCCCCGAGATGAAGTCCACCGGCGAAGTGATGGGCGTGGGCTTCTCGTTCGGCGAGGCTTTCGTCAAGTCGCAGCTGGGGGCGGGCGTGCGGCTGCCCGAGTCCGGCACGGTGTTCATTTCGGTGCGCAACGCCGACAAGCCGAAGGCGGTCGCGCTCGCCCGCCAGTTGCACGAGATGGGCTTCGCGCTGGTCGCGACCAAGGGCACGGCCGCCGCGATCGCCGCTTCCGGCGTTCCGATCACCCCGGTGCACAAGGTGCAGGAAGGACGTCCGCACGTCGTCGACCTGCTGAAGAACGGCCAGGTTTCGCTCGTCTTCAACACGGTCGAGGAGAAGCGCGGGGCGATCTCCGATTCGCGCGCGATCCGCACGACGGCGCTCGCGCAGCGCGTCACCTATTTCACGACGATCGCCGGCGCGATCGCCGCCGTGCAGGGAATGCGCACGATGAGCGATCTCGACGTGCATTCGGTGCAGGAACTGCACAAGCGTCTGGCGCATTGAGGGGGCCACCGAGTCGACCACCGTCGACCACCGAGTCGGCGCGCACCGGGGCGGCGGGTGGTGGGCGCGGACCGGCGCACCGGGTCGGCGTGCCGCGCGGCCTTTTGCGTTAGAGTGGCGGATACAACGGATCGCCCGGTCCGGCGCGTCGTTCCTTTCGATGCCGCCCGCCCCGGCGATCCGCATTCTTTTGAAGACGCGCGCTGCGCGTCCCGCTCCGGGGAACTCCGATGGCCACCATTCCGCTCACGCTGCGCGGCGCAGAGTTGCTGCGCCAGGAGCTGCAGCGACTGAAGTCGGTCGAGCGCCCGAACGTGATCCAGGCGATCGCCGATGCGCGTGCACAGGGCGACCTGTCCGAAAACGCCGAATACGATGCGGCGCGCGAGCGCCAGGGCTTCATCGAGGGGCGCATCGCCGAGATCGAATCGAAGCTCGCCAATGCGCAGATCATCGATCCGCGACAGCTCGATGCCGACGGCCGCGTCGTCTTCGCCGCCACCGTCGAGCTGGAGGAGCTGTCTTCCGGCGAGAAGGTGCGCTACCAGATCGTCGGCGACGACGAGGCCGACATCAAGGAAGGCCGCATCTCGGTGTCGAGCCCGATCGCCCGCGCGCTGATCGGGCGCGAAGTCGGCGACGTGGCCGAAGTGCGCGCGCCCGGTGGCACCCGCGAATACGAGGTGCTCGGCGTCTCGTACGAGTGAGCGCGCCCCGCACCGATGCCAGCGAACCGTGCGAACGACGTCTCAGGCTTTCTTCGCGCGATCGCGCCGGCCTCGCGGCGAAGCGCTGTCCTGTCCCTGCAGCCGCGACGGGCCCTGAGTAGTCGCGCTCGCGCTTCCGTGTCGCACGGGCGCGCGCTTGCGTGCCGCCAGCGCGGTGCGCTTGCCTTCGGTGGCGAGCGCTTTCTCGCCGGCCGCGCGCGCGCCGACGCCGGGCTGCGGCGATCTCGCGGTGCGCGCAGCAGACGCCGCGCCGGCAGCCGGCCCGTTCTTTCTCGTCTTCATCGCGGTCATCGTGTTCACTCCGGTTCGGGCTCGGGGCGAGGGCTTTGCTGCGCCGGCAGCCTTGCGGGCAGCGGCAACCTTCTTTCCCGCCGCGGCCGCGCCCTGCGCCGCACGCTTCTTCGGGATGTGCGGGCCGGCATTGTCCTCGATCGGCCGGGGCCGATACAGCACGAGCAGCTTGCCGATCGATTGCACCGCCGTGCAGCCGAGGGCCGAGCAGATCTCGGTGGACATCGCCTGGCGCTGGGCGCGGTCGTCGCCGAGCACGCGCACCTTGATCAGCTCGTGCGCGCGCAGCGCCCGGTCGGTTTCGTCGAGCACCGCGCGGGTGAGCCCCGCTTCGCCGATCATGACGATCGGATCGAGGTGGTGCGCGCGTGCCCGCAGCGCCTTGCGATCGGCGGCGTCCAGCATGATGGGAAGGGGAAACGGAGTCGTGCTCATCGTCGGTTCGCGTCGATCGGCTGCCGTTCGGAGGGGCGCGTGCCGCCCCGACGGGATCCGCAAGTGTGGGCTGTGCGGGCGCGCGTCGCAAGTGCAGCGGCGGCTGCAGGGCGACGTGTCGTGACGAATGCACAAGCGGGGGACAACGGCGTGACAGGCGCGGGACAACCCGGGAACGAGGGGCGGGAGAACCACGGGATGCGGCGGTGAACACCCAGCGGAAGACCGGTGGAGGAAGCGGGCGCAAGAACCGGACGAACCGCGCCTGGGTCGCCCGGCATCTGGACGATCCCTACGTCAAGCTCGCCCAGAAGCACGGCTATCGCTCCCGGGCGGCGTTCAAGCTGCTGGAGATCGACCGGCGCGATGCGCTGCTGCGCCGCGGCATGACGATCGTCGACCTGGGCAGCGCGCCCGGCGCCTGGAGCCAGGTGCTGCGCGAACGCCTGGCGCGGCCGGGGTCGCAGGCGGGCATCGACGGGCGCATCGTGGCCGTCGACCTGCTGCCGATGGACCCCATCCCGGACGTCGAATTCCTGCAGGGCGACCTGCGCGAGGGCGAAACGCTCGAACGGCTCGAGTCGATGCTCGGCGAGGCGCCGGTCGACCTTGTGATTTCCGACATGGCCCCCAACCTGAGCGGAATCGCGGCCGCCGATGCCGCGCGAATGAGCGATCTGGCCGAGCTGGCGATCGATTTCGCGGTGCGCCACCTGAAGGACGAGGGCGCGCTGCTGGTCAAGTGCTTCCACGGCAGCGGCTACAGCCAGATCGTCGAGGCTTTCCGCCGGCACTTCGCCGAGGTGCAGGTGCGAAAGCCCGAGGCATCGCGCAGCGCGTCGGCCGAGACGTACCTGTTGGGACGTCGCCCGCGTCGCCCGTCCGTCGGCGCCTGATGCGGCGACGGACGGGGCGGGGCAGCAGCGGGCGGCGCGCCTACCGTAATGAGCGGGCGCTCGTCAAGTTCCGCGTAGAATGTTCGTTCGAAACCGGTGGTCCCTGGAACTGGTCGGCAAGGGGCCGCTCGCCGGTCGGAAGGCCGCCAAGGAGTGGTGAGTGAACAACGTGTTCTCGAAAGCGGCGATCTGGCTGGTCATCGCGCTGGTGCTGTTCACCGTTTTCAAGCAGTTCGACACGCGCCAGACGCGCGGCGTCGACATGCCGTATTCCCAGTTCATGACCGAGGCGCGCGACGGACGCATCGACAGCGTCGTCGTCGACGGCCGCACGCTGCGGGTGCGCACGAAGGACGGGCGCAACGCCGTCGTCTATTCGCCCAGCGACATCTGGATGGTCGGCGACCTGATGAAGTACGGCGTGCAGGTCAACGCCAAGCCCGAGGAAGAGCAGTCGCTGCTGCTGAACATCTTCGTGTCGTGGTTTCCGATGCTGCTGCTGATCGGCGTCTGGGTGTTCTTCATGCGGCAGATGCAGGGAGGCGGCCGGGGCGGGGCGTTCTCGTTCGGCAAGTCGCGCGCGCGCATGCTCGACGAGAACAACAACACCGTCACCTTCGCCGACGTCGCCGGCTGCGATGAAGCCAAGGAAGAAGTGCAGGAGCTGGTCGAGTTCCTGCGCGACCCGTCGAAATTCCAGAAGCTCGGCGGACGCATTCCGCGCGGCGTGCTGATGGTGGGTTCGCCCGGCACCGGCAAGACGCTGCTCGCGCGCGCGATCGCCGGCGAGGCGAAGGTGCCGTTCTTCTCGATCTCGGGCTCCGACTTCGTCGAGATGTTCGTCGGCGTGGGCGCCGCGCGCGTGCGCGACATGTTCGAGCAGGCGAAGAAGCACGCGCCCTGCATCATCTTCATCGACGAGATCGACGCCGTCGGCCGCCAGCGCGGCGCCGGCCTGGGCGGCGGCAACGACGAGCGCGAGCAGACGCTGAACCAGC
>CALCZN010000122.1:0-17904 GCA_937903095.1 uncultured Burkholderiales bacterium
CAACTGGTCGTCGACGAACAATATGCGCTCGGCGCTGATGTCGAGCGCCTCCAGCGCCAGCCGGTAGGCTCGCGGATCGGGCTTCAGGATTCCGGTGTGCGTGGCGTCGACCAGCGCGTCCACGTCGCGCAGGATCTCGAGCCGATCCATGAACGGACGCCCCCAGAACAGCTCCAGCTCGTTCGACAGAATGCCCACGCGCAGGCCGGCCGCCCGCGCCGCACGCACCGTCCGATGCGCCGACTCGCGCACCGAACGGTTCGGATCTTCGCCGCGGATCGCCTGGAAGAAATCGAGCGGAGTCCACGCCGGCCGCCCGAGCATCGAGCCGACCTCGCCGGCCCGCCGCGCCCAGTAGTCGCGTTCGCTGATCTCGCCGCGCTCCATGCTGCGCCACAACGGGTCGGTGGCGGGATCGACCGGCCCCAGCCAGCCGAGCGTGCCCTGCGCCAGGCCGAGCAGGCGCTCCGACTCGCGGTGCCGCTCGAAGGCGGTGTAGGTGACGACGCTGCCGAAGTCGAGCAGCAATGCGTCGAATCGGCGCGCACCGGCAGCGCCCGCATCCACGCAGGACGCCAACCCGCTCGCCGGTCTCGTTTCGGCCGCCTCTGCCACTCCTTCGCTCTCGCTCACGTCGTCCTCGCTCCCTGCGGCAGTGCATCTGCCCGCGACCGGCGACCGAGTGTGCCGCAACGGGAGATTGGTTGTCAACGAAACGAATTCCCAAAAGAGACGACGATCGGACACCCATGGGACGACGTTCGCTACTCGGTCCGGTTCCCGCCATGGGTCTTCCGCCCAGTGGCGAAATTGGTTGCGATGACAACGACCCAGTGGTAGAACGGCGTCGAAGCGCCAGCCGAAGACGCCTCGCCGCACAGGAGACCCGATGACCACCGAATCCCCCACCGCGCCGCGCGGCGGCCTGCGACTGCCCGCGCTCGTCGCCACCGCCGTCGGCGTCGTCGTCGTGCAAAGCACGATGATCAGCATGCTCAACGGCGCCGGCCTGGGTGCGCTGAACTACCTCGTCGCCATCGGGCTCGCCGCGCTGCTCGCCGCCAGCTACGTGCTGTCCTTCGCCGAACTGTCGCTGATGCTGCCGCGCGCCGGATCGGTCAGCGCCTACACGCAGGCGGCGATCGGGCCCGGCCCGGCGATCATCGCGGCACTGTCGGGATACGTGGCGGTCGCGATGCTCGGCATTCCGGCGGAACTCATCCTCGTCGATGCGCTCGCGGCGCAACTCGCGCCCGGCCTGACGAACGCGGTGGGCCAGCCGAGCCTGCTGCTGCTCGCGGTGTTCTGCCTGCTGAACCTGCGCGGCATCGACGCTTTCGCGCGGCTGCAGAGCGTGCTCGTCACGGTGATGTTCGTCGGCATTCTCGTGATCGGCCTCTCGGGCGCGCTCAGCGGAAACGTCGGCGCCGTGGTCGCCGCACAGCCCTTCGAGCCGGCAGCGGCACTGTCGCTGGTCGCACTTGCGATCTGGGGTCTCGTCGGACTGGAGTTCGTCTGTCCGATGATCGGAGAGGCGCACAACCCGAAGCGCGACGTGCCGCGCGCGATGTTCATCGGCCTCGTGCTGATCGTCGTCGCCTACGGCATGTACTGCGTGGCCGGGCTCGCCATGCTCGGCCCCGAAGCGCTGGGCTCGGCCACGCCGCACATGGAGCTGGCGCTGGCGATCTTCGGCGAGCCGGCGCGCATCGGCTTCGCGCTGCTGGCGATCCTGGGCAGCGCCACGCTGCTGAACACCGTTCTGGCGAGCGTCTCGCGGATGGTGCAGGGCATGGCGCAGAGCGGTCAGTTGCCCGCGCTGTTCGCGCGCGAGAACCGCGCAGGCGCGCCCGCGCCGGCGCTCGTCGCGCTTGCGCTGGGGATCGGCGCGGTTCGCGTGCCGCTCGGCATGGACGCCGGATCGATCCTGTCGCTCACCGTGGCGGCGGCCGGGTGCTGGCTGATCGCGTATATCATCGTCCACGTCGATCACATCGTCCTGCGCCGCCGCTTGCCTCATACACCGCGCCCCTTCCGCTCGCCGTGGTTCCCGCTTCCGCAGTTGCTCGGCATCGTCGGCATGGCATACGTCTTCCTGAACATCTCGCCCACGCCCGAACTCTCCGGACCGATCTACCGAAACGTCGCCTGGATGCTCGGCATCACCTGCGCGTTCGCCTTGTTCTGGACGCTCGCCGTGCAGCGGCGCAATCCGTTCCGCGCGCTTCCGTTGGAACAGGCCGCGCCGGTCGTGGCGCCGCCGATCGCTGCCGCGAGCGCCGCCGAATGAGCGCAAGCCCCAGCGGGCGCAGGCCCGCCCCCGCGCGCACGCGACGCAAGGTCGCGCAGCCGATGCCCAACGACGGCGACGCGCTGTGGCTGCACGAATTCATCCCGTACAAGCTGGCGGTGGTCGCCAACCGCCTGAGCCAGTCGATCGGCGCGCTGTTCGAGGAGCGCTTCGGCATCCAGATCCCCGAATGGCGCATCCTGATGGCGCTGCACGCGCACGGCCCCACTGCGCCGAACGAGGTGGTCGAACGGACGAGCATGGACAAGGCGCGCGTGAGTCGCGCGCAACGCCGGCTCGTCGAACTCGATCTCGTCGCCGCCAGCGAAGACCCGCGCGATCGGCGCCGGCTCGTGCTGTTCCTCACCAAGAAGGGAACGGCGCTGTGCCGCTCGATCATTCCGGAAGTGCGGCAGAGGGAAGCCTGGTTCCTCGACGTGCTCGATGCGCGCGAGCGCGAGACGCTCGACCGCGCGCTCACGCGGCTCTTCGAACGCAGCCAGGAACTGCGCGAGGCAGGCAGGCTTCCTCCCGGCGAAGACGAAGCGCGCGGCCGGGCGGGCTGAGGCGAACCGTACCGGAACCCCCCGCCCGCCTTGCGCATCACCCGACTCATCCGGATCCTCTTCGTCGCCTGGCGCTACGGACTCGACGAGATCGCCGTCTCGGGCGCCGCCGCGACGACCGGATCGCGCTGGGCGCTCGCCGGCGGCCGCGTGCTGCGCTTCGGCCGCCGGCTCGATGCGCCCGCCGGCGCGCGCCTGCGCCAGGCGCTCGAGAGCCTCGGCCCGATCTTCGTCAAGTTCGGCCAGGTGCTGTCCACCCGCCGGGACCTGCTGAGCGCGGAGATCGCCGACGAACTGGCGCTGCTGCAGGACCGCGTGCCGCCTTTCCCCGGCGCGCTCGCCGTTCGCGAGATCGAGCGTGGCCTGCGTCGCCCGATCGATGCGCTGTTCGACTTCTTCGAGCGCGAGCCGATCGCGTCGGCCTCGATCGCGCAGGTGCACCTGGCGCGGTTGAAGGACGGCCGCGAGGTCGCGGTCAAGGTCGTGCGACCGGGAATGGCCGGAGTCATCGATCGCGACCTCGAGCTGCTGCGCACCGCCGGCAGCCTCCTCGTGCGCGTTTCGGCCGACGCGCGCCGGCTGCGCCCGCTCGACGTGATCGACGAGTTCGACACCTACCTGCACGACGAGCTGGACCTGATCCGCGAGGGCGCCAACGCCAACCAGCTGCGCCGCAACTTCGAGGGCTCGCGGCTGTTGCGCGTGCCGGAGATCCACTGGGACTGGTGCGCCTCGAACGTGCTGACGATGGAGCGCATGCGCGGCATCCCGATCAGCCAGATCGAACGCATGCGCGAGGCGGGCATCGACCTGAAGCGGCTGTCGCGCGAAGGCGTGGAGATCTTCTTCACGCAGGTGTTCCGCCACGGCTTCTTCCACGCCGACATGCACCCGGGCAACATCCTCGTCGGCGCCGAAGGCGAAGACTTCAACCGCTACATCGCGCTCGACTTCGGCATCGTCGGCACGCTCTCCGAGTTCGACAAGGACTACCTCGCGCAGAACTTCCTCGCCTTCTTCCGCCGCGACTACCGGCGCGTGGCCGAGCTGCACGTCGAGTCGGGATGGGTGCCGCCCGACACGCGCGTCGAGGAACTGGCCGGCGCCGTGCGCGCCTGCTGCGAGCCGTTCTTCGACCGGCCTCTGAAGGAGATCTCGCTCGGCCTGGTGCTGCTGCGCCTGTTCCAGGCGTCGCGCCGCTTCAACGTCGAGATCCAGCCGCAGCTCGTGCTGCTGCAGAAGACGCTGCTGAACATCGAAGGGCTCGGCCGGCAGCTCGACCCCGAGCTGGACCTGTGGGTCACCGCCAAGCCGATCCTCGAGCGCTGGATGCAGGAGCAGATCGGGGTGGCCGGGCTGCTCGAGCGGATTCGCATCGAGGCGACGCACTGGAGCCGGATGCTGCCGGAGTTGCCGCGCCTGGCGCACCAGGCGCTGGAACGCCAGGCACATCCGAAGACCGATCCGCTCACGCGCGCCCTCGAAACGCTGACGCGCGAGCAACGCGACATGCGCCGCTGGATCGCCGCGCTCGCGCTGCTGGTCGTCGCGCTGGTCGCCGTCCAGGCGCTCCGCTGGCTCGTATAGCTTCCGAGCCACACCGCCGCCTCCAAAAATCGGGTAAGGTTTCGCGCCATTTTTCGGATCAGCGACCGATGTTGACCACGCTGGTGATGATCTACCTGGCCGTGACGGTCGGGATCGGCCTGTACGCGGCGCAACGCGTCAAGAGCTCGAAGGACTATCTCGTCGCCGGCCGCAGCCTGCCGCTGTACATGAACGTCGCCACGGTGTTCGCCACCTGGTTCGGTGCGGAGACCGTGCTCGGCGTCTCGTCGACCTTCCTGCGCGAGGGCCTCGGCGGCGTCGTCGCCGACCCCTTCGGCGCGTCCTTCTGCCTGATCATCGTCGCGCTCGTCTTCGCGCGTCCGTTCTACCGGATGGAGTTGCTGACGATCGGCGACTTCTACCGCAAGCGCTACAACCGCACGGTGGAGATCGGCGCGGGCCTGGCGATCACGCTGTCCTACCTCGGCTGGACCTCCGCCCAGATGGTCGCGCTGGGCATCGTCTTCAACACGCTGTCGGGCGGGACGATCCCGCTGTCGCAGGGCATCGTGCTCGGCGCAATGGTGGTGCTCGTCTACACGCTGTTCGGCGGCATGTGGTCGGTGGCGTTCACCGACCTCTTCCAGACGGTGATCATCATCGTCGGGCTGCTCTACATCGCCTTCCTGCTCGGCGGCATGGCAGGCGGCTTCGGCGCCGTCTGGGATGCCGCCGTTCGCGAGAACAAGCTGCGGTTCTGGCCGAGCGCGAACCTGAGGGACTGGATCGCTTTCGTCGCCGCCTGGGGGACGATGGCGATCGGCTCGATCGCGCAGCAGGACGTCTTCCAGCGGGTCACCTCGGCGAAGACCGAGGACACCGCCGTACGCGGCACGCTGCTGGGCGGCGCCATCTACTTCGTCTTCGCGTTCGTGCCGATGTTCATCGCGGTGTCGGCGCTGCTGATCGAGCCCGACAAGGTGCGCTCGATCCTCTCCGACGGCTCGCTCGACTTCCAGCTGATCCTGCCGCAGCTGATCCTGGACCAGACGCCGCTGTTCGCGCAGGTGATGTTCTTCGGCGCGCTGCTGTCGGCGATCCTGTCGACGGCCAGCGGCGCACTGCTCGCGCCCACGGCGGTGTTCACCGAGAACGTGCTGCGCCCGCTGCTCGGCGGACGCATCGGCGACAGGCAGATGCTCGTCATGCTGCGCATGGTGCTGGTGATCTTCGCGTTGTGCGTGATGCTGTTCGCGCTGAACAGCGAATCGTCGATGTTCCAGATGGTGCAGAACGCCTACAAGGTGACGCTGGTCGCGGCGTTCACGCCGCTCGCCTTCGGGCTGTTCTGGCGCCGCGCCACGCCGCAGGGCGCGATGATGTCGGTCATCTTCGGGCTGGTCGCCTGGGGAATCTCGGAGCTGAGCGCACCCGATGCGCTGATCCCGCCGCAGTTCGTTGGCCTGGGCGCGTCGATCTTCGGCATGGTCTTCGGCTCGATCGCGCCGCGCATCGCCGGCGGCGCCGGCCATCCGGATGCGGTGCGCGGAAAGATCGCGCATTGACCTGCGGAGCCGCTTCGCGGCGGCCGCGTTGCTTTCCGCGGCAGGGCGGATCGGGGGACCGCGTACGCCTGCGTGTTAAGCTTTCCGACAAGTGCTTCTCGAGCGCTGCAAGTAGCTGATAACAAAAGGAAAACGTGAACATCGTCATCCTCGCCGCCGGCCTGGGAAAGCGGATGCGCTCGGCGCTTCCGAAAGTCCTGCATCCGCTGGCGGGCAAACCGCTGCTGCAGCACGTCGTCGACGAAGCGCGCGCCCTCGATCCGGATACCATCGTCGTCGTCTACGGGCACGGCGGCGAAGCGGTCTCGCAGGCGATCCCCGGAGACGACCTGCGCTGGGTGCTGCAGCAACCGCAACTGGGCACCGGCCACGCGGTGCAGCAGGCGGCGCCGCTGCTCGCCGACGGCGTCCCCACGCTGGTGCTGTACGGCGACGTGCCGCTCATCCGCGCCGCGACGCTCGATCGGCTTCTGCAGGCGGGCGGCCAGGACGCGCTCGCGCTGCTCACGGTCGAACTGGACGATCCCACCGGCTACGGGCGGATCGTGCGGCGCGACGGGCGGATCGTACGCATCGTCGAGCATCGCGACGCCGACGAGGTGCAGCGCCGGATCCGCGAGATCAACACCGGAATCCTCGCTGCACCGACACCGGCGCTGAAGCGCTGGCTGGCGGCGCTGGGCAACGACAACGCGCAGGGCGAGTATTACCTCACCGACATCGTCGCCTTCGCGGTCCAGGATGGCGTGCGCGTCGAATCCGCGCAGCCTGGGCAGGCGTCGGAGACGCTCGGCGTGAACAGCAAGCTGCAACTGGCACAACTCGAACGGCTCCTCCAGGCGCGGATCGCCGCGCGGCTGATGGAGGAAGACGGCGTTCGGCTGGCCGATCCGGCCCGGCTCGACGTGCGCGGCCGCCTGCGCTGCGGGCGCGACGTCTTCATCGACGTCGGCTGCGTGTTCGAGGGCGAGGTCGAACTGGGCGACGACGTCGAGATCGGCCCGTACTGCACGATCCGCTCGGCGCGCATCGGCGCCGGCACCCGCGTCCTGCCGTACTCGAACATCGACGACGCCGTGGTCGGGGCGAATGCGCGCATCGGCCCGTTCGCGCGGCTGCGCCCCGGCACCGAGCTGGGCGACGGAACGCACGTGGGCAATTTCGTCGAAATGAAGAACACGAAGATGCGTGCCGGATCCAAGGCGAACCACCTTGCCTACATCGGCGACGCCTCGATCGGCGAGCGCGTGAACGTCGGCGCCGGTACGATCACCTGCAACTACGACGGCGTGAACAAGCACGAGACGGTGATCGGCGACGACGCCTTCATCGGCAGCGACACGCAGCTCGTCGCGCCGGTGAAGGTCGGCCGCGGCGCCACGATCGGCGCAGGCACGACGCTCACGCACGATGCGCCGGAAGGTCGCCTGACGTTGTCGCGCGCGAAGCAGGCGACGATCGATTCCTGGAAACGACCGGCCCCGAAGAACACCCGGACCGGATAGCGTGACAACCCGCGCCGCGGAGCGCGCCCGCCGCCCACGAGCGGCCGGGGAACGCCGCAGCGCACAGGAGCAGTCTGCAACATGTGTGGAATCGTCGGGGCGGTCGCCCAGCGCAACGTCGTACCGATCCTCATCGAGGGTCTGCGCAGGCTCGAATACCGGGGCTACGACTCGGCCGGCATCGCCATCCTGAACGGCGCGATGGAGCGCGTGCGCTCGGTGGGCCGGGTTTCCGACCTCGAGGCGCGCACCCGCGAGATGCGAGCGATCGCGCCCACCGGCATCGCGCATACGCGCTGGGCCACGCACGGCGGCGTCTCGGAGAAGAACGCGCATCCGCATTTCTCTTCGCGCGACGGCGTCGAGGTCTCGGTCGTGCACAACGGCATCATCGAGAACCACGAGGCGCTGCGCGCGCGGCTCCTCGAGGCCGGCTACCAGTTCGTCAGCGACACCGACACCGAGGTCATCGCGCACCTGCTGCACAGCCACGTCGCGTCCGGGTTGAAACTCTTCGAGGCGATGCAGCGGACCGTTCGCGAGCTGTCGGGCGCCTACGCGATCGCCGCGATCCACGTCGGCGAGCCGCACACCGTCGTCGGCTCGCGCCGCGGCTCGCCGCTGCTGCTCGGCGTGGGCGAATCGAACGCCGAGGGCAGCGAGAACTTCCTCGCTTCCGACACGTCGGCGCTGCTGCAGGTCACGCGCCGCGTCGCGTACCTCGAGGACGGCGACGTCGTGCGCATCGGCACCGACGGCTACTCGATCGTCGATCTCGAAGGCAGGCCCGTGCACCGGCCGATCGTCGAGAGCCAGCTGTCGGCCGACTCGATCGAGCTGGGCCAGTACCAGCACTACATGCAGAAGGAAATCTTCGAGCAGCCGGGCGCCATCGCCAACACGCTCGAGATGGTGACGAACGCATCGTCGGTGTCGGCGGGCCTGTTCGGCGCCGAAGCCGAGGAGGTGTTCGCACGCACGAAGCACATCCTGATCCTCGCCTGCGGAACGAGCTGGCACGCCGGACTGGTCGCGAAATACTGGCTCGAGGCGATCGCCGGCATTCCGGTGTCGGTGGAGATCGCCAGCGAATACCGCTACCGCGACTCGGTCGCGCTACCGAAGACGCTGGTGATCACCGTCTCGCAATCGGGCGAGACGGCCGACACGCTGGCCGCGCTGCAGCACGCGACGACGATCGGCCTGCGCGATTCGCTGTCGATCTGCAACGTGCCCGAATCGGCGCTGGTGCGCCAGAGCCGGCTGCGCTTCCTCACGCGCGCCGGCCCCGAGATCGGCGTCGCGTCGACCAAAGCCTTCACCACGCAGCTCACCGTGCTGTTCGTGCTCACGCTCGTGCTCGCGCGCCAGCGCAGGCGCCTGTCGGCGGCGAAGGAGAAGGAGCTGCTCGCGCAGCTGCGTCACCTGCCGGCGGCGATGAACCACGTGCTGGAATGCGAGGGTGCGGTGCGCCACTGGGCGAACCGCTTCGCGCCGAAGCAGCACGCGCTGTTCCTCGGCCGCGGCGTGCATTACCCGATCGCGCAGGAGGGCGCCCTCAAGCTCAAGGAGATCACCTACATCCACGCCGAGGCCTACGCGGCGGGCGAACTGAAGCACGGTCCGCTCGCGCTGGTCGACCGCGACATGCCGGTGGTCGTCGTGGCCCCCAACGACTCGCTGATCGAGAAGCTGAAGTCGAACCTGCAGGAAGTGCGCGCGCGCGGCGGCGAGCTGTTCGTGTTCGCCGACCGCGACACGCTGATCGAGCCGAGCGACGGGGTGAACATCATCAACCTCGGGGATCACGCGGGGTTGCTGTCGCCGATCCTGCACGTGGTGCCGCTGCAGCTGCTGGCGTATCACGTGGCGCTGGTGCGAGGGACGGATGTGGATAAACCGCGCAATCTGGCTAAAAGCGTGACGGTGGAATGACCGTCACGCGTGACTGCGCGGTTTACGGCGAAGGCTGACTTTCGTCGCAGGCGAAAGTCAAGGCCACGTAGCGGCCAGCCGGAGTCACAAGCCGCGCGCCGCCGCTCGCCTCCAGGTCCGGGATACCGGCGGTAGCGTTTGCGCCCGCGGAATCGATTCCAAGAGCGGCAACGCTACGCTTCGTGGCACCGCCGCATGGTCGCGCGCGGGCCGTCCGCGGAATACAGCGTTTCCAGGTCCGAAACGGTTTTCGCGGCCAAAAGTGCCGCAAGCCGCAGCGCGGAAAAGCTGAGCGGCCCTGCCGGGTGCTGCGAGCGAACACGGGGATCAAGGCTTGCCCCGACGATCGGGTAGCCTTCACTGTCGACCCTGGATTCACATTACCGGTGCATGCCATGAGCCTGTTCGAATCGATGAAGGGAGTGCAGATCCCCACGACGGAAGCCGAGAGGAACGAACTCGTCGTCACCGAGAGCTCCCATGGGATCTGGGACTACCATCTTTCGCGTCGCGCCAACATCATGCGTTCCCTGTGCGGCACGCCGACCATGCCGACGGCGATTCCCGTTTCGGCGTGGGGTGCGCAGCCGGACGAGAAGCTGCCCAAGCGCCCCGTCTACTGCGAAGCATGCGCGCGCCTGGCCTGGCCACAAGGCGAAGCCGACGACGACACCACACGCCGGGAATCGGGCAGCGCCTGACCTTACATCCCGAGATACGCCCGCTGCACGGCCTCGTTCGCCAGCAGTCTGGGGCCGGTATCGCTCAGCGTCACCTGTCCCGTCTCCAGGACGTAGCCGCGATCGGCGATGGACAGCGCCGCCTGCGCGTTCTGCTCCACCAGCAGGATCGTGGTGCCCTCAGTCTTCAGCCGTTCGATGACACCGAAGATCTCGGTGGCGACGAGCGGCGCCAAGCCCATCGACGGTTCGTCGAGCAGCAACAGCCTGGGACGGCCCATCAGCGCCCGCGCCAGTGCGAGCATCTGCTGTTGGCCTCCGGACAAGGCGCCGGCCGGAGAATCGGCGCGCTCCTGGAGGACTGGAAACAGCGCGTACATCCGTTCGAGATCGTCGTCGACCTCACGGTCGCGGCGGGTCACGGCGCCGAGCCGGAGGTTGTCGACGACGCGCATGGGCCCGAACACCTGTCGACCTTCCGGCACCTGGCAGATCCCGGCGTGCACGCGCTGATAGGGACGCGCTCGTGAGATCTGCCGTCCGTTGAAGACGATCGAGCCCCCTGTGGCCGGTTGTACGCCGGACAACGTGCGAAGGAGCGTCGTCTTGCCCGCGCCGTTGGCTCCGACGAGTGCAACCAGTTCGCCCTCCGACACGCTCAGGTCGATCGAACGCAGCGCCTGGACACGACCATAGTGGCTCGACAGGTCCTTCACCTCCAGCAGCGGGCTCACGCGGCAGCTCCCAGGTAAGCGGCGATCACCTCGGGGTTGCGACGCACTTCGTCGACCGTTCCCTGGACGAGGCGCCGGCCATAGTCGAGCACCAGCACCTGATCCGAGATCCCCATCACGAGTTTCATGTCGTGTTCGACAAGAATGACCGTGACGCCCTCGTCTGCAACCCGGCGGATCAGCGTGGCGATCTCGGATTTCTCGGTCTGGTTCAGGCCCGCGGCGGGTTCGTCGAGCAGCAGGAGCCGGGGGCCCGCGGCAAGTGCGCGAGCGATCTCCAGTCGCTTGAGCGCTCCGTACGGCAGTTCGCTGGCCTGCGCGTTCGCGAAAGCCTGGATCCCGACGAAATCCATCAGCGAAAGCGCGCGCTCACGATACTGCGCATCCGCCTTGCGCAACGCAGGAGGCTGCAGCATGCCCAGCAACAGGCTCCCCTGGAGCAGCTGGTGGGCGCCGATCATCACGTTCTCGACGGCGCTCATGTTCATGCAGACCTGGAAGTTCTGGAAGGTTCGACTGAGCCCGGCGCGTGCGACTCGTTCGGGCGACCAGTTGTGCGCACGCGTCCCGAACAGGGTGATGCTTCCGGCGTCGGGCGTGTAGACACCGGTAATGAGGTTGATCAGCGTCGTCTTGCCCGCGCCGTTCGGCCCGATCATTGCGTGGACCGTTCGCGGCACGACGTCGAAGCTCACTTCGCGGATCGCATGCACGCCGCCGAAGGATTTCGACAGTCCCTGGACGGACAGCGCGTTCATGGGGCCTCCATCATCGACTCCTGCGCGTCGCCCTTCGGACGGACGCCCAGCGAGCCGGCAGCGGCTTGCCTGCCTGCACGGCGCGCGGACAGGCGGGTACCCAAGGTGGGCACGATTCCATCGCGCAGAAAGATCATCGCGGCCGTCAGGATTACTCCGAACACCAGCGTCTCCCAGCCTTCGAACGCATGGAGGAACTGCGGGAGAAGCGTGATCAGCGCGGCACCTACGAGCGAACCGTAGACCGACGCCATGCCGCCGATCACAACCATCATCAGCAGTTCGACCGACCGTGCCAGCCCTGCGACCGATGGCGTGATGAACGCCATGTAGTGCGCGCTCAGGCTGCCGACGACGCTGGCCAGCACCGCGGACAGCACGAACACGCGCGTCTTGAATGCGCGCGTGTCGATCCCGGCGATGCGCGCCGCGATCTCGGAGCCGCGGATGGCCTGCAGGGCGCGCCCGGCCGGCGAGTTGACCAGGTTGACGGCAGCCCAGGTGGTCAGCAGAAGCAGTACGGATGCGAGGGCATACCACTGGACCTCGCCGTCGATCGACCAGCCGAATACCGAAAAAGGCGGAACGGTCATTCCGTCGGAACCACCGGTCCAACGGGTCTCGTTCGTGAACACGATCGCGGCGATCAGTCCGAGCGCGAGCGTGGCCATGGCCAGGTGATGACCGCTGAGCTTCAGGATCGGCCGCGCGATCAGCACCGCCAGCACGCCGGTTGCCGCAGCGCCCGCAACCAGAGCGGCCAGTGGCGGCCAGTCGAAGTGCGCGGTCAGGATCGCCGACGCGTAGGCGCCCAGCCCGAGGAACGCGGCATGGCCCAGGCTGATCTGCCCCGCGTATCCGAACAGCAGGTTCAGGCCGATCACGACGATCGCGCTCAGCGCGATGCGGATCGCGACGTCGTACAGGTAGCTGTTGGGGCTCGCCAGCGGGAAGACGAGGAGCAGCGCGAGCAGCACAAGCAGGCCGCGGTGCGAACGCAGGCAGGTCATACGCGGTCCGCCATCTTCGTGCCGAACAATCCGCGCGGCATGTACATGAACACGAGCAGGATCAGTACATAGGCCACCGCGTCCTTGTAGGCCGACGACAGGTAGCCGGCCGTCAAGGCCTCCATGATGCCGAGCGACAGCCCGCCGACGATGGCGCCGGGACCGCTCCCCAGCCCTCCGAGCGCCGCGGCGGCGAATCCCTTCAATCCCAGCACGATGCCCGCGTCGTAGCTGGTGAAGGTGATCGGGGCGGTCAGCACGCCGCCGATGGCGCCGAGGGCGCCGGACAGGGCGAAGGAGATCAACATCACGCGTTCGGTATTCACGCCGACCAGGTCGGCGGCGAGACGGTTGTGCGACGTTGCGAGCATCGCCTTGCCCGGCAAGGTCCTGCTGAAGTACCAGGCCAATGCCAGCACGACGAGGACCGTGACGGCGAGAACCCAGAGGCTCTGCGTCGACAGCGTCGCCCCCAGTATCTGCAGGGGCTGGTCGCCGCTGAAGGCAGGAAGGCCGCGATTGCCTTTGCCGAGCAGCACCTGCACCGCGCCGCGGATCACCAACGCCACGCCGAGCGTGATGATCAGCAGCGTGATCAGCGGCGCCCCGGACGCCGGCCGGATCGCCAGCCGCTGCATCGCGACGCCGGCGACGATGGTGACGAATACGGCGCCGAACACCGCCATCGGAAGGTCCACGCCGGACGCGGACAGCGCTGCCGCAACCATCGCGCCGAGCATGATGAACTCGCCCTGTGCGAAGTTGACGATGTGGCTGGCGTTGTAGATGAGCGCGTAGCCGAGCGCGGCCAGTGCGTACATCGCGCCGACGGTCAGGCCCGAGAACAGAAACTGCAGAAGTTCCGCCGCCATCGCGGTCTCCAGAAGGGGACGGGACGCACGCGGGCGTCCCGTCGCGCTAGCCGGCTGCCGGCTTCACTTCGCCAGGACGAAGCGGCCCTCGCGCACCTCGACCATTCGAAGATCGTTCAGGTCCAGTCCGTTATGGTCTTCGGCGGACATCGTGAAGGTACCGTTCAAGCCCACGAGACCGTCGGTCTTCTCGATTGCGCCGCGCACCTTCGCCTTGTCGGTGCTGCCCGCGCGCTTCAAGGAGTCGACCGCGATCATCAGTGCGTCCGCCGCATTGGCGCCGAAGGGCGAAGCGTCCGCGCCGTATGCGGCCTTGTACGATGCGTAGTACTCCTGACCAGCCTTCTTCGACGGATCGTCTTCCGCGAGCGCATCGATCACCACGAAGGCGGCCGTCGGCATGCGGATGCCTTCCGCAGCGGCCCCCGCCAGCTTGATCAACTCCTGGTTGACGGCGGCGTGCGGCATGTACACGGGAAGCTTGATCCCGAGCTGGGCGATGCCGCGAGCCGCCATTGCCGGGCTCGGTCCCGCGCCGCAAAAGACGACCAGCGCCTGGATTCCCGCTACCCCGCGGATCTTCGTCAGTTGCGGGGTGACATCGGTGTCCTTCGCGCCGTAGGTTTCCTCGGTGGCAATGGTGATGCCGTACTTCGAAGCCGATGCCGCCAGCTCCTTGCGTCCCGATTGACCGAAGCCGCTGGTCTCGGCCAGCAGTGCCACGCGCGTATATCCGTGATCCTTCAGGTCCTGGAGGATGCGCTCGGCTACCAGTCGGTCGGTCGGTGGCGTCTTGAACACCCACTTCTTCACCGGTTCCACGATCGACGCCCCGCCGCCGAACGATATGTACGGCAGGGCGCTGCGCTCGGCATGCGGCACCATCGCCATCGCGGAAGGCGTGATGGTTCCGCCGAGCAGCACGTCGACCTTGTCAGAATCGATCAGGCGCTTGGTGAAGGTGTTGGCGTTGCTCGGATCGGACTGGTCGTCATAGACGACGAGCTCGACCGGTCGGCCGAGTACGCCGCCCTGCTCGTTCAGCCGCTTCACCTGCAGTTCGAGCACCTTCTGTTGCGGATCTCCGATGAATCCGACGGGCCCGGTGAGCGAGAGCACGGCGCCGAGCTTGATCGGCCCGGTTTGTGCGTGCGCCAGCGGCGCAAGGGCAAGGCCGGCGACTGCCAGGAGCGCGCCGAAGGTTCTGTGGATCATGGTGTTGTCTCCTCGGGAAAAAGATGCATTCCTGGCGGCGTGTCACGCGAGCCGCATCTGGATCTTGACTTGTGAGGGATCGGCGCGGCCTTCGACCAACGCCGAAAGGACCGACTCGGCTTCGTCGAAAGAAATGACGTGCACCCATCGGGTATCGAGCTTGTCGGCCAGCCGAGCGGCCTCGCGGAACTCGTCGTCGTTGTAGCCGAACGAGCCGCGAATGCTGCGCTCGCCGCCGATGATCGGACCTGCAGGGACGAGCAGGTCGGCGCTGTGCAGACCCACAAGGACGGCCGTTCCGCCCGGTCGGGCCCTGAGCACCGCGTCCCGTCGTGTGACGGTCGTTCCGGCGGTGTCGTAGACGACGTCGTACACGCCTTCTGCAACGAGGCCGACCCTGGTCGCGCCGCCGGCCTGTGCGAGATCGAGTCGCTGCTGCGAAATGTCGGTGACGGTGATGTCCTGCACACCCGCGGCTCGCAGCACGAAGAGCATCGAAAGTCCGATTGCACCTGCGCCGAGTACTGCCACCGGCCCCTCGGGCGGCGGCGCGAGCCGGAACGCGTGCAATGCGGTGGCGATCGGATCGACCATCGCCGCCTGCTCCAGCGTTGCGTTCCCCGCCGGAAGGACGCGGTCGGCCGGCACCGCCACGCATTCCGCGAAGGCTCCGGGGCGGTGCACGCCCACGACCTGGCGCGATTCGCACAGATGCATTCGTCCCTCTCGGCAGGCGCGACAGCGCCGGCACGAGAGAATCGGATTGACGATCACGCGCTCACCGGTGTCGCGCCGGCAGCCGACGAACTCGTGCCCGAGCGTCATCGGCGGCACGACTTTCGGCCTCTCGTCCCGGATCACGCAGAGGTCGGTGCCGCAGATGCCCGCCTGCAATACCTGCACGGCGACCTCGCCGTCGGCCGCGACGGGTTCCGGCGTTTCCCGTTGCTTCACGGTCCTGTCGCCGAGGTAGACGAGCGCTCTCATCGGGCGGAATCCCGTGACGGGGGAACGGCCGCGGATCGGGGCTTGCGGGCGCTGAGGCTCGGGTAGCGCTGCATCAGCGCGCCGCCGTCGACGTACAACGTCTGGCCCGTGACGTAAGCGGCTTCGTCGCTGGCAAGGAATGCGACCGCGGCTGCGATGACTTCCGGACTCGCCGGGCGACCGAGCGGGATGTTCGACACGAACGCTTCGCGCGCCTCGGGATCGGACAGGAACCGGGCGACCATCGGCGTCTCCGTCAGCCCGGGCCCGACGCCGTTCACCCGGATCCCGTACCGGGCCAACTCGAGCGCGGTCACTCGCGTGAACATCTCGACCCCGGCCTTGGCCGCGCAATAGGCGCTCAGCCCTTCACCCGGCTGGCGTGCGTTCGTCGATGCGATCTGGATCAGTACGCCTGCGGCCCCCTGCCGGATCATCTGCCGGGCCTGCGCGCGTGCGCAGAGAAAGACTCCGGTCAGGCAGACGTCGAGCACCTTTCGCCACTGCTCAAGGGTGGTGTCGATCATCGGTGCGCTGGCGCCTACGCCAGCGGCATTGACGCCGATGTCGATTCGGCCGAAGGAGTCGGCCGCCCGTGCGGTAGCGGACTCGACATCCGTTTCGTCGGCGACGTCGACTGCGATCGCCTGCGCGGCAGTCCCGAGTGTGCGCGCGGTTGCCTCCGCAGCCGCGAGATCGCGGTCGAGTACCGCGATTCGTGCACCGTGAGCCGAAAGCGCCTGGCAGACGGCGCGACCGATTCCCGAGCCGCCTCCGGTCACCAATGCGACCTTGCCCTCCAGCCTTGCTGCACCCGGCATTTCAGGCCTCGAGGTCGTCGGCATAGGGCACGTAGCGGCGCTCGCCGTCGCGTTCGACCGCCTTGCCGACGAAACGCTGCGTGATCGGATGCATCACTTCGGGACGCGTCATGACGTTCACGCACGCTGGCCTGCCGCTGGCGAACGCGCGCCGTAGCGCGGGCGCAAGATCGGCCACGTCTTCGACGAACTCGGCATGGCAGCCGAAGGCGGCAGCCGCCTGCTCGTAGCGGATGCGGCCGAGATCACTGACGATCCGGTTGCCCGGTCCGTACAGCAGATCCTGTCCGTTGGCCGACATGCCCCATGCCTGGTTGTTCGCGATCACGACGACGACCGGAAGCCGGTGCCGCACCAGGGTCTCGAACTCGGCGAAGTTGAATCCGACCGCACCGTCGCCGGTGAAGCAGACCACGCGGCGGTCGGGGCGCCCGACCTGCGCCCCGACGGCCAGCGGAAGACCTTCGCCCATCGAACCGACGTAGCCGTGCCCCAGCCAGTGGCCGGGCTCCAGGCTGTGGCCGACCATGTCGATCCACGAATGCGCCTCGCCACCGTCGAGGCACATCACTGCATTTCGTGGCGCCGCTTCGGCGACTTCCTTGGCCAGGCGGTACGGATGGATCGGACCGCGCGCGTTCGAGGCCGCGTCCTCGTAGGCGGTCTTCGACGCATTGCCGATCGCACACAAGCGCTCGGCCCACGAGGCCCGCTCGGCGGCAGCAGCAGGTTCGACTTCTCCAAACGCCCCGAGAAGCGCCCGCAGCGTCTCGCCGCAATCGGCGGCCACCGCCAGGTCGGGATCGCGAATGCGACCGAACTCCTCCGGCTCGATGTCCACCTGGACGACGAAGGCATCATCGGGTAGGAAGGACCGGCGCTGACCGCCGGTGTAGATACCGAAGCGGGCCCCCAGCACCAGCACGAGGTCGGGCACCAGGCCCTGTCCTCGAGCGGGGGCGAGCGTGGCAAAGCCGCGCCCCCACAGTGCATGATCGCTGGGAATCGTGCCGCGCGACTTTGCATTCGTCAGCACCGGAATGCTGCCGCGCTCGGCGAGTGCAACGAGTTCCGTCGCGCAACGCGAGTACAGCACGCCGCCGCCGGCGAGAATGACCGGCCTGCGTGCGGTTCGCAGGAGGCCGGCGACTCGCTCGATCGCCTCCGGCGCGGGGGCCGGCCGCGAAGGCGCGTGGTCACCGTACAGGTTGCGCACCTCGCCGGCCTCGATCGCACCGAACATGATGTCGATGGGAATGTCGACGTAGACGGGACCCGGCCGACCGGTGGAGGCCTTGCGAATGGCCATCCCCAGCAGATCGGCAAGCCTGCTCAGGTGGGGAACCTGCACCGCCCACTTCGTCACCGAAGCCATGACGGCCATCTGATCCACGCCGCTGTTCACCGGCCTCGTATCG